>JAISUQ010000037.1 GCA_031272005.1 Coriobacteriales bacterium | reverse complement strand
GAGGATCCCGGTTGGGTGCGGGTCTCCTGGGACGAGGCCATGCAGACCGCTGCCGAGAAGTTCCACGAGGTCGTGGATAAGTACACCGGCACCGGCATCTTCACCATGAACGGCACCAGCCGGATGTGGGCCATGGGCGGTTATGCCACCCTGGCCATCATCACCGGCGCTGCCAACCACCACGTGGCCTCCTGCGTCTGCAAGGGCCCGCGCTTCTTGACCACCTCGACCACCGACTCCTATGCCTCCAACTGGATGACCTCGGCCGAAGAGCCGCGGGTCTATGTGGAGTGGGGCGGCAACATCGAGTATTCCAACTACGACGACTCCTGTCGTAACGTGGTCAACGCCATCAACAAGTGCGATACCTTCATCATCGTCGACCCGCGCCAGACCGGCATCGGCAAGGAAGCCGATTACTGGCTGAACATCCGTCCCGGTACCGACCAGGCCATCGCCCTGTCCTGGGCCAAGCTGATCTGGGATAAGAACCTCATCGACGAGCTGCACATGAAGCGCTGGACCAATGCCCCCTTCCTGGTGGTGGAGGACATGGAGCCCAGCGGTGGCTGGATGATTGACAACTCCGGCCCGCACGACATGAAGACCCGCCTGCTCAAGGAAAGCGATGTTGTGGAGGGCGGCTCGTATCAGAAGTTCTACGTCCACGACGCCACCAAGGCCGCCGCCGGCGCCACCGGCAACGACGCCCTGTCCTACTACTACGTGCGTACCGGGCAGTGGGAGGGCGAGTTCATCACCATGGAGAACGCCTACAAGAACGGCCGCGTGGCCAAAGAGGGGACTCCCTGGGAGGGTTGGCTGCCCGAGCCCACCAAGTTCGACAGCATCGACCCCGACCTGGTCTGGGAAGGCGAAGTGACGCTCAAGGACGGAAGCACCGTCAAAGCCCGCACCGTCTGGGCCTATTTCGTGGATATGCTGGCCGACAAGACGATGCAGTGGGCCGAGGAGGTCACCGGCGTCGATGCCGAGAAGATCGAAGGGGCCTGTCTGGCCTGGGCCACCCGTCCGGAGGGCGCCGACCACGGCAACGGCGGTCTGCACGTCTCTCTGGCCATGGACCAGAACGGCAACAACTACCAGACCCTGCGCAGCATCATGATGCTGGTGCACATGACCGGCAACATGGACATCCCCGGCGGCAACCGCGGACCAACACACGCCTACTTCAACGACGAGTGCTGGCTGCCCTACGCCTTCATTGGCGGCGCCTGGACGTACGCCTACAAGGACATGAACGCTGATGTCCTGGAGTTGGCCGACCCCACGTCACCGGCCAATGGCTTCGAGAGCAACGCCAAGATGGTCGGCGGCGAGGACTGGCCGCTGTCGAAGTGGTACGGCCAGTGGTCCAACCCCAACAAGATCTGGGAGGCCGTACTGACCAGCGATCCCTATCCGATTGTCGCCGGCGCCAACGACTCCGGCTCCTTCATGAACCAGGGTCAATCCGGGCCGGCCTGGGAGGCCATGAACAAGCTGGACTTCTGGATGGAGGCCAACCTCTGGCATCATCCCACCGCCGACTGCGCCGACATCCTGGTGCCCATCTATCACTGGCTGGAGATGCGCTGGCCGCGTATCAGCCAGGGCCCGCATTGCGGTCTGGGCATGAATGTGCCCTGCGTCGAGGCTCCGGGCGACACCAAGGACGACCCGATGTTCATGAAGGCCTTTGCGCATGCCTTCGGCTTCCCCTGGAGCCTGCGTGACTTCGGTGCGCCCGTCGGTCCGGAAGACCCGACCACCGAGGATGCCTGCGAGTATATGTTCCAGATGGCCCAGGCGGCCTCCGAGCCTACCGGCGAGCGCCTGCCATTCAACAGCTACATGGAGTTCGAGGAAGACTTCCAGAAGAACGGCTGGCAGAACGCCAAGAAGATCTATCCCAAGGTCATGGGCACCTATCGGCGTTGGGAGACCGGCTACTGGGTCATCAAGTCCACTGTCGGTCGTGCTGAGGGCATCGCCGGCCTGGAAGTCCCCGGCACCGATCCGACCCGCCGCTTCGGCTTCCCCACGCCGACTGGCAAGTTCGAGTTCTGGCCGACGGTCATCGAGCGCTATGCCGTAGGCGGCATCGCCCAGATGGGCGAGAACGGCTATACCCCGGGCGGCGTGGCCAATGGCGGCCAGGGCCTGTCCAACCACGAGTGGGTCACCCAATGGCTGATTCCGGAATACCGGGAGCCCTTGGAGAGCCCGGTGCGCGACCCGGAGCTGTTTGCGGAGTATCCGCTGCTGGCCACCACCGGTCGTCGCATCCCGGTCTACTTCCACTCCGAGCATCGCCAGCTGCCCTGGTGCCGCGAGCAATGGCCGGCACCGCGCATGGAGATCAATCCGGCGGACGCCGCCAAGCTGGGTCTGGAGCAGGGCGATTGGGCCTGGATCGAGACCAAGTGGGGCAAGATCCGCCAGGTCGTCGATCTGTTCCACGGCATCGGCGAGGGCGTAGTCAACCTGGAGCACGCCTGGTGGTTCCCGGAGCTGTCGGCACCCAACCACGGTGAGGAGCTCTGCAACTGCAACCGCCTGATCAATCCGGACAACGTCGACCCGATCATGGCCTCGCCGTGCATGCGCGGCTTCGCGGTCAAGGTCTACAAGGCCACGCCGGAGAACAGCCCGTTCAACAACCCGGTTCCCTGCGATACCGACGGCACCGAAATCATCCATGACGCATCCGACCCGCGCCTGAGGGAATGGCTGCCCGACTATACGCTGAACGGGAGTGATTACTGATGCAAAATGCAATAGTTACAGACCTCAACCGCTGCGTCGGTTGCCTCGGCTGCAGCGTGGCCTGCAAGTCGGCCAACGGCGTTCCGGTGGGCAATTTCTGGAACAAGGTTCTGCGCATCGGCCCGACGCCGAAGTTCGATGGCGCCGTCTGCCCGGATGTGGAGATGTACTTCCTGCCGATGGGCTGCCAGCATTGCGTGGACCCGGAGTGCATCAAGGTCTGCCCGACGCAGGCCTCGCACAAGCTGGCCGACGGCTCGGTGCAGATCGACAAGTCCAAGTGCATCGGCTGTCAGTTCTGTGTCATGGCCTGCCCCTACGGCGTGCGTTACCTCAACGACGAGGAAAAGGTCGTGGAGAAGTGCACGCTCTGCGAGCAGAAGACCGCTCAGGGTCAACTGCCACAATGTGTGGAGCAGTGCGGCGGCCGGGCGCGTTACTTTGGCGACCTGGAAGCTGGTATCGAAAACCTTGAAGGTCCCGGTGAGCCGGCCTCCTTCGGCAGCGATACGTCCTATGAGACCATGGTGATGACCCGCGTCAAGCTCGGTGACTATGCCAAGCCTTTCACCGATGCGGACGTCTATCATCTGCCGGATGTCGGCAACAAGCCTTCGTTTGCCTTCATCCTGCGCAATCGCAAGTGGCAGGGAGGAGAGTGACATGGAACTCCAATGGCCTTTGATAATCTTCACACTGTTCATCTGCCTGGGCGCCGGCACCTTCTGCGTGGCCGGTCTGTTGGCAGGACTTGGTAAGGGAGAGAAGCTTCAGCTCTCTGCCGTGGTTGTTGCCCTGGCTGCCGTGGTGATAGGCGGCATCGCCTCCTTTGTGCATCTGCAGCACTGGGACCGGGCATTCAACGGCTTCGGGCACCTGACAAGCGGCATCACGCAAGAGCTTATCGCCATCGTGGTCTTTGTGGTGGTGGCTGTGGTCTATCTGGTACTGGCCCGCAAGCAGCTGCCCTCCTGGGCCGGCTGGCTGGCTGTGGTCATCTCTGTTGTGCTGGTGGTGGTCATGGCACACAGCTACAACATGGCCTCACGCCCTGTCTGGGACAGCCCCCTGCTTTGGCTTTACTACCTGGCCAACGCCTTGCTCCTGGGCGGTTGTGTGGTGGCAGCGCTTGCCGGCATGAGAGGCGAGAGCAAGGCCGAGTGTGCCTTGGCTGCCCGGGTGGCCTTGATAGGCGGTGCGGTTACCGTAGTGGCGCT
>JAISUQ010000033.1 GCA_031272005.1 Coriobacteriales bacterium | reverse complement strand
AATCGCCCGTTGTATATGATCAGCGTGGCTGCCGAACTGGCTGGCGTGCATCCCCAGACCCTGCGCATCTACGAAAGCAAGGGGCTGGTTTCGCCGCAACGCTCGGCCGGCAACACCCGTCTCTACTCCCAGGCCGACATCGAGCAGCTGGAATTGATTGGTGAGCTGACGGCTGAGGGCATCAATCTGGCCGGGGTGATGCGCATCATCGATCTGCAGAACCGCCTGGCCCGCCGCGAAGACGAAATCGAAACCCTGCGGCGCCGGGCTCAGCGCCTGGAAGCCCGACTGCACGAGTTGGAGATGCGTCAGCAGATCACCGCCTTGGCCCGGGCTGATTCCCAGGCCATCAGGCTTTGGCACGAATAGGGAGCAGCGCGCAGCACCCCCGCCCCGCACTCCCCAAAACGAACGGAGAATGTCAATGAGACTGGATAAACTGGCTGTCTCCTCACAGGAGGCCTTCCAGGAGGCGATGGGCATCGCCTCCGACTTGGAAAGCTCAATGGTCGAGCCGGAGCACCTGCTCAAGGCGCTGCTGGATCGCCGCGAGGGCAACATCAACAGCATCATCGAGCGCGTTGGCGCCGACCCGGAGGTACTCAACCGCCAGATCACCGAGGAGATCGAAAAGGCTCCCAAGGTCTCTGGCAATGCCGCCCTGCCGATGGCCGTGCCCTCTCAGAAGCTGCTGGGCGTGATGAACCAGGCGGAGAAGATCGCCGCCAGGATGGAGGACAACTTCGTCACCACCGAGCATCTCCTGATTGCCCTGTCGGAGGATAATGGCACTGCCGGTAAGGTGCTCTCGGTGGCCGGCGTGACCCGTGCCCGCTTGGAGCAGGCCTACGACGACCTGCGCGGCGACACCCGGGTCACCGACCAGGATGCCAAAACCCAGTTTGAGGCCTTGGAGCACTACGGGCGCAACCTCACCGAGGCCGCCCGGGCGGGCAAACTCGATCCGGTCATCGGCCGGGCGGAGGAGATCCGCCGCACCATCCAGGTGCTCTCGCGGCGCACCAAGAACAACCCGGTGTTGATTGGCGAGCCGGGCACCGGCAAGACGGCCATCGTCGAAGGCCTGGCCCAGCGTATCGTGGCCGGCGACGTGCCCTCTTCGCTCAAGGATCGCGACATCGTGGCCCTGGACATCGCCGCCATGCTGGCCGGCGCCAAATACCGCGGCGAGTTCGAGGACCGCTTCAAGGCCGTGTTGCGCGAGGTGGAGCAAAGCGACGGGCGGATCATCCTGTTCATCGACGAGCTGCACACCATCGTCGGCGCCGGCGCTGGTTCGGAAGGCTCACTGGATGCCGGCAACATGCTCAAGCCAGCCTTATCCCGTGGCGAGTTGCACACCATCGGTGCCACCACCCTGGACGAATATCGCAAGTATGTGGAGAAGGACGCCGCCCTGGAGCGCCGCTTCCAGCCGGTCTACGTGGGCGAGCCCAGCGTGGAGGACACCATCTCCATCCTGCGTGGCCTGAAGGAGAAATACGAGATCCACCACGGCGTGCGCATCACCGATACCGCCATCGTAGCCGCCGCCGAGCTCTCCAACCGCTACATCGCCGACCGCTTCCTGCCGGATAAGGCCATCGATTTGATGGACGAGGCGGCCAGCCGGCTGCGCATCGAGATCGACTCGATGCCCGAAGACATCGACAAGGCCGACCGCCAGCTGATCCAGATGCAGATCGAGGAGCAGGCCCTGCTCAAGGAGACCGACAAGGCCTCGGCGGAGCGCCTGGACGCCCTGCGCATGGAGATGGCCGAGCTCCAGCAGCGGCTGGACGGCATGAAAGCGGAGTGGGCCAATGAGAAAGATGCTATCACGCGAGTACAATCGCTCAAAGCGGAACTGGACCAGGCCCAGATCGAATACGACAAGGCCACCCGCTTAAACGACCTGCAGAAGGCCAGCGAGCTGCGCTATGGTACCATCCCCGAGCTGGAAAGCCAGATCGCTGAGGCCACCCGCACGCTGGAAGCCAAACAGGAGCAGGGCGGCATCCTCAAGGAGGAAGTCACCGACGAGGAAATCGCCGCTGTTGTCTCCACCTGGACCGGCATCCCGGTCTCCAAGATGATGCAGGGCGAGCTGGAGAAGCTGGTGCATCTGGAGGACGAACTTCACAAGCGGGTGGTCGGCCAGGACGAGGCCGTCTCCGCCGTGGCGGGTGCCATCCGCCGCTCGCGGGCCGGCCTGGCCGATCCGGACAAGCCGATCGGCACCTTCTTGTTCCTCGGCCCCACCGGCGTGGGCAAGACCGAGCTGGCCAAGACCCTGGCCGAGTTCCTCTTCGACGACGAGCGGGCCATGGTGCGCATCGACATGAGCGAGTATATGGAGAAGTTCTCCGTGCAGCGCCTGATCGGGGCGCCTCCGGGCTACGTGGGCTATGACGAGGGCGGCCAGCTGACCGAAGCCGTGCGCCGCCGGCCTTATTGCGTGATATTGCTGGATGAGATCGAGAAAGCCCATCCGGATGTCTTCAACATCCTGCTGCAGGTACTCGATGATGGCCGCCTGACGGATGGCCAGGGTCGGGTGGTCTCCTTCCGCAACGCCATCATCATCATGACTTCCAATGTCGGCTCGCAGTTCATCCGGGAGTTCAAGGCCCGGGGCTTCGGCTCGGCTGGCGGGCAGAAGAGCGCCATGGGCAAGCTCAGCGATTTTGCCAAGGGCTCGCTGGTGGGCGACAAGGCCGACACCGCTGCCCGCCTGGCCGATGACGGCGGGCTGGAGAGCATGGTCAACGACGCCATGAAGGAGATTGAGGAGAAGGTCGAAGGCGGGCACGGAGCCGGGCGCAAGGCCAGCCACAGCCAGCAGCCAGACGAGATGGACGACGAGAAGAAGCTGAATCGGGCCATCGACGAAGCTCTGCGGGCGACCTTCCGTCCGGAGTTCCTCAATCGTATCGACGACATCATCATCTTCCACTCGCTGGACATGGCCAACATCGACCGCATCGTCGAGTTGCAGCTGGCCGACGTGCGCCAGCGTCTGGCCGAGCGCCGTATCAGTGTGGAGATTGGACCGGCTGCCGCCGAGCAACTGGCCATCGATGGCTTCGACCCGGTGTATGGCGCCCGACCGCTGAAGCGCCTGATCCAGCGCAATATCATCGATCTGCTGGCCAATGAGATAGTCGCCGGTCGCATCCACGAGGGCGACAACGTGCTCATCGACCTGGACGACCGCCTGGACTACGCCGTCACCAAAAAGTAGAGGCGTTGTGCGCAGCGCCTGGGGCGACTGGCGAAGCCAGATGCTGGCCCGGCGCGAGAAGCAGGAGTGTTGCGCATTGCGTACAACGCCGCAGGGGGCGGGTTTGCAACCCGCCCCCGCCTCGGCCTCGGCCACTCTTGGCAATGACGCCGGCAAAGGCGCGATCCATCATGCCTGCGCATTGCGCTGTCAAGCCCCAAACCGCAATTAAACAAGGCCATTCATCCGGCTGAAGCTTGCCAATTACCTGCGATACCGCAGCGACCTGCGGAAACGGACATCACCCTTTTGGGTGGACGTTCGCCCGCTTCAAAGGGGGCTTATCCGCCGAACAGCACGCTCTTATAATTACGGTTGCAAGGGCTTTTTGGACGTCGACCAGAGTGCGGTCATCCAAAGGGCAGCGAGAAGGAAGAGTGGTGCAATTATGACGGGGCGTCATGAGAGCAAGTTCACCAAGCAAATGGAAATCACCGACGAGTTCAAGGCCTGGCTGCGCAAGTTTCTGCCGATAGCCTTATCGGCAGTACTGGTCATCTGGCTGTTTCCGTTGGCCTCCTTTGCCGATGAGGCGGAGCAGAGCGTCAGCGACAGTCAGGAAAGCGGCGACAGCAACACGCCAGTGGTGCAGGAGGATACTCCCTCGCCAACGGCGGAGCCAGACACTGAGACGGTTGCCGCTGTAGTGCAAACCGACCAGGTTGGTAATGTGGACGGCGGCAGTGGCGACGAGCTGTCCACTGAGGCAGAGGCCAGCGCCGAGGATGTCGAAGCCGAAGTCGAAGCCGAGGAGGGCTCCGAACTGGAGACCCTCTCCACAGATCAAGCTGAAGTGGCGGACTTCGAGGAGTTGAAAGCCGCACTGGCCAATTCGGAGGTTGAGACCATCAACTTCACAACCAGCAGCATCGTCATGCCGGCGACGCTGGGCATCAACCGCGAGGTCACGCTGAACGGCGCCGCAGGCGGCACGGTGCTCTACTCCGCCAAGTCGACCTCGCCTTACTACTACGGCGACAGCGCCGGTTGTGCCTTCTGGATCAGCGGCGGGCCAATCAACTTCAACAACGTGGTCATCGACGGCAGCCAGGACGGCACCCTCTACACCGGTGTCAAGATTGCCGGCAACGTCATCGCCAATGGCCTGACCATCTGTAATGCCAACACCGGCGTGAAGATCGTCGGTGCGCCGACGATGGTGCTGAACAACGCTTCGCTGTATGGCAACCAGACGGCCATCCACGTCGAGGGTGGTGCCACCGTGACCCTGAACAGCTGCGTGCTGCGCGACAACATCAACACCACCACCGCTGCCGGTGGCTACTGGTGGAACGCCGTGGGCGGCGGCATCTTCTCCGTCGATCCGGCCAACTTCTACCTCTATAACAGTCAGTTCATCAACAACGACTGCGTCAATGGCTCCGGCGGCGGCGCGGTGTCGGTGCTCGACAATGGCGATTTGATCATCGACGGCTGCAGCTTCAGCGGCAACGACACTGCCGGCGGCGGCGGCGCCATCTATGTTGGTGGTGGCAGCCGCAACTTCCAGATCACCAACAGCAGCTTCTCGGCCAACACCGCTGGCAGCTATGGCGGCGCCATCCGTTCCAACAGCCCCACCAATATCAACAACGCCAGTTTCAACAGCAACAGCACCGGGCAGTTCGGTGGCGCCATCTACTGCTCCAGCGATCTGTTCATGAGTCATTGCAGCCTGGCCGGCAACGGCTCCAACAACCAGGCCGGCGCCATCTACTCCGGCAGGGCGCAGTCTGTCCAAATCAGCGACTGCAGCTTTACCGGCAACTGGGCCAGTGGTTACTACGGCGCCATCCAGTTTGCCTACGATCCGCAAATCACCCTGGAGCGCACCACCTTTACCAGCAACAGCAGCGGCTATTATGGGGCCGTGGGCGCCAGCTTCGGTTCGGGCAGCCTGACCATCACCGACTGCGCCTTTAACGCCAACAGCGCCGTGGACTGCGCCGGAGCGCTCAGTGTCGGCGATGTCAGCGCTTTCAGCATGACCGGCACCAGCTTCAGCGGCAATACCGCCTCCTGGGGCGGCGCCATCTTGGTCTGGAAGTATGCCAGCGACAGTGTCAACAGCATCAGCGGCTGTGTCTTTGACAATAACAGCGCGGTCTATAACGGTGGCGCGGTCTATCTCAGCAGCGGCGAGACTACCTACTTCAGCAACGTCAGTTTCGCGGGCAACAGCCAGACCAGTGTGGATGATGACGGCGACGCCTCCGACGTCAACGGTGGTGGCGCCATCTACGCCTGCGACCTGGCCGATGTCCACACCGAGGGCTGCACCTTCACCAACAACAGCGCAGCCAGCGTCTACGGCGGCAGCCTCGATGCTGCGGATGCTGCCCTGCACGAGGCCAATATCCAGGCCACCAGCTACAGCGTGCCCTTCGCGCATGCTTATAACAATGCCGACATCAACTACCTGGGCGAAATCGGCCAGTGGGTGGCTCTGAGCTACCAGCGCAACTATCACAGTGACGACATGGAGAGCCACTTCGGCGGCTTTGCCCAGGTAGGCGATCCCTTCCCGGCTCTGTTGGCTGCCTGGGACATCGAGGAGCTGGGCTGGCAGCGGGAGAATTACGAGTTCGTCGGCTGGACCCTGGATGCGGCTGGCGTCGAGCCCTTCTCCGCACCTGAGAGCTTCGGCGAGACTGGCGTCGTGCTCTATGCCCAGTGGCGGGAAGTCGTACCAGAGCAGCCTGAACAGCCTCAAGCTGAGCTGTTCACCGTGACCTTTGTGGATTGGGATGGTACCGTGCTCAAGCTGGAGGACAACATCCCCTACGGCAGCGCTGCTACCGCTCCCGAGCAGCCGACGCGCAGCGGCTACAGCTTCAGTGGCTGGGACACCGCCTATGACAACGTCGTCGCCGACCTCACTGTGACCGCCGTCTACGAGGCCGAGAGCGTCATCCAGCCTGCGGACGACACACCGCTGGTTGTCACGCCGCCAGCCGTCATCGTCAATCCGCCGGCCGTCAATATCACCCAGACCACCCCAGCCACCACCGTGCTCAGCGATGTGCCGACTCCGGAGGCTGTGGTGGCCGCCGCCGAGGAGCAGGACATCCCCGTGGCCAACATCGGGGAAGCGGAGATCCCCCTGATCGCCCCGAGCGGCATCGACTCCTGGGCCTTCGCCAACCTGGTGATAGCCGTCAGTGGCATGCTCATCTCGATTGTCGCTATTGTGGGTTACTTCTTCCGCACCCGCCGTCAGAGCCTGCAACGGGCCACCTGCAAGGGTACCGAGGTGGAGGTCTGTGAGACGGTGCGCAAGCGGATGTTCTGGCGCATTGCCTGCCTGGCGCTGGCTGCTGTGGCTGTGGTGTTGTTCGTGGCCACCGAAGACATCAGCCTGCCGATGGTGCTGGCCGACAGGTGGACCCTGGTGCACCTGATCATCGTTGCCGCCCAGCTGACCCTGATGGGCCTGGGCCTGCGCCTGGCCAGGCGCCAGGGCGATGAGGATGGCCACTATCTGGTCGAGGCCGCCGAGAACGCCGGAGTCTGAGTACGATCGGGCATTGGGTACGTCCGGCAACCGAGAATGCCCGGGCGCACCGGGCCAGTTGATTTGCACTATAATGGGACGAGCTGAACGGCTCGTCCCATTGACTATTGAGGATAAAGGATGCAGATCAAGACGGTATTATCGGTGTTGGGCAAGGACCGTAAGGGTATTGTGGCCACGGTAGCCACGACGTTGTTTCAGGCCGGCGCCAACATCGACGACATCCAGCAGACCCTGCTGGGCGATATGTTCTCCATGACCATGCTGGTGACAGTAGACGAGGACGTCTGTACCTTCAACGAGCTGCAGGAGCGCCTGGCTGCCGACAGCCAGACCCTTGGCCTGCAAATCAACCTCCAGCGCGAAGACGTCTTCACCTTCATGTACAAAGTCTGAGCGTCCACTACCCTTCGGCCAGAGCGCAGCCCACATCCAGCAGTTGCTCCACCTGCTGCCGGCTGCCGGCTTCGGCGTAGACGCGCACCAAAGGCTCGGTGCCGGAGGGGCGCACCAGCAGCCAGGCGTCGGAGGCCAACTCGAACTTGATGCCATCTATCCGGCTGACGCCAACCAACTGTTCACCCAGAGGTGCAAACAATCCGGAGTATTGAGATAGCAAGCTAATATTCTCGCCTGGCATCTGGTCTGTCTGGGTATGCTCAACCAAAAAACGCTGTTTTTGTTCCGGCGTCAACCTCAGGTCGCGGCGGGCATAATCCAGGTTGCCCAGCAGCACCAGCACCTCGTCGGCCAGCTGACCCAGGGTCTGACGCTTGGTGGCCATCAGTTCACAGAGCAGCAGGGCCATCAGCAGGCCGTCGCGCTCGCGGACGTGAGCCGGGATGCCGATACCGCCACTCTCCTCGCCACCGATTAGTACGTCTCCGGCCAGCATTTCCTCATAGATCCACTTGAAACCGATGGGTTTGGTGACCAACTCCAGGTCCAGGCGCTGGCACTGGCGGCGCAGCAGGTTGGAGCCGGCCATGGTGCGCACCACCCGGCCACGCAGCCCCTTGCTCTCCACCAGATGGCCGATCAGCAAAGTCAGGATGATGTGCGAGGTGATGTAGCGGCCGTGCTCATCAATGGCGCCGATACGGTCGGCGTCGCCGTCGGTGACGAAGCAGGCGTCGAAGCCCAGCTCCACGACCTTATCCGCACCGCCCTGCACCCAGGGCAGGATGGGCTCGGGATGCAGGCCGGCAAAGCTGGGGTCCGTCTGGCCGTGGACTTCGGCGACGGTCACGCCGAGGCTATGCAGCACGCCAGCCAGATAGCCGCGCCCGGCGCCGTACATCGGGTCCAGTACCACGCGCAGGCCGGCGGCGGCGATGGTTGGCGCGTCGACGAGGGAGGCCAGGTCGGCCAGGTAGGGGGTCATCAAATCCACAAGCGTTAAAGTGCCGGGGAAACCGATTCTGGTGACCGGCGCCTGCGGCGTGCCATTGGCGGCGGCTCCAAATGTGAGCTCGGCACCCTGAAGCAGCGTTGGGTCCGCCTCCTCCAGCAGCGCCTCGACCTCGTTGGTAAAGCTGGCCGGAGAAGCGCCGCCATCGGCCATCCGCAGTTTGATGCCCAGCCACTCGGCAGGGTTGTGGCTGGAGGTCAGCATCAGGCCGCCGATGGCCCACTCGTCGCGGGCAATGGTCCAGCACAGCGCCGGTGTGGGGCAATAGCGATCGGAGAGGCGCACGTCAAAGCCATGTTTTTGGAGTACGAAACCAGCCACGGCGGCATCGCGGCCGGCGTCGCGGCGGCAGTCGTAGCCGATGTAGATGACGGGGGCATGGATTTCCGGGCGAAAGTCAGCGCTGGGCGCGGGCAGGGGACTGGCAGCCAGGGCAGCCAGCTGAGCCGCCACAGCCGGTGCGCCCCCGGCGTCCAGCCCTGCGGTGACCCTGGCCCAGAAGGCCCGGGCAGCGGCGTCGGCGACCTGCACCACGGTGCTCAGGTTGAAGTCCTCATCGATGATGGCCCGCCAGCCGTCGGTTCCAAAATGCACGGCGTCTGCAGTCATTGTTCCTCCAAAACCTCCAACAAAAAAGGACGAGGTGAGCCTCGTCCTCTATTCTAAACCTTATCCCATCCCCAAAACACAGAGATGGACACATTGGAAGCGAGGGGCGTCGTAGCCAGCTTCAGGCTGGCTCGCAACCAATGTGCCCATCCCTGTGTTCAGAAAACCCGCCTGAACAACTTCAGTATCGGGTATTATGGCATAAATATCACAGGAATGCCAGCAAATTCGCCAATTCTCCATGAAAACAACCGTTAGTTTTTTTCGAGAGCCCGGGTCGGCCATGTCCAACACTGTGAACTGTTATACTGTTATGTCTGCCAAAAACGCAGATAACCTGCAAAAATACCTAGAGCAAGGAGCAAGCATGGCGTTGACAGTGAAGCGCAAGGACCGGGAGGATGGAAAGATCGAGCTGAGCATTACCGCACCGGGGGAGAAGGTTGACGAGGCGATTCGCTTCATCACGTTTCAGCTGGCAATGCAGAACAACATCCCGCCGCAGATGACCCCGGATCTCTCCAAGGCGGTGATTGAGAAGGTTGGCGAGGCCTACTTCAAGTCGTTCGTGGACTTTCAGGTGCCACAGTTCCTGGCACCGTTTGCCGTCAGCCAGGAGAAATTGGACATCGCCATGAAGCCCGAGGTGATTGCCAGTGGCGCCAGCGTCACGCCCGGCAAGGAATACAGCTTCAAGGCCGTGGTAACCAAAAAGCCAATCTACGAGGTTTCCTCCTACGACCCGGTGACCATCAAGGTGCCCGTGCCTCAGGTGGCCGAAGAGGAGATTGACCAGCAGCTGGTGACCCTGGCGGAGAATTACGCCACCTACGAGAAGGACGAGGACCATCCGGTAGCCGAGGGCAACGACATCCTCATATCCATTGATACCAAGGACTTCAACGGCGATGCGGTGCCCAATCTCACTGCCGAGCGGCGTCAGTTCACCTTAGGCCAGCAGTTCATGCCCGAGGAGTTCGATCAGAACCTGCTGGGCATGAAGGTAGGCGAGTCCAAGACCTTCGAGCTGCTGTTGCCCGGCTTTGTCACCGGCAAGCCGGATTCCACCTCCGAACAGGATAAAGTGACCATCACCGTCAAGATCCTGGAAATCCAGAAGCGCGTAGTGCCGGCCATCACCGATGAATGGGTGGCCAAGACCATCCCCGGCGCCAAAACCGTCCCCGAACTGCGTGAGCAGATTCGCGAGCAGGGCTTGTCGATGCGTCAGCGCGAGGTGGAGAACATGACCTCATATCTGGCGGCCTCGGAGTTCGCCAAGCGCTTCCAGGGCAAGATTCCGGATGAGTACTACGAGTTCACCCGCGAGGAGCTGATGTCTCAGCTGCAGCAGAACCTGCACAACCAGAACATCCAACTGCAGGATTACATCGAGCAGCAGGGTGGCGGCCAGCAGCAGTTTGGCATGATGATGATGCTTCAGACCCGCGAGGTGCTGGTCCAGGGCTTCTCGCTGGATGCCCTGGCCCGCCATCTCAAACTGAGCCTGGAACCGGCCGATGTGGAGGAGACCTTCCGACTGATGGCTCCCGGACACGAGCGCGAGGCCCGCATGGAGTTTGAGGGCACCGGGCGGATGTATCTGATCTACGAGGCCGCCCTGCGTAACAAGGCCAACAAATGGCTGGTGGAGACCGCCACCATCGAAAAAGCCGAGTAGCTCTGCGATGAAAGCCATCATTCCCGCCGCTGGCCTGGGCACGCGTTTCTTGCCGGCCACCAAGGCGGTGCCCAAAGAGATGCTGCCGGTGCTGGACAAGCCGACCATCCAGTATGTGGTGGAGGAGGCCCTGGCGGCCGAGGCCGATGAGGTGGTGCTGGTCATCAACCAGAGCAAACAGGCCATCGTCGAGCACTTTACCCCCAATGAGCCGCTGGCCCTGCATCTGGAAGCCGCCGGCAAACCGCAGTACGCCGCCGCCGTGCGCCAGGCCGGCGCC
>JAISUQ010000030.1 GCA_031272005.1 Coriobacteriales bacterium | reverse complement strand
AGGAGATGTCTGACACCTCCGCAACCACAGACCCAGAGGGAACCCTGTAATTCTAGCAGAGCGCGGCATTTATCACCACACGCGGGCGACTGTGGCCACCCAGACTTTTTCGGCGCCGGCGCTCTTCAATGCCCGGGCGGCGACGTCCAGGGTAGCCCCGGTGGTCAGGACATCGTCGATGAGCAGGACCTCGGGTGGCGGCGGTTGGGCGAGGGTGAAGGCCTCGGCCATGTTCTCCGCCCGCTGTTGTCGGGAGAGTTGGCGCTGGTCGGCGGACTGGCGTTTGTCCAGCAGGCGCAGGGCGGGGCGGCCGCTGATCTCGGCCAGATTGACGGCTATCTGCTCCATATGGTCAAAGCCCCGGCGCTGCAGGGCTTTGCGGTCGGCTGGAATCCAGGTGATGAGGCTGGCGGTCCGCAGCCACGGGCCCGGTATCACCTCGCAGAGCAGCTCGGCCAGGATTGGCGCCAGGCGACGTTCTGAGCGATCCTTGTAGGCGACGATCATCCGGGCGGCGCTGTCCTTGAACTCCAGGGCGCAGGCCGCACCGTCAAAGGCCAGCTCCAGAGGGCCGTCGGCAGTCATGCACTCGGTGCAGGTCAGACGACCAAAGGGAGCGCCGCAGCGCGGGCAGGCGGTTGTGCTGTCGATGTAGGGTAAAGCTTCGCGACAGGCTGCACAGAGCACAAAGCCGTAGCTTTCGCAGCCTACGCAATAGGTGGGCCAGATGTGCTCCAGGATTGTCTCCAGGGCCTGGCTCATGGCTCACAGTTCGCCGGGCTTGAAGACCCCGCGCTCGGTGATGATGGCGCTGATCAGCTCGGCGGGAGTGACGTCAAAGGCCGGGTTGTAGGCAGACACTTTGGGCGGTGTATTGCGAAACCAGGCGTCAAAGGTATATCCGCCGCCTTTGCGGTCGACGAAGACCCGGTGGCCGCCTTTCAGTTTGACTTCGCGGCCTTCCTTGCCGGTGAACATATCCAGCGCTCGAGCCGCCAGAGCATTGGGAGCCGAAGCGGTGCCGGTGGCGGTGAAGCCTTCGAGCTCCCGCGGGTCGCGCTGCTCGATGGGGATGAGCGAACCATCGGCCAGGTTGTAGTCGACAGTCGAGCTCGGCGCGCAAACATAGAACGGAATGCCGTAGCGCTGAGCCAGTATGGCCAGGCTTAAAGTGCCAATTTTATTAGCAGTATCCCCGTTGGCGCAGATGCGGTCGGCGCCGACCAGAATCGCATCTACCCAACCCTGGGCCATGACGCTGGCCGCCATGTTGTCGGCAATCAGAGTGCAGGGGATGCCGACGCACATCAGCTCCCAGGCGGTCAGGCGGCCACCCTGATTCAGGGGCCGGGTCTCATCGACCCAGACGTGGGCTACGCGCCCCTGGTCGTAGGCTGTATAGACGACGCCCAGAGCAGTGCCGAAAAAGGCCGTGCCCAGCGATCCGGCGTTACAGTGGGTCAGCACGTTGGCATCCGGAGGCAGCAAATGGGCTCCATTGGCGCCGATGGCCCGGTTGGTGGCTTCATCATCAGCGGCCATCTGTCGGGCAAAGTCCACAATGGCGGCTTTGGCTGCGGCCAGGTCGTCCGGGGGGTTGGCGGCGAGCCGGCTGTGAGCGTAGCCGCGAATCTGCTCGGCGCCCCAGGACAGGTTGACGGCCGTGGGCCTCGCGGCGGCGATACGCTCAGCAGCGGCGTCGATGCCGTCCAGCCACTGCGCGGCGTCGGTTCCCTGATGCTCGTTCTCGCTCCAGATGGCTACCGCCATGGCCGCGCCCACGCCCAGCGCCGGCGCACCGCGCAAAGCCAGGGATTGAATGGCGGTCTCCACGCCAGCCAGGGTACGGCAGGCCAGGATGTCGCCTTGCAGGGGCAGGCGGGTCTGGTCGATGAGCATCACGGCCGGCCGGCCGTCGCTGGGATCGGTGTCCCACCAGATGGTCCGGGGCAGGTTGGCCAGATCGGCAGGTGGGCGGGCTTTATCGCAAGCGCAGCCAGGCGCGGGCGGCTGTTCGGACGGCTTCGCCGGCTGTTGCTCGTGCGACGGCGCCGGCTGCTGTTCGGGCGGCTGTTCGGGCTGGGGCTGTTTCGAGCCGGCCATCAGACGGTCCCAAACTGCCAGGAGCTCAGGTATTCGCGCTGCTCCGGCGTCAAGGTGTCGATTTGGACGCCGAGTGCGGCCAGCTTCAGGCGGGCGATTTCGGCATCAATCCCCTCGGGCACCGGATAGACTCCGGGGGCCGGATTTGCAGCGGCCTTGACCAGGTACTCGGCGCACAGGGCCTGGTTGGCAAAGCTCATATCCATCACCTCAGCCGGGTGGCCTTCGGCGGCGGAGAGGTTCACCAGCCGCCCCTCAGCCAACAGGAAGATGCTGCGGCCGTCGGGCAACTGGTATTCGTCGACCAGCGGCTTGACATTGCGCTTGCTGGCGTGGGCCTCCAGCCAGGGGATGTTGATTTCCGAGTTGAAGTGACCGGAGTTGCAGATGATGGCACCGCTTTTGAGCTTCTCGAAGGCCGCCGCATCGAGTACGTTGACATCACCGGTGACAGTGACCCAGATGTCGCAGAAGCAGGCCGCCTCGGCAGCCGGCATCACCCGGTAGCCATCCATGTGCGCCTCCAGCGCCCGCAATGGGTCGACCTCGCAGACGATGACCTGCATACCCATGCCGCTGCCGCGCAGAGCCACTCCCCTGCCGCACCAACCGTAGCCCGAGACCACCAGCGTGCGCCCGGCCAGCAGGCGGTTGGTGGCGCGCACCACGCCGTCCAGCGTGGACTGGCCGGTGCCGTAGCGGTTGTCGAAGAAGTGTTTGGTGCGGGCATCATTGACGGCGATGATCGGGTATTTGAGGGCGCCGTCGGCAGCCATGGCGGCCAGGCGGATCACGCCGGTGGTGGTCTCCTCGGTGCCGCCGATGATGCTGTCCAGCACTTCGGGTCGCTCGGCGTGGATGCGACCGACCACATCCGCTCCGTCATCCATGGTTATCTGAGGCCGGTGGTCAATCGCGGCATCGATGTGCGCGTAGTAGGTCTCCGTGTCCTCGCCCTTGATGGCATAGGTACGGATGCCATAGTGTTGGACCAGGGCGGCAGCAGTATCATCCTGCGTGGACAGCGGATTGGAGGCGCAGAGCACCACCTCCGCCCCGCCCGCCGCTAATGTGCGAACCAGATTAGCAGTTTCTGTAGTGACATGCAGGCAGGCGGAGATACGCAGGCCGGCCAGAGGTTTCTGGGCCGCAAAGCGCTCCCGGATGCCGGCCAGCACCGGCATGTCCCAGTCGGCCCATTGGATACGCGCCAATCCTTCATCCGCCAACGCCAGGTCTTTCACGTGATGTTCCAAAGTCGGGGCCTTTCTCGACAGGCGGAAAAGCAACCGCCGGTTTTCCTGAGAAGTGAAGTGCCTATTGTAACAAACCACTGTCATATGCGGCACTGATAGTGGTATTGGGAGGGA
>JAISUQ010000079.1 GCA_031272005.1 Coriobacteriales bacterium | reverse complement strand
GGTCTTCTCCCAGTTGCCCAACAGCGCTGCCCTGATTGCCCAGGTCACAGCCCTGGATATGAACTTCCTCGGCCTGGATATGTCGGTGGTGCCCTGGCTCGTCTGGCCCTTTGCCCTCTATCCGCTGCTCTCCGGACTCTCGGCGCTGGCCCTGTGTGCCTTCCAGAACCGCTACAACGTGCTGCAGCTCAACCAGGGCTTCTGGGGCAAATGGGGCACAGCCATCTTCCTGGTGGCCTTCTCCTTCTACTTTGCCCTGGTGTTGCCCTGCGGCGTGGGATTGTACTGGATTGCCGGCAACATCCTCTCCATGGCGGTGCTGATGCTGTGCAATCTCATCTACGACCCGCGCAAATATATCGACTACAGCAAGTTCGCCGCCAAGCCCAAACTGACACCGGTCCAACGTCGCGAGCAACGCCAGCTGAACAGCCGTAAACGCCAGCGGGAGAAAGCCGACGCTCGCCGCTTCAGCCAGGCCAAGGACAAGGAGCTGGTGTTCTACTCCGAGGCCAACGGCTTTTACAAGTACTTCGCCCAGTACATCGACTGGCTGCTGGAGCACTCCGACATCACCATGCACTACGTCACCAGCGACATCAACGACCAGGTGCTTACCAGCGACAACCCGCGACTGCAAAGCTACTACATCGGCCCCACGGCGCTGATTTCCTTCATGATGAAGCTGGATGCCGACGTGGTGGTGATGTCGATGCCCGATCTGGACACCTTCCACATCAAGCGCTCACTGGTGCGCAGCGACACCGAGTACATCTACCTGGATCACGGCATGGGCAGCTTCACGCTGGTGCTGCGCGAGCACGCCCTGGACAACTTCGACACGATATTTGCCTACGGCCCCAATCATGTGGCCGAAATCCGCCGCCTGGAGGAGTACTACCACCTGCCCGAAAAGCAGCTGGTGGAGACGGGCTTCGGTCTTATCGATAGCATGATAGCAAAGGTTGCCGAGCTGCCGGAGCAGGTCAATCAGCCGCCTATCGCCCTGATTGCTCCGTCCTGGCAGAAGGACAACCTGATTGAGCTGTGCTTCGAGCTGTGCGTCCAGCCGTTGCTGGCCGCCGGCTTCAAGGTCATCGTCCGCCCGCATCCGGAGTATGTCAAGCTCTTCCAGGGCCCGTTGACGGCTTTGATCCAGCGCCATGCTGAGGCTGTCGATGCCGGCCAGCTGGTCTTCCAGACCGACTTCAGCTCCAGCTCCACGGTCTATACAGCCGATGTGCTGGTCACCGACTGGTCGACCATCGCCCAGGAGTATTGTTTCTCCACCAAACGCCCGGCAATCTTCATCAATACGCCGATGAAGGTCATGAACCCCCGCTGGCAGGAGTACGGTCTGGAGCCGTTGGAGATTTCCCAGCGCAACACCCTCGGGGTCTCTGTGGAGGTGTCTGAGTTGGCGGGCATCGGCGAACTGGCCCTGCAGCTGGTGCAAGACCGCGAGCAATACCACGAGCGCATTACCGCCGAGTTTGAGCGGACCTTCTACAACATCGGTCACAGCGCCGCCCCCGGTGGCCGCTATCTGCGCGATACGGTGCACAAGTACCGCAACTATCGCCGGGCGTTGGCCGATTATCAGCAGGCAGTGCTGGAGGCCAGCCGTGCATAAGGAAGCTGGCACCCAAGCACCGCATTCCTGCGGTTGGCAACCCTGGCGACGCTTTGTGGCGCCCGTCCTGCTGCTGGTTACGGCCTATACGCTGCTGATACCGCTGCCGGCTTACGCCTACATCGACCCGGCCACCACCTCCTATATCATCCAGATCGTCTCCGGCCTGATCATCTCGCTCTCGGTAGCCTTTGGCATCTACTTCCGCAAGTTGCAGATGTCGCTGGTGACCTGGCGGGCGCGGATGTCGGCGTGGCTGGTGCGGCTCTCGACGCGCAAGCCTGATCAGCAGACAGCGGGGAGAACGGCCAGGGCCGCCAGGGCTGGCAAGGCGGGCAAGGCGGGCAAGTTCGCCGAGGCCGCCAGGGACGCCAGGGGGGAGAGCATCCTTCAGCCCCCCGAACCCATCAAGACCCATCGCCAGCTCAGCCTGGAAGCCATGCAGCGGGCGGTGGCCAGCGGCTCGGCGGTTGGCGGTGTGGCGACCGGCGGTGTGGCGTTCGTGGGCGCGGACGCAGGCTCCAGCGCAGGCCAGGGCGCAGGCTCCGGATTCGGCGCCGGCTCCGGCTCCGGATTCGGCGCCGGCTCCGGCGCAAGCGCTGGCGCGGGAGCGGCTTCCGGCTCCGGAGCAGGCCAACCCACATACCGCTCCACCCGTCCCTTCAACAAAAGTCAGTTCCTCTTCGCCGATGGTCGCCGCTTCCGCGAGCGCCTGTTGATGGCCGCACTCATCGCTGCCGGCATCGCCTTTACCCTGGTGGTCTTTGGTTGCATCGACCTCTTCGTCACCAACCGCGTGCTCTTTGCCTATTCCCTGCTCGACATCCTGCCCGCCATCCTCGGGCTGTTCGTGCTTCTCACCGTGGTGTTGGCCGCCTTGATGCTGGTTTGGCGCGGCCGGGTCTTTGACCTGGTAGCCTCGCTGTTTGCCGGGCTGCTGGTAATGCTCTATCTCCAGGGCAACTTCCTCAATCTGGACTTTGGCGTGTTGGTAGGCGACAACTTCCCCTGGCAGAATTACGCCAAAGAAGCGGTGTTGAATTCCGCTGTCTGGCTGGTCGTGGTACTCATCCCGCTGATGGTGCGCATCGTCAGCCAGAAGGTCTGGCGTGGCCTGGTGCTGTTCGTGCCTGCCCTGCTGATTGCCATGCAGCTGGTGGGTATCGTCTCCATCACCGCCGGTACCGATGTCTTCTCCCGCCCACCTGAAGAAGCCTACCTTGCTGAAGACGGGCTCTATGAGCTGGGTTCGGAGCAAAACATCGTCATCATCAGCATCGACTCCATCGATCAACGCTACGTCAATGAGCTGCTGACCGCCGAGCCGGATTTCTTCGACGGCAAGCTGGACGGCTTCACCCGCTTCAACAACAACATCAACCACTATGCCGCCACCTATCCCTCGGTACTGGACATGCTGACGGGTCAGCGCTACGAACCCGGACTGCCCAAGGAGCAGTTCGTCAACCAGACCTGGGAGCAGTCGACCTTCCTGCCCGAGCTGCACGCCGGCGGCTACAAGGTGGCGCTGGGGCTCAACGACCCGGAGAACCTCCCCGACGCCAACGTAGTCGCAGGCTATGTGGACAACGTCAAGACCGGCGCACTGTATGTCAACCAGACGATGGCGGTGCGACGGCTGGTGCGTCTGTCCTGCTTCCGCTACCTGCCGCATGTCTTCAAATCCTCGCTGTGGATGTCCACCGACTCCTTTACCCAGGACGCCTACCATCGCGATGGCTTCGACGATAAGGACGACATCTTCTATCGTCAGCTGACAACCGTGGGCCTGCACGTCGGCGACAGCCCCAGGCACTTCACCTTCTTCCATCTGCGCGGCGTCCACGAGCCCTACATCTTCGATGAGAACTTCCAGCCCATCTCCGACTCCAGCCAGGTCAGCGCGGCTCAGGTGACCAAAGCCGATTTCACCCTGGTCTTCGAGTTCCTGGACCAGATGCGCGCCCTGGGCCTTTACGACAACGCCTGCATTATCATTACCGGCGATCACGGCGTATCCAGCGCAGGGCGCAATGCCTCGCTGCAGCGCGGCATGTCTGACCCCCTGGTTACCGCACTGTTCGTGAAACCCGCCGGCAGCCATGGCACGCCGCTGCAGCAGAACTCGGCGCCGGTCAGCACCGATAACCTCCACGCCACGGTGCTTAAAAACGCCGGCCTGGATGCCAGCAGCTGGCCGCCGGACTACTTCGCGGTCCCCGAGGACGCCGACATCGTCCGCGACTACTACTGGATTAACAAGTCGCCACGTGGCTGGCAGCTCGACATCATGGAAGTCCGCGGTGACGCCAACGACTTCAAGAATTGGAAACGCGTCGGCGAGATGGAAGTCACCTGACCTTATCCCTTATCCCTTATCCCTTATCCTCTCACCCACCTATCCGGACTCAATCCGCCCCGACCGCCCGCGGCAAGCCCGCAGCAAGTCTGTGCAGCCAACTGTTAGCAAAACAGTTATAATTATCCAATCATGGCCACGACGATTAAAGAACCGGCTGAGTCGGTTGCCATTCTTATGGGAGGAGCTCGCAAAGACATGCTGGGACTACGTTGTCCCAGATGTGGCGGTCCCTTCAGCTTCTCCTACCATACCCACAAAGACGGCAGTCCCTCCTCCATCAACATCTCCTGCAGCTGCTGGTCGGAGAAGACCCAAGACCTCACCAAACTCCCAGCCTGCGCCCGCTTCTTCGGCAAAAACCACACCACCTGACCCAGCGAGTCGCACCAACCTGTGCCGCCGCGCCGCGCCAACCTGCGGATACTTGCAGCCGCTGCGGCGGCGGGCCTTGGCCGGTGGTGGGTTGGTAAAAGATGCCTTGATGGAGAAGTACGGGCCTGGTGCCGGGCGGTTGGTTGGTGCTGGGTTCGTTGGCTTGTGGCCGGGCGCGTGTTGGTTT
>JAISUQ010000049.1 GCA_031272005.1 Coriobacteriales bacterium | reverse complement strand
CGCTGCGTCCGCTGTCTTCACTGCTGGCTGCTCCATCTGCAGCGGAGGCGTTTTCAGCATTCTCCTCGCCAGCTTCGCCAGTAGCGTCAGTCTCGCCTGCTTCACCAGTCTCGCTTGTCTCCCCCGCTTCGCTTTCCTCGCCGTGGCCGTGGCTGCCCTGGCCGGTGCCGAATACGGGAGAGAGGATCCAGGTCCTGAAATCCGTGCTGTAGATGCTCCAAACCCCAGTGACGCAGACTGCCGCCAGCAGCACCATGGCCACCGGACGAGCGGCCTGGCGCGGCAGCTTGATGGCCTTGCCTACCAGGCGCTTGACGAAGTCCCAGTACAGGCCAACATGGATACCCAACACTATCAAGGATAATGCCGAGCAGAAGATATGCATCACCCTGAACACGGTGCCCAGGGTGCGGTTGTCGCTCAGCATCTGCCCGAACAAGACCTTGGAGATGAACACGCCGGAGATGATGATGCACGCGAACAGCAGGATGCAGAGGATGGTCATCCAGTAGGAGAAGCGCGTCCGCGCCGGGATGCTGCGGGAGAACAGCTTGGCACCTACCCCGGTGACCCACTTCCAGTTGAACAGGCAGTGAATCAGAAAGACGCCAAAGATGCAGATACCGGCAATCTCGTGGAAGGCCAGGTTGATGACGTGCGACTCGTAGAGCAGCACTACGGTCAAAGCCATGATGAAATCCAGCGTGAACTTGATGATGTTTCCGGTGTTCCTGCTCAAGGTTCCTCCTCCAGTTGTCCTGCAAAACTGCCCCTCAAATAAGTTAGACTTACCATACTTTGTGGTATTATAGGATACGGCACTGCTAACAGACGTTTCAGAAAATGCAACCACTGTTGCGGTTTTTGCAAGGCTTGCACTTGCGATGCACGGGTCGGAGAATGACCGCTGGATTACCGGGACAAGCCCGGTAATGACAGTGCTGGATGCGGGTGCCGGGTTTGAGCACTTTGGTATTGTTAGCAACGAGAAAGACCGGGAGAGGGAATGGATACCACGCATTTACGGGAGTTTGTGGTTGTGGCGGAGCTGCTCAACTACAGTGAGGCAGCCCGCCAGTTGTTTATCTCTCCGGCCACCTTGACTCGCCATATCTGCGCCCTGGAAGACACCCTGGGGGTGCAGCTGCTGGAGCGCAACAGCCGCTACGTGCGCCTGACACCAGCCGGCCAAATCCTCCGCCAGGAACTGGACGTCCTGCTGCCACAGCTGGACGGCCTCCATGCCCGCGTGTGCCGCAGCAATATCTTGACATCATAACAAATATAATTACATTGTAATTATGGATGAACTCCAATTCGAATGGGACGAACAAAAGTCAACTTCGAATGAAGCCAAGCATAATGTATGCCATTGCTATCGCGAAGACGACAAGGTAATCAGGATTATTTCGGCGAGAAAGGCCACCAAGAATGAGCAGACGAACTATGGAAAATGATGAAATGAGGGCTGAGCACGACTTCAGTGACTCCAAACCTAACCCGTATGCAAAGCGCCTGAAGCAGCAGGTTACTATGCGTATCGACACCAGTTCACTGAACTACTTCAAGGAACAGGCGGCCGAGATTGGACTGCCCTATCAGAGTCTCATCAACCTGTACCTGGCGGATTGCGTCGCAAACAGGCGGAAGTTGACCTTTGCCTGAAGCACGTTCCCTCCCCAGTCACTGAGATGCATCACCAGCGTGTAGACTGGCGGTGCTTCGGTGAACTCGCTTGTGCGCGGTAACGGTTATTCCGCTTGTTGGATGCTCTGGCCCTCGGCCTGGTTGGTGGAGCAGCTGGAGATGCCCAGGAAGCTCAGCGGCAGCATCAGGCCCAAAGCCACGATGACGCAAATCACGATGGTAAACGCCCGGCGTACCGGGCTCACCTGTTGCCCGCGGTTGGCCGGCGGTGTTGGCTGGCTGGTGGCGGTGGTGCTGCGACCGCTTTTCTTCGGCTTCTTAGCCATCTGTCACTCCCCCGCTCTCAACTTCAGGCGCATCTCCTCCGCCCGGGCGAAGACCCGGCGCACATCCACGCCATGGCGATGATGCCCGTCGTAGAGGATCCGCCCGCCGACCATCGTCATCAGCACGTTGTCCTGCGTAGCCGTGTGCACGATGGCCGAATTGGGGTCATGCGTGGGGGCCTGGTTGGAGTTGGAGAGGTCCAGCGCGATGATGTCGGCGTACTTGCCGGGATCCAGCGAGCCCACCTTGTCGTCGATGTCCAGCGCCTCGGCGGCATCCAGGGTGGCCAGGCGTACAAACTGGGCGGCAGTGAGAAAGCCGCTGTTGGCGTTGTGGGTGGCGATGGCGCGATGCAGCAGCAGCCCCAGGCGCATCTCGGCCAAAGGGTCGGTGGTGTCGATGGCGGCTGGCGAGTCGGTGCCCAACCCCAGGCGCAGGCCGGCCTTGAGCATCTTGTCCAGCGGCGCCACGCCCATCGCCAGCTGGGCGTTGCAACGGGTGCAGACAGCCACGGCGATGTCGTACTCGGCCAGCTTCTCGATGGCGTCGTCGTCCACAGGCACGCACTGGATGGCCAACACATTGGGGGCATCAAAAATGCCCCAGTTGAGAACATAGCGCACCGGGCTGACCCCGGTGGCCAGCCAGGGCGGCATGTCGATGCCAAAACCGCGTTCCTGCTCGATGGAGTGGACGGAGAAGGGCGAGGAGCCATAGCGGATGAACTCGTACTCCTCGCGGCTGCCAGCCAGATGCACAGCCACCGGCGTGCCATCGGCAGCGTATTCGGCGATGTGCTGGAAGATCAGCGGATGGCAGACGAACAGCGCCGTGGGCGCAATGCCGATGCGGATATACTCCGGGTCGGTGCCGGAGCGCCAATCGGCGATGTCGGCATAGGCCGCCTCCAGCACCCGGTCGACGTCGCGGCGCTCCATCGTACCCACCTCGCGATAGACGATGCCGCGCATGCCGGTGGCCTGGATGGCCTTCAGCGATTGGCCTTCCTCGGTGATGT
>JAISUQ010000013.1 GCA_031272005.1 Coriobacteriales bacterium | reverse complement strand
CAGCTTCCCGAAGTCGGCGACGTCGGTGAACACGGATACGAAGCGGTTCAGGAGCTTCAGGCGGTTCTCGCGCAGGGCGTCGTCTTTATCCATCACCATCACGTCGGTGAAGAAGGTGTCTATGGGGGCGCGCAGGGAGGCCAGGTATTCCAGGGCTGTGGCGTATTTACCATGCTCCAGTGCATCCTTGACACCCTGGGCGACTTTATCCACGGCGCTGTTCAGGGATTGCTCGGCCGCGCCGAAGAGTTCGGGGGCGACCTTGCGGCCCAGGGCTTCATCGCGGAGGTTGTTGGCCCGGGCGTAGGCGGTGGCCAGGTCTTCGAAGAGCTCGGGGGCCTTGCTGCGGGCGGCGCTCAAGGCTTCGCAGCGGGCCAGCAGGTCCACGGGCTCAATGACATCGGCGGACTGCACGGCAGCCACCACATCCGGCGAATAGCCGCGCTCGCGGGCGATGACCTCCAGCCGTCCGGCGAAGAAGGCCCGGATGGCGGCCTTGGTGTCCGCGGGAACGGAGATGTCTCCAAGCCCGGCCAGGGCGTTGGAGATCATGGCTTCCAGGGACACCGGATAACCGGCCAGCAGGATGTTGATGATGCCGATGGCGCTGCGGCGCAGGGCAAAGGGGTCGGAAGAGCCGGTCGGCGGCTGGCCGACGGCGAACAGGCCGCAGACGGTGTCGATCTTATCCGCCAGAGCCACGGCGCAGCCTTCGAAGTTGCCGGGGATGGCGTCGGTGGCAAAGCGCGGGCGGTAGTGCTCCTCGATGGCCTGGGCTATCTCGGGTGCATCGCCTTCGGCCTGGGCATAGTAGCGGCCCATGACACCCTGCAGCGAGGTGAACTCCACCACGGCATGGGTCACCAGGTCGGCCTTGGCCAGCAGCGCCGCTCGCCGGGAGCGGTCAATCTGCTCCACGTCGCCGCCGGCCAGGGTGGCAATCTCGCCGGCCAGCTCGACGATGCGGTCGACCTTGGCGCGCAGGCTGCCCAGCTTTTCGTGGAAGACGACCTGCTCCAGATCGTCGACGTAGCTCTGAAGCGGGCGCTTGAGGTCCTCACGGTAGAAGAAGGCGGCATCGGCCAGGCGCGGACGTACGACCCGCTCATTGCCGTCGATGATCGTGGAGTTATAGGCCGGTGAACCGTTGGAGACGACGATGAACTTGTTGGCCAGGCTGCCATCGGGCTGATAGAGCGGGAAGTAGCGCTGATGCTTGAGCATCGCGTCGGTGATGATCTCCGCCGGGACCTGCAAGAACTCCTCATCGAAGCTGCCGACCAGCGAAGTGGGATACTCCACCAGGTTGACGACCTCCTTGAAGGTATCCGCCGGTACATAGGCCTGAAGGCCTTCCTTCTCCTCGATGGTCTTGATCTGGGCTTTGATATGCCCGGCGCGCATCTCGGCGGAGTCGACGATCCAGGCTTTGGTGTGCAGCGTGGCCAGCTCGTCGGCTGTGGGCACCTCGATGGCGTCTGGTGCTATCAAGCGATGACCATAGCTTATGCGCCCGGAGCTCAGTCCGGCGAAGCCCAACGGCACGACCTGGCTGCCATACAGCGCCACCAGCCAGCGCACCGGCCGGGAGAAGCGCTCCTCGGTACTGCCCCAGCGCTGGGCCTTGGGCCAGGTGAGGCCGCTGATCAGGCCCTCCAGCAGCTCTGGCAGAAGATCGGTGGACTTGCGGGCCAGGACTTCCACGCTGGCGAAGACGTATTCGGTGCCGCCCTCGCGGGCTTTGGTCAGGGAGGCCACGGGCACGCCCTTGCCTTTGGCAAAGCCCTCGGCGGCCTTGGTCGGCTGGCCCTGCTCATCATAGGCGATGGCCACAGCCGGCCCCTTGAAGCGCTGAACCAGCGGCGTGGATTGCGCAGCGACCCGTTTGACATCCAGGATCAGCCGCCGGGGCGTGGAGCTGACGCTGATGGCGCCGTGCTCCAGGCGAGCGGCGCTGAAGGCCTGCTCGGCCAGCTGTTTGAGCTGCGCGGTAGCGGCGGCCAAGGGGCCAGCGGGGATCTCCTCGGTGCCGATCTCCAGGACCAGGGTTGCTGGCTCCAATTGCTGGGAGCTGTCAGCGGCACGGTCTGTGGCGGCAGAGGCGGTGGCGGCGGCAGAGGTGGTGGCGGTGGCAGAGGTGGTGGCGGTGCCAGAGGCGGCGGCGTCGGAGCGACCTGCCGTGGCTTCGCCAGCAGCAGATTCGGCCTCAGACGCGCTGGCCTTCTCCGCGTAGGCCTCACAACAGGCTTTGGCCAGGGTGCGGACGCGCAGGATATAACCCATGCGCTCGGTCGCCGAGATGGCGCCGCGGGCATCGAGCAGGTTGAAGGTATGCGAGCACTTCAGCACACAATCGTAGGCGGGCAGAGGCAGGCCGGCATCCAGTACCCGCTGACACTCCTGCTCCCAGGCATCGAAATCGCTGAACAGCAGTGCGGTGTCGGCGACCTCGAAGTTATAGGCCGAGAACTCCTTTTCGTTTTCCAGGTAGACGTCGCCATAGGTATAGACGCTGCCGTCTTTATCCTCAGACCAAATGATGTCGAAGACCGAATTGACACCTTGGATATACATGGCCAGGCGCTCCAGGCCGTAGGTGATCTCCACGGGTATCGGTTTGCATTCCAGGCCGCCGACCTGCTGGAAGTAGGTGAACTGGGTGACCTCCATGCCGTTGAGCCAGACCTCCCAGCCCAGGCCCCAGGCGCCTAAGGTCGGGGACTCCCAATCGTCCTCGACAAAGCGCACATCGTGAGCACGCGGCTCGATGCCGATGGCCCTGAGCGAATCCAGATAGAGTTCCTGAATGTCATCGGGAGAGGGCTTGATCAACACCTGGAACTGGTAGTAATGCTGCAGGCGGTTGGGATTCTCGCCATAGCGGCCATCCGTGGGGCGCCGGGAGGGCTGCACGTAGGCCGTCTTCCAGGCCCCGGGACCCAGCGAGCGCAGGGTCGTCGCCGGGTGGAAGGTGCCGGCACCGACCTCGTTGTCGTAAGGCTGCAGGACCACGCAGCCCTGCTCAGCCCAGAACCGTTGCAACTCCAGAATAATCTCCTGAAATGTCACTGCTAATCCACTCCTCCAAAATGATCCAATGGCCAGATGCACAGTATTGCCCGGCCTTTGACCTTATCTGCCGCAACCGGGCCAAAATAGCGACTGTCGGCCGAGTTCTCGCGGCTGTCGCCCATGACCCAGAGCATGCCATCAGGAATCACTACCTTGTACTGCGCGGCCTGCACATCGGGCAGATTGACGCCCGGCGCCGGCACCAGCGGATAGGACATCTGCCCATGGGTGTAAGGCTCATCGAGCAACTCGCCATCCACGTAGACATGGCCGTCCTTGAGCTCCACCGTCTGCCCGCCGACAGCGATGACCCGCTTGATCAGGATGCGGCTGGGATCAATCGGGTCTTCGAAGGTCACGATGTCCTGGGCGTGGATGTCGCTGAAACGGTAGCTGATCTTCTCGGCCATCAGGTGGTCGCCCTCCATGATGGTCGGCAC
>JAISUQ010000146.1 GCA_031272005.1 Coriobacteriales bacterium | reverse complement strand
CCGGCCTGGCCGGTGTCGGTGCCATCTGCGCGCTGGTGGGTGCGGTGTGCTTTAGGATGGTGCTTTACGCCTTGGGCTATTCGGTATTCGTGTTCTACTAGAAGACACTTTCAAGGGGCGGGCTTACAAAGCCGCCCCTTGCGACTCGCAACACGGCTCTGCTCGGAGGGCGCAATGAATTGCGCCCCTACGGCCAACAGATAGTCGGAATCCTGTTGGCTTTCCAGGCCGCAAGATTCCGTAGGGATTCGCAGTCCAGTGGACTGCGAATGGGCGAAGCTGCGAATGCAGCGCTTGAGCCCCTGGGCAAGGCGATTCATCGCGCCCTCCCGACCCGCAACACGTTTGTGCTCGAATGGGCGCAATGAATTGCGCCCCTACGGCCACACCGCACTCGGAATACATATCCTTCCCATGCACGGGCCCCCGAGGGGCGCGGCTTCTCCCAGGATTGCTCCCATGCAAACGGCCGCGCCTTTCGGGAGCCAATGCTAACCATAGACAGTTCAGCTCCCGTTGATTCGGCTGATTGCCCAGGCTACGTGTTCGCGCACCAGTGGGTCGGTGTCGTTTGCGTGCTGTTCGAGGTGGGGCAGGTAGCGCGGGTCACCGCTGTTGCCCATGGCTACGGCGGCGTTGCGGCGGAACAGCTGCGGGTTGCGGATGTAGTTGTACATCACAGGCTTGATGCGGCTTTCGTAGTAGCCGTCGGGCATGTGCAGTATCTGCTCCAAGGTCAGCTCCTCGTCCAGCAGCTCCAGCAGGCTGTCGCGGGGGCGGGTATCGTTGGCCTTTAGCACGGCGGCGTTTTTTGGGCAGGCCTCCTGACAGGCATCGCAACCATGGATACGTGAGCCTAATAGCGGTCGTATCTCCTCGGGAATGCTTTGCACTTGTGGCATCCAGTTATTGAAGGAGATGCAGCGTCGCGGCACCAGCTGATAGGGCGCTGCCAGCGCGCCGGTGGGGCAGGCGTCGATGCAACGACGGCAATCCTCGGGGCAAGTCGAAGCCACAGGCGACGGCTCATCTGGGTCCAGCGTGGCGTCCACCACCAGCGTGGTCAGGACGATGAATGAGCCCAGGCGCGGTGCGTAGGCAAAGGTGTTCTTGCCGAAGCTGGTCAGCCCGGCGCGCAGACCGGCCCAACGCTGCGGCAACCAGAGCGCGTTCTCGCTGGCGATGCCCTCGTTGGCGAGGAAGGCCTGCAACAGCCCCAGGCGGGCGCCGTTGATGTTGGCTGGCGGGGCGAAGTAACAGCGGGCCTGATAGATGCGGCCCATCAGGCTGCTGAGATGTTTGGGGAAGTGCACCTGGGCACTGTTGTAGGCCAGCACAATCAGCGATTTGGCCTGCGCCATGATGTTGGTTGGCCGGGCTTGCTCCAGAGGTTTGCGCGGCCCGTCCAGCCACCAGTCGTAATCCGCTTGCCGCTTTAGTGCCTCAGCGATGAACTCCTCGAAGTCATCAGCAGGAGCAAAGCCCACCAAGCTGTAGCCGATCTCCATTGCGTATTCGCGGATCCGCTCCGTTAATGACAGTGTTCCTGGCCAGGCTGTCAAATCGCTTCCCACCATCCATCACCTCCAACCTCAGCACTTCTGCCTCCAAGCCCATTCTACATCGCCCTGCCCTTCTATGCTAGAATCCAATCAATTCAGCTTAGCAGCTCAATTTCGTCTGAGGATGGGATGAAGCAGAGGCTGTGGTTGACGAAAGGTTGCAGTAATGGCATCACAGACAGACACTTCGCCTGAGCGCTCCAGAAAAAACCATGTACTCATAATCGTTGGAGCTGTTGTTATTGCTCTTGTTGCGGTTGCGGCCATTGCTCTTGTGGTTATCCTGCCAGGCATGGATAACAACCAAGTGGGGGAACCAGACGCTTCCAGCATGTCAGATGCAGAGGCTCCCAGTCTGCCGCTTGCCGATACCCAGGTTGGCGACACCATCACCTTTGGCAATTACGGCAACCAGGCCATGGAGTGGCGGGTGCTGGCCATCGAGGACGGCAAGGCGCTGGTGATAACCCGCGACATCATCGACCAGCGAGTCTATAACGAGGAGAAAGCCCAGACCACCTGGGAGCAATGCACGCTACGGCAATGGCTCAACGCTGACTTCTACAACTCAGCCTTCAGCGATTTAGAAAGAAGCTACATCATCCGTTCCAACGTCCAGAACAACGACAACCCCGACTACGGCACCACTGGCGGCGCAGACACCGAGGATTACGTCTTCCTGCTCTCCATCGAAGAGGTCTATACGTACTTCGACTCCGAGCTCAATGTATACCGCAATACCTATGAGGACCGCATAGCCGTTCAGAACATGAGTCCAGAGTTGATAGAAGATGCGGCGCAGAGGATTGATGAGAACCCCTACACTGGCGACTACTACACCTATTCGGAGGCGCTGGAATCGCTGGAACTTCGCAACGGCGAGGCGGAATGGTGGTTACTTCGCTCGCCGGGTGATGACGCCGGGCACGTTGCCGGCGTCGACCCGGGCGGCTTTGGCGGCCGCGACGGCGGCAACATCGATCCGGGCGGTTATACCCACGCCATCAACGGCATCCGTCCCGCCATGTGGCTGAAGCTGACTTCTTGAGATTTCTGAAGAATTTGGAGAAGACCAGGACGTTTCAGGGCTGCGGCAATCCCGGTCTCCTCCGCAAAGATTGCCGCAGTCCTCTGGCAGAATAAGCGACCAAGTGTTGTTCCAAACATTTTTGTACGTTACAGTTTAGTACGTTACAATTTTGTTAGCTGGATCATCCTGCTTGGGATTGGAGGCCAATCTCTGTTCTGACACAGAGTCCTGCAGGGCATGGCTTCTCTTAAGGCTGCTCCCGCGCAAACGATTGTGCCCCTTCAGATATCCTGTCGGTTAGTTTTTCATCAACCGACTGAAAGACCAAGGCTCGTTCTGGCTTTGTCTGTTAGTGCAAACAGCAATGGGCGGCGTGATTTCTCGGATAACAGTCCTGCTGCGTCCAGTTCTTTGGAGTATTTCCTGGCCGTGAGCAGGCTGATTTTGGCATGGCGCGCAAGTTCATGAATCGACTCAGACTCAAAAGAAGTGAACAGTTCCAGCTGTGATGCTGAGTGTAGCAGGTTCTTGGCACCTGGCGACAGAGAGCCTAATCCCTCTATGTATTCATTGAGACCAAACAAGATGCTCTGTTTTGTCTCTAAATCATCCATCAGATAGTCCTGCGCAGAACGGATTAGCTCCATCATTCCTATTATCGGCAATGTGGCCTCGGCGTGGTTGAGCGTCGCCTCCAGTTCCTGGAAAGTGCGATAGTACTTGGCCTTGTTCTCAGCTATGGTCCGCGATAGCGATAAAACGGTCGGCAAGGACAATGACTCTGTTAGATATAGTGCGAGCAAATAGCGGCCGGTGCGTCCGTTGCCATCATAGAATGGATGCACATACTCAAACACAAAGTGGGAGATTATGGCTCGATAAATCGCCGGGATGTTTTCATTTTCCGTCATAGTAATCATCTTGGATAACATCTCAATGATTGCCGATTCCGGGATAACACCTTGGTGGACAGTCTTTTGCGAGGACGCAATGATATCGACGCCGACCTTTCGGAACAACTCGCCATCCGGCTGCTTGCTTTCATCAAGCTCCCCGGCGACAACTCTGTCATAGATTGCTCGGATGTCTGCCGGCTTGGCCGGGAACTGCTGTGTCTGGTCGGTAAGGCCGATATACAGTGCTGCGGTTGGCATCAGTATTATATCCCCTATCTGAAGAAAGGGGCTCTACAGTGAGCTCGGTAGTATTGCCTCAGATGGCCGGGCGGTCGAAGAAGATGTTTTTGCCGCCGGAATACAGGCCGATGCCGAAAGCGATCTTGACGTCTGGCCCCAGCAGTCCCAATTCCAGGGCGGCCATGCCGGCGGTGAAGAGCACGCGATTATCCACACGATTATCCATGGCCAGGGCTGCTGCTGAGCCGGTCGCTATGCCTACATCGTTGACGGCCAGCGCACAGGCTATACCCTGGCTTGCGGCAGCAGCACAATCTGGTACGCCGCAAAGCGCGCAGTTCAGGCCGCGGGTGACTGTGCCGCCGCCAATCAGGACGATGGCATGACAGGCATCGACATTGCCGGCATCACGGATAAAGAAGCTGCGGCCGTCGCGCTCGCCGATGTGGCGCATCGTGGCGGTCAGGTGGTCTTTGTCCTCGCCATCCAAGACCAGCGTATCGGTCAGGTCGATGCCGCAGGCCTTGGGTGCTGTACGGGCGGCAACGCACATCGCCTCGGCTACCCGCAGGACAGCATTGTGTTCAGTTTCGCTGCTGTTATGAATCATCATGCACTCCTTTGAGATTGCAGTTCCCGATGGTTACCGATGTTGGGTTTGATAACTACCCCGTCACAGGAATTGTATCACCATCCACTGTGCTGTTGTGGGGCTCCGCCCACTGAGCCCCGCCCAACTGAGGCGCAGCCCAACTGGGCCCCGCCCAACTATACCAGCCATTGATACAGGGTTGGTTGCGCATCAGGCTTGCAGGTCGGTTGGCAGGGTACGCATGGCCGCGATGGTCTGGGTGATCAGGTCGTCCAGCGTCCAACCAAGCATGTCGGCACCGCGCTGGATGACCTCGCGTGAGCAACCGGCGGCGAAGCTCGGCTGCTTGAACTTCTTTTTAACTGACTTCAATTCCAGATCCTGGACGCTTTTGGAGGGGCGCATCAGAGCTACAGCACCAATCAGGCCGGTCAACTCGTCGGTAGCAAACAGTATCTTCTCCATGATGTGCTCTGGTTTGGGCGCGGCGTCCACAATACCGTAGCCGTGGCTCATGGTGGCATGGACTATTGACTCTTCGACGCCGCCTTCTCGCCAAAGCTCGAATCCAGTGACGCAGTGCTTCTGGGGGTCCAA
>JAISUQ010000144.1 GCA_031272005.1 Coriobacteriales bacterium | reverse complement strand
GTCTGGACGATGCCGTAGGAGCTGGCCAGAAAGAACATCATCGCCGCAGCCAACAGCGCCCGAGGTTCGAACAGAGTGTGGCGGATAAACTCCAGCGGCCCGCCACCGGCTCCGGTTTTTTCGTCAATCGGTTCCGGCAGATCGAGAGCCACGCCCTCAGGCCCACTGTGCGCAGCCGTTTTCTCCCCTGCCGCACCAACCCCAGCAATACCCGCAGTGGGCGCCGCTGCCGGCCTTCTCCCCGGAATCTTCTTGTAGGTGATAAAGCAGCTGGTCAGCAGGGACAGCGCGAAGAATCCGGCGCAGATCAGTACCGAGACCTCGCCGCCCCAGCGATAAAAGACAGTCAGCGAGATGGCCGGGGCGATGATTTGAGCCAGCGAGCTGCCCTGGCCAAAGAAGCCCATGCCCTCGGCAAAGCGCGGCTTGGGGACATTGTCGGAGGCTACTGTGGCACAGGCGGTGTTGGCAAATCCCCAGGCCAGACCCTGGGCAAAGCGGATGGCGAAGACCACGCCCACCAGCGGCACCACGGCCAGCGCTGCCGCCGTGACCATCATGCCGATGGTGCCGCAGGTCAGTACGCCCCGCCGGCCGAAGCGCTCGGTGGCCAGACCGGCCAGCGGCCGGGAGATGATGGTAGCCACGGAGGTGATGCCGGTAATCCAACCCAACAGCCAGTCACCGGCGCCCAAGCTCTTGATGTAAACCGGCAACAAGGCCGGCAGCATCCACATGCCGGCAAAGTTGAAGAAGTTCAGGGCGATGAGGACAACGAAGCCGGGCGTCCACAACGGCACCCGCGATTGACCAGTCTCGGCTTCCGGCGTCTCTGCTGGTAGCGACGCTGATGGCAGCGGCATCTCCAGCTCAGACACCCGCGATTGACCAGCCTCGGATGTCTGCCGGGAATGCGGCTGCTCCGTCACCTGTTTGGAGTTGTCGATTTCGGTCGTTGCTGCTCGCCGCCTCAGGCGCTGGCCCGATGCTCGCCGCGCTGGCTGGCGCTGGTGCGATAGACCAGGGTCGGCGGCATCTCGCCCTTGACCGCCTCGGCAGTTATGACTACCTCAGCAATATTCTCGCTGCTGGGCAGCTCATACATCGTATCCAGCAATGTGCGCTCACAGATGGAGCGCAGTCCCCGGGCGCCCGTGCCATGCGCCACAGCCTCCGAGGCAATCTCCTTCAGGGCGCTGTCGGTAAAGGTCAGTTTGACGTCCTCAAACTCGAACATCTTGACGTACTGCTTGACCAGGGCGTTCTTGGGCTCCGTGAGTACCCGGATGAGGTCCTCCTCCGAGAGCTCCTCGACACTGCAGATCATCGGGATACGGCCCACGAACTCCGGAATCATTCCATAGCGATTGAGATCCTCGGGCAGGGTCTGGGAGAGGATCTCGGCCAGGCGCTCGTTTTTAGAGAGCTTGATGTCGGCAGCAAAGCCGATGCCCTTCTGGCCGATGCGGGAGGAGACAATCTTGTCCAGGCCCACAAAGGCGCCGCCCAGGATGAACAGGATGTTGGTGGTGTCGATGCGAATCAGCTCCTGGTGCGGATGCTTGCGCCCACCCTGAGGCGGTACGGCGGCCTCCGTGCCCTCGATAATCTTCAGCAAGGCCTGCTGCACGCCCTCACCAGAAACATCACGGGTGATGGAGAGGTTCTCGGCCTTGCGCGCCACCTTGTCGATTTCGTCGATGTAGATGATGCCGATCTGGGCCGAATCCACGTCGTTGTCGGCGGCGGTGTACAGCTTGAGCAGGATGTTCTCCACATCCTCGCCCACATAGCCGGCCTCGGTGAGCGCAGTGGCGTCGGCAATGGCAAAGGGTACCTGGAGGATACGGGCCAGGGTCTGGGCCAGCAGGGTCTTGCCGCAGCCGGTGGGGCCGAGCAGCAGGATATTGCTCTTGGCCAACTCCACATCGTCTTCGAGCTGCTCTTCGCCCAGGGCGATACGCTTATAGTGGTTATAGACCGCCACCGACAGCGCCCGCTTGGCGCGCTCCTGGCCGATGACGTAGTTGGACAGCTCGGCATGGATCTCGTTCGGCGTGGGCAGATTCTCCAGCAGCGGACCGCCCTCTTCGTGCTCCTGCTCCTCCTCCTCGCCGACCAGGTCGTGCTCCACAATCTCCTGGCAGAGATGGACGCATTCATCGCAGATAAAGACGTTGGGGCCGGCAATCAGCTTGCGCACGATGTCCTGCGGCTTGCCGCAAAAGCTGCAGCACAACTCACCAAAACCGCCGAACCCGCCATCATTGAACCCGCCGCCCGAGCCGCCACCGAAACCATAATTGCCATATCGATTAGCCATTTTGTTTGTGTCCCTTTACTGTGCCTTGTTGGTTGGTTTGCGCCTGTCAGCCCTACTTATCCGTCTTATCCGTCTTATCCTTCTTATCCTTCTTGACGTCGCGGGCGTAGAAGATCTCGTCAACCAGGCCGTACTCTTTGGCCTGCTCGGCGCTCATGAAGTTGTCGCGCTCGGTGTCGTCGTGGATACGCTCCAGCGGCTGGCCGGTGTGATCGGCGAGTATCTGGTTGATGCGCTCGCGGATGTAGAGGATCTCGCGGGCCATGATCTCGATCTCGGTCTGCTGGCCCTGGGCGCCGCCGGAGGGCTGGTGAATCATAATCCGCGAGTTGGGCAGGGCAAAGCGCTTGCCCTTGGTGCCCGCTGTCAGCAGCACCGCGCCCATCGAGGCCGCCTGGCCGATGCAGATGGTCGAGACATCGCATTTGATGAACTGCATGGTGTCGTAGATGGCCAGGCCGGCTGTGACGCTGCCGCCGGGGGAGTTGATGTACAGCGAGATGTCCTTCTCCGGATCGTCGCTTTCCAGGTGCAGCAGCTGGGCGACCACGGTGTTGGCCACATGATCGTCGATGGCCTCGCCCAAAAAGACGATGCGGTCGTTGAGCAGACGGGAATAGATGTCAAAGGAGCGCTCGCCGCGCGGCGACTGCTCGATGACGTAGGGGATAAGCGCAGAGCGCGCAGGCTGGATGGTCATGGTTTACTCCTCAGGCTTTTCGGTTGCGGACTCTTCGGCGCCGGCGGCGTCGGTAGCGGCAGCGTCGTCGGCGGGGTCGGCGGTGGCAGCGTCGTCGGCGACATCATCGCCAGCAGCAGCACCGGCAGCGTCATCGCTGGCAGCGTCACCGACCACCACAGGCGTCTCGGTGACGATGGCGGTCTCCTTGAGGTGCTCCAGAGCCTTCATCCGCAGCAACCCTTCGCGCAATTCGGAGAGCCGCCCGCTATTCTTCCAACCCTCATAGAGTGCCTGGGTGTTCTCGGCACCACTGCGCTCAAACTCAGCCAGGATCTCGGCCTCCGTGACCTCAAACTGCTCGTGACGGGCCACAGCATCCAGGGCCAGGCCCTGGGTGGCGCCCTCCACGGCCTGCTGGTGGGCATCGGCTCTGAAGGCCTCCGGCGTGATGTCGCGCTGAGCCAGCCAGCCATCGAAGGTCAGGCCGCTGCGCTGCAGGCTGTTGAAGAAATCACGATAGATGTCCTGCTCAGTCCCCGAAACCAGGACGGCAGGCGGCTCTCCCTCCACCCGCTTGATCAGCGCATCCAGAATCAACCGCTCCTTGAGCTGCGGCAGCTCCATGGCCTTCTGAGCCTTGATGGATTCAGCGATACGATTGCGAAAATCCGCCACGTCCTCGTAATCCAGCTGCTCCTTGACCCATTCATCAGTCAACTCGGGCTTGTTACCTTCGAGGTCCACGTAGTAGCTGAGCATCACCTGCACCTGGTTCTCGACCTCGGCCTCATCGGCTTCGGCAGAGGGCAGCTCTACCTCCACGGGGTCATAGGAACTCAACTCCAGCTGTGGCGTGACACCGAAGGTCAGAGTATAGGAGTAATCCTTGCCCTCCTCCACCAGCTGCAGTTCTTCGAAATCCGGAGAATCCAGCGCCACGTACCCTTCAGCATCAATCGCCAGCGGGAATGTCGCCTTGACCAGGGAATCTGTTGCCTGGCCGAGGAAGTACTCCTTGCCGCCAAAGACATTGTCCATGACATGGCGAGGTGCCTTGCCGGGCCTGAACCCATGAATCCGGGCCTTACCGGCCTCCTTATAGGCTGCGGTAACACTCTTATCCACTTCGGCTGCGTCAATCGTGACGTTTAACTCTACGCGATCGTCTTCCAGTCTTTTACTCGTCGTATCCAAGGTCAACTTCCTTCTTCTCTCAAATTGGGCAAACTCAGATATTATAGTACATTCAGCCGGTCAATTCGCCATTGGCGGGTCAATAGGCGAGTCAAAGACCCGCACCTGGTTGCGGCCGTTGTGTTTGGCGCGGTAGAGGGCGGCGTCGGCTTTATGCATCAGGTCGGCAAAGTTGGCGGGCGCGGCGTTCTCGGTGGAAGCCAGGCCGATGCTGACCGTCACCTTGAAGTCCTGACCGGCCGCCTGGAAATCATGGGCGGAGATAAGCTCGCGGCACTCCTCGGCCACCTTCAGGGCGCCGGCTTCGGAGGTACCGGGCAGCCAGGCGCAGAGTTCCTCGCCGCCGTAGCGACCGCAGATGTCGGTATGGCGCAGGCGGGAGATGATGAAGCGACCCATGTAGCGCAGCACCTCGTCGCCGGCGGCATGGCCATAGGTGTCGTTGACCTGCTTGAAGAAGTCGATGTCCAGCATCAGGGCGCAACCCTGCATGCCGGGCGTGCGCTGACAGAGATCGAAGCTGCGGGCGGCCTCATCAAAGAAGGTGGCGCGATTGAAGATGGTGGTCAGCTCATCGTGGCGAGCCAGGCGGGTCAGCTTCTGCAGCATCTGCTGGTTCTCGGTGTTGTCGAAAATCAGCAGGCTGGTGCCGCGGCGGATGCCGCTGCTGATCAGCGGCGAAGCTGAGAGGCGCAGGTAGAGCGTTGTACCGTCGATCTCCCGCTTCATATCGGAGAGGCCTTCCTGTCCCAGCGCATCGCTGGGAAAATCCTCAATCTCGGCCAGCGGCTGTCCAACCGCTGCGGTAGCCAAAGCTGGGAAGTAGCGCTGAGCCACCAGGTTGGAGTCCAACAGCCGACCTTTGTTATCCGCCAGGATAAAGCCGTCGCGCATGTTCTCCACAATCAGCTCGCGGCCGGTGCTCTGCCACTCCGTCTGCCTGAAGCGAGCCAGGTACCAGCCAAGCAGGGCGATGGTGATGGTCAGCACGGTGGGCATGGGATTCCAGCCGCCGGGCAGGATGTCGATGATCTTGATGGTTTGGGTGACGATGGGCAGCACGCAGGCGATGATGAAGATGACCCGGGCCTCGTGGCGCTGCTCGCGCACAAAGCCCCTGAGCAGGGCCACTGTACCAAGGATGGTGAAGCAGAAGTTGAAGGCAAAGCAGGGGAAGTATAAAAGCCCCGGACTGACTACCAGATGATGCTGCCAGTTGCCGTCTTCTCCGGCGAAGACCTGCCCGAGGTCGGCGTAGTAAGCTGTGGAGTAGGGATAGACCAGCACCGCCAGGGTAAAGATGGCCGGGATGCCTAATAGCAATATAGCTTGCCAGCGCTTAAGCTGCGGTTGATTGGCGAAGTCCCGGGCAAAGAGGTAGTACAGCGAGCCGAGGAAGGGCGATCCCAGGTAGGTGACTTTGACCGCGATAATGGCGCCGTCCAGGTCGCTGGCTGTAACCTCAAACAGATAGCCATACGTCTGCAGGGCGACAACCAGCGAGAACAGCGCAAAGTACATCATGCGTCGCTGATGCCAGAGCGTCAGGGCATAGACCGCGATGGCGGTGGCGACAATCGCCACCCCGTACTGGAAGATGATTACCAAGCTTTCTATCTGAAGCCCCCTCTGTGCGTCCTATCTTGCAGCCTACCGCTCTGGCGGTAGACGTCATTTCTGGTGCGGGCGAAGAGACTTGAACTCCCACGGGTTTCCCCACCAGGACCTAAACCTGGCGCGTCTGCCAATTCCGCCACGCCCGCATTAACAATACCCTTTGGCGCGCCCGGCAGACCAAACAGCCCCGTGGGCTGTTTGTGGAGCAGGGAGATTGCGAGCGCGTCTGGTAGGATGGTAGCACAACTACGATTCCAAACCCTTTGGCGCGCCCGGCAGGATTCGAACCTGCGGCAAACAGATTAGAAGTCTGTGACTCTATCCAGCTGAGCTACGGGCGCGTCTTGTAGCATTCTACCAAAAACCGCCAGCTGTATTATCGGGCCGCTGCCACCAGTCAATCAGTGCAGGCGGCGGTAATGGCAGTTGTAATGGCGGTTGTGGTGGTGATGCTGCAGCATCTTAAAGTGTCTGCACACCAAATCCATAATAAGTCCATTGCGCAGAAATGAAATACCAACAATTCTGAGCTATACTTTGTTCAGGATATCCGGTGCCCAGGGGACGGGTTGCCGGTAAGGGACAGGTGCCGAAAAGCACCAGGAAGAAAGGAATACTGTGATGGATGACAACAAGAGCATGCTCGACAGACGGTCATTCCTCAAGGGCGCGGCCGTTGCCGGCGCGGCGGCGGTCGGCGCGGGAGCGCTGGCAGCGTGCACACCAGATGCAGCGGGAAGCGGCGGCTCCAACGCCGGCGGCAGCGGTAGCGGTGATTCCAGCGGCTCGGGCGGCAGCGCCACGCTGGACACCAGCAAGTACCCCGCCCTAGCAGACAGCCGCAACCCCATCGACTGGCTGGGCACCCCGCCCGCCCTCACTCCCGAAGACTGCGTGGAAACCATCGAAGCCGACGTTATCGTCATCGGCGCAGCCGTGGCCGGCGAGATTGCCGGCTACAGCGCTGTCAAACAGGGTGCCAAGACCATCCTGTTGGAGCGCAACGGCACCGCGCACATCTCCGGCAGTGGCATCGGTTTCTCCAACTCCAAATGCCAGGCCGACCAGGGCCAACCGCCCATCGACAAATACGAACTCTACCAGCTGATCTTCAACCAACTGCAGGGGCGCTGCGCCCAGGATCTGCTGGCAGCCTGGGTCTGGCACAGCGGCGAGGTGCTCGACGAGATTAACGAGGTCATCCTCCAGCCTGCCGGTGTCATCGCCACAGCCACTGGCGAAGTACCCGGCCCGGAGAAGAAGTATGAGCTGATGCAGAATCTCGCCAGCCATGTCAACTTCGACGATACCGGCCAGGACAACCTGGAGGTCTTCAATAACCTGATTCACAAATGGATTGAGGACAATGGCGGCGAGATCCACTACAACACCACTGCCCGCGTGCTCACCCAGGATGCGGACGGCACCGTCACCGGCGTCATCGCCCAGAAAGACGATGATGGCGATTATGTGTACTACAAAGCCTCCGGCGGCGTGGTCGTGGCCACCGGTTCCTACGGTGGCAATGACGAGATGATGCGGGCCTTTGCCAACCCCTGGCTGGCTAACTACGCCAAGAACTTCGGAGTCTATAACGCCCGCGTCACCGAGACTTCTCCCATCACCACCAAGGAAACAATGGACGACGGCACCGGCCACAAGATGCTCTGCTGGGCCGGCGCGGTGATGGAGCAAATCGACCCGTCCTTCCAATCCTGGGAGGACACCGGCTACTGGTGGTGGCCTTTCCTGCATGTGGATACCGAGGGACGGCGCTTCCGCAACGAGGCCTCATCCTGGCTGGACCACACCCACCTTATTGCTGAGTTGCCCGCCGGTCTGAACTACTATTGGCAGATTATCGCCACCAACGACTTCGAGATGCCCGGTACATTGGCGCCTATCCCCTCCTCAGCTTGGGACGAAATGGTGGCCATGACCTCTGAAGTCTACACCGCTGATACCATTGAGGACCTGGCTGCCCAGATCGATATCGACCCGGCCGTACTGCGCGCCACTGTTGACCGCTACAACGAGATTTGCGCCAGCGGCATCGACGATGACTTCGGCAAGCTGCCCAAGTACCTCGGCCCGGTGGAAGGCGCACCCTACAAGGCGGTCAAAGCCCAGAGCCACTTCTACTGCACCTCCAGCGGCGTGAAGATTGATCGCTATTGTCATGTGCTGGATAAGAACTGGGAGCCTATTCCCCATCTGTTCGCCGCCGGCAACACAGTGGGCTGGCGCCTGGGCAGCGGTTACCAGATGACCGTCGGTGGCTTATGCAACGGCTGGGCCTTCTTCCACGGCTACGTCTCCGGTCGAGTAGCCGCCAAATCCGACTGGACCTTCGCCGAAATCGGCGCCTAGCGAGACCCTGCAGAATCCCATAGCCCAAGCCCGCAACAACCTTCTCCAAACACCCCCGGAACCCCTGCTTTGGCAGGGGTTCCATTTATTGCTACGTAATGTGATGCCTATACAACTCGGCGACCATGAATCATGGTCAACATATGCTAAGATAACACCAATAGTCGCCCGTTACCCTAGCCATAAGGAGTATCCGCCACATGGCCAGTCTTGAATACAAAATGACCAACGATGTGCTGTTCAAGCTGCTCTTCGTCAAGCATCAGGACCTTTTGCGCAAGCTGGTGGCAGAGCTTTTGTCCCTGGACCCCGAAAGCATC
>JAISUQ010000136.1 GCA_031272005.1 Coriobacteriales bacterium | reverse complement strand
CTTCAGACCCCTCATCCGCCGCATTCCTGCTGGTGGCAGCCACGCTGATGCCCGGCAGCGAAGTCACTGCCCACAAACTCCTGCTCAATCCAACTCGCACTGGATTCATCCAGGTCATGCAGCGGATGGGTGCAAAAATTGCTATACAAACTAGCAAAAATAGCGGTCTGGGCGCTGAGTGTATCGGTAGCGCCACGGCCGGTCATTGTGCTTCACTTCAGGCCACCACCATCGAGCCAGAGCAGGTGCCGACGCTAATCGATGAGGTGCCGATCCTGGCCCTGCTGGCTTGCGCCGCCCGGGGCCAGACCCGCTTCAAAGCGGTTGGTGAACTGCGGGTCAAGGAGTCCGACCGCCTGGCGGCCATCATCGCAGGGCTTGTAGCATTGGGCTTCGAAGCCTGGGAGGAAGGCGATGACCTGCTGGTAGAAGGGCAGCCGACGGAGTTTCTCGCCACTCTGGCCTCAGCGGATAAGACCCGGCTGTTGGCGACCCATGGCGATCACCGCCTGGCCATGACCTGGGCTATCGCCGAGTTGATCTCTGGCCAGCAGTTGAACATCGAGAACCGCGCCTGCGTGGCCGTCAGCTACCCGGGTTTTTACACCGACCTGCAACAACTACAGGAGGACGCCAAGTGATCATCGCCATCGACGGCCCGGCTGGCTCGGGCAAATCCACTGTCGCCAAGCTGGTGGCCGGCCAGCTGGGCTTTGCCTATCTGGATACCGGCGCCATGTACCGGGCGGTGGCCGCCCGCGCTCTGGCGGAGGGCCTGGACCTCGGCCCCGAGGCCGACTTCGCGCCGGTCGTGCGCATCGCCACCACCGAGCCAATCAGCTTCGGCTATCTGCCGGGCGAGCCGCTGCCTACGCAGGTCTTCATCAACGGTCAGGAGGTCACTGAGCAGATCCGCACCGCCGCTTGCGATGTTGCCGTCTCGCCGGTCTCCGCCCATCCGGGCGTGCGCACCGCCCTCACCGAGCAACAGCGGGCCTTTGGCCGCGAGCACGATACCGTGATGGAAGGCCGCGACATCGGCACGGTGGTCTTTCCCCAGGCTGAGCTGAAGGTCTTCCTCACCGCTACTGCCGAGGAGCGGGCCCATCGCCGCGCCCTGCAAAACCAGGGCAAGGCCGCCGCAGCCGCTGCCAAAGGCCAGCCATACAGCGGCGAGACTGACGAAGCCGCCATTCTGGCCGACATCCTCCGCCGTGATACTTACGACTCCAGTCGGGCAGTCGCTCCGCTGAAGGCTGCTGAGGACGCCATCGAGCTGGACACCACCGGCCTCGGGATAGATGAGGTAGTGTCCCGCATCGTCGGGCTGGCCGAGGCGCGCCGATGAAGCCGCTCGACTACTTCTTCGACACCCCGGCTAACGGCCCCGAGCGCTTTCCGCAGCGTTTCGCGACCTTTTTCGCAGGTCTGGTGCGCGTGGTCTTCGGCCTGCTGTTTCGCTACAAGGGCTTCGATTTGCAGCAGCTGGAGAAGATTCCCGCCGGCAGCGGTTACATCATCGCTGGCAACCATCGCTCCTATCTCGATCCGCTGTTCATCATGTCGCTGCTGCGGCCAAAGGTCGTGCGCTATATGTGCAAGGAGGAGTTCTTCACCCTCAACGGTGCCGTGGGTCGGATGGCTTCCTGGGTGGGTGCCTATCCGGTCAAGCGCGACAGCGCCGACATGCAGGTCGTCAAGCGCTCGGTGCGGATGCTCAAGCGCGGTGAGCCGGTGGGCATCTTTCCGGAGGGCACGCGGATCCGGTTTCCGGGTCAGGTGGCCACCTATCACGAGGGCATCGCCCTGATCTCCCAGATGGCCGGGGTCAGCGTAGTGCCGGTGCGCCATTGGGGGACGGAGAAAATCTGCCCGCCGGGCAAGCGTTTCTTCCGCTGCCCGCAGGTGACGGTGCGCTTCGGCGAGCCGTTGAACATCGCTGATGAGCCCTGGGCGTCGCTGCCCAAGGAGCAGCGCTTCAAAGCCTTTACCGAAGAGGTCATGCGCCGGGTATATACCCTGGAACTGCCCCAGCGATGAGTGACAGGTAGCGGAGAGGTTCGGAGTCAATGGCGCTGGAAATCATACGCTCCAAATATGCCGGTGCCTGCTATGGCGTGAAGCGGGCCTTGGAGCTGGTCGAAGCGGCTGCGGCGGCCGCTGCCGATGCAGCCGCCTGTGCAGCTACCAATACAGACGCAGACACAGCCGCCGACACGGCAGATGCAACAGCCAAGGCCGCTGCCGGCGCAGCCACCGGCGCAGCCGCCACCCCCGGCCCCAGCGCCGGGCAACGCCCAACCATCCATACCCTGGGCCCCTTGATCCATAACCCGCAGGTGGTCAGCGAACTGCAGGCCCGGGGCGTGGAAGTGGCCGCAGATGTGGCAGATGTGCAACAAGGCACCCTGGTGTTGCGCTCACACGGCGTGGCGCCGGAGGTGGTTGCAGCCGCCGAGGCCAAAGGCTTGCAGGTGGTCGACGCCACCTGCCCGCACGTCTCCAAAGCCCAGGAGGCAGCCCGGGAGCTGGGCGAGAGCGGCAATCTGGTGATAATCGTTGGCGAACCCGGGCATCCGGAAGTCGAAGCCATCCGCGCTTATGCAGGCGAGCATGCTATTATCATTCAGGACCCGCAGATGCTGTCGCTGGAGGAATTGCCGCCGGAGGTGGGGGTGGTGGTGCAGACCACACAGTCTGCCGAGGCCCTGGCAGCCGTGCTCGATGCCCTGACAGCCCATGGGGTGCAGCCCCAGGTGCGCAACACCATCTGCTTCGCCACCAGCCAGCGCCAACAGGCCGCCCGGGAACTGGCCGCTCAGGTGGATGTGATGGTGGTGGTAGGGGGCCGCAACTCCGGCAACACCACCCGCCTGGCTCAGATCTGTGAGGCTGTCTGCCCGCGCACCTGGCACATCGAATCTCCGGATGAGCTGCGCCCGGAGTGGTTCACCAATGCCTGCACGGTGGGCGTCACTGCCGGGGCTTCGACTCCCGAGCAGCAGATTATCGCCGTTGAGCAGGTGCTGGCCGAGTTGGGCAGCAGCCAATGAGCGACTACGCGCCCAGTCGGCACAGGGGTGGCGGGGGAGCGGTAATCGCCTCCGTGGCGCCAGAATCGCCGGCAGCCAGAGCCGGCCTGAAAGCCGGCAGCCGCATTCTGGCCGTGGACGGTGAGCCGCTGCAGGACATTCTGGACTGGTTGTGGCTGGCCGATGGCTGCCAGGTGTCGTTGACTCTGGCGCCCCCGGATATATCGCCAGCGACAGCGGCGGAACTGCCGGCAGCGCTGGGGCATGTATCGGCGCCAGCCAGCACTCCGAGCGCAGCAGAACCGCCCACCATATTGCTGCTGACCCGCCAATTCAACGAGGGCTGGGGCATCGAGTTCACCGACCCGCTCTTCGACGGCCTGCGTATCTGCCAAAACGACTGCGTCTTCTGCTTCATGAAGATGCTGCCCACAGGCTTGCGCCCATCCCTGTACGTCCGCGACGACGACTACCGTCTGTCCTTCCTCCAAGGCAACTTCGTAACGCTGACCAACCTCAGCGAGCCCGATCTGCAGCGGATAATCGCCATGCGTCTCTCACCCCTGCACATCTCGCTGCACGCTGTGACGCCGGCTGTGCGCGAGCGGCTGACAGGCCGCAATCAGGCCCGGGGCCTGGCTGCCCTGGAGCAGCTGCTGGCTGCCGGCATCGAGTTCCACGCCCAGATCGTCCTGCTGCCGGGCGTCAACGATGGCGCGGAGCTGGAGCGCACTTTGGCCTGGGCGGCCGAGCAGCCGGGCATTCTCTCCATCGGCATCGTGCCTTATGGCCATACCCGCTACGCCGCGCTCCAGAACAGCTACACACCCGAGCAGGCCGCCGAGGTCATCGCTTATGTTACGGGGAGGGAGAAAGTCCAGCTGGCTGACGAGTGGTTTCTGCTGGCCGGCCAGCCGCTGCCGCCAACCACCTGTTATGGCGACTTTCCGCAGTACGAGGACGGCATCGGCCTGCTGCGGAGTTTTATGGATGAATGGCAGCAATGCTTGGCGGCTGCACCCGAATCGCCAACATCAGTGCGGCTGCCCGCCGCTTACAACACACCAGGCCAGCCGGACCAAAGCATTGCCGCCAGTCCTTGCGGCATGCCGAGTCCACCTCCGGCGGCGCCTTCTGCTGAGCCAGCGCAGCTGCTGCTGGTCACCGGTACGGCCTTCGCACCGCTGCTCAGCGAATTGGTGAGCAACTGGCCGGCGCAGGTGCTGGCTGTGAAAAACCGCTTCTTCGGCGGCAATGTCGACGTCGCCGGCCTGCTCACCGCAGCCGACATCCTCGCCCAGGTGCCGGAGCACATCGCTGAACGCCGCACGGTTGTCGTCCTGCCCAGCGTGATGTTCAACGACGACGGCCTGACCCTGGATGGCTGCAGTACCGCTGAGCTCGCAAAGGCGCTGGCTGCAGAGGTCCATGTGGTAGACTGTAAGGCATCCGAATTACTCAAGCTGTTAAAGGGAGCCTGGTGATCCTGCCAATCGTCGCCGTGGTGGGGCGGCCCAATGTGGGCAAGTCCACCTTCGTCAATCGCATAGCCCAGACCAAAGAGGCCATCGTCCACGAGCAACGCGGCGTGACCCGCGACCGCTCCTACCACACCGCCGACTGGAATGGTCGCGACTTCATCCTGATAGACACCGGCGGCATCGAGATGGGCGCCGAGGATGCCTTCCAGAGCTCCATCCGCAATCAGGCCGTCCTGGCCACCGAGGAGGCCGACGTCATCCTGTTCATGGTCGAGGCCACCACCGGCCTGACCGCCGATGACAACGAGGTGGCGCGCCTGCTGAAGCGCTCCGGGCGTCCGGTGTTGCTGCTGGTGAACAAGATGGACAACCCGGCGCGCGAAGACGAGCTCTGGGAGTTCTACAACCTCGGCCTGGGCGACCCCTGGCCCATCTCCAGCGTCCACGGCCACGGCACCGGCGACCTGCTGGATGCGCTGGTGGCGCTGCTGCCCGAGCCACCCTCCGCCCGCGGCGACAAAGCGGGGGAGAATGGCGCCGAGGGCGAGGGCGAGGCCGAGGCAGAGGCAGAGGCCATCAACGTCGCCATCATCGGCCGGCCCAACGCCGGCAAGTCCTCGCTGACCAACAGGCTGTTGGGCCAGGAGCGCTCCATCGTCAGCGACATCGCCGGCACCACCCGCGACGCAATAGATAGCATAATAGCACACGAAAGTGAAGCGACCGGCGAGGTCACCACCTACCGGATTATCGATACCGCCGGCATCCGCCGCAAGTCGCAAATCGACGAGAGCGTGGAGTACTACGGCTTCGTCCGCGCGCTGCGAGCCATCGACCGCGCCGATGTCGCCCTGCTGCTGATCGACGCCACCTTAGGCCTCACCGACGGTGACCAGCGGGTAGCCAATCTGGCCGACGAGCGCGGCTGCGCCCTGATTGTGCTGCTCAACAAATGGGACCTGCTGGAGACCCCGGAGCAGCGCGAGGCGGTGCGCACCCAGGTCGCCGAGCGGCTGATGTATGTGGGCTATGCGCCGGTGATTGCCATCTCCGCCAAGACCGGCCGCAGCGTCCACCGCATCTGGGCAGCCATTGAGAAGGTCTACACCAACTTCACCGGCACCATCACCACCAGCCGCCTGAATGCCCTGCTCACCGAACTGCGCGACTTCGGCCACACCATCTCCGCCGGCCGCAGCCGGCTGCGCATCAACTACGTCACCCAAACCGGCACCCGCCCGCCAACCTTCACCTTCTTTGCCAACCATCCCCATATCATCGACGACAACTACCGTCGTTATCTGGAGAACCGCCTGCGCGGCGCCTTTGATCTGGAAGGCACGCCGATCCGCATGAAGTTCAAGAAGAAGGACTGATGGATCACTGGCAGGCGCCCGTCAGATACGGGCCACGGACACACCAGCGCGGGGGTGCAGTTTGATAGCAGCCATCCTGACATTGCTTCTGGCCTTTGCTCTGGGTTCGATTCCCTGGGGCGTGATCATCTCGCGGGTGTTCTATAAGACCGACATCCGGGCCCATGGCTCGGGCAACATCGGCACCACCAACGCCATGCGAACCCTGGGTAAGGCTGGCGGGGCGGCGGTGTTTGTGCTGGACTTCTGCAAGGGCTTGTTGGCCGGTTTGGTGGGCCTGGCTGCCAGCACCTGGCTGTTGCCGGGTGACGCTGCGGCTGACGCCACCCGGATAATTGGGTTTGGCTGGATAAACAGCAAGGTGGTGCTCAGCCTGGCGTTGTTCGGCTGCGTGAGCGGCCATATCTTCTCGCCCTGGCTGAAATTCAAGGGCGGCAAGGGCATCGCTGTGGCCATCGGCTGTCTGTTCATCAGTTTCGGCTGGTTCTGGGCGTTGGTAGAACTGGGTGTCTTCATCGTGCTTACCGCTCTGACCCGCTATGTCTCGGTCGGCTCGATTGCTGCTGCGGTGGCCTGTCCGTTTGTGGCCTGGGTGGCGTATTGGGGCGACAAGGTGGCCTTGACCTTGAGCCTGCTCACCGCAGTCTTAGTAATATGGGCGCATCGGCAGAACATCAAGCGTTTGTCCGAAGGCAACGAGAATCGCATTGGGGGCAAAAAATGAATGTAACCGTAGTGGGCGCCGGTTCCTGGGGCAGCGCCGTGGCCTGGCTTTTAGGCGGCAAGCAGCACCAGGTGCGGCTGTGGGCGCGCAGCCCCGAGCTGGCTGAGCAAATCAGCCAGAGTCATCGCAATCCAAACTATCTCAGTGACGTCGAATTCCCGACTGCTGTCAGTGCCACCAGCGATTTAGCCAACGCTCTGGAGGATGCCGAGGCCGTCGTGCTGGTCACGCCTTCGTCGGCCTTGCCCCAGATAGCCGGGCAGATTGCAGCCTCCGGCGTTGCCGCAGAGCTGCCCGTCGTGCAGCTCTCCAAGGGTATTGAAGCAGGCAGCGGACGTCTGTTGTTGGACGTCCTGGCCGAAGCACTGGGCAATTCTGAGCGCTTGGCGGTGCTGACCGGCCCCAATCATGCTGAGGAAGTCGTCCGCAGTCTGCCTTCGGCCACAGTGGTGGCCTCTGCCAGCTCGCAGACGGCAAGCTTCTTTCAGGAGCTGTTCAACACGCCGACCTTTCGGGTCTATACCTCCAGTGACACCATTGGTACCCAGCTCTGTGGTGCAGCCAAGAACATCATCGCCATCGCCTGCGGCATCTCCGATGGTCTGGGTTTCGGCGACAATACCACCGCCATGCTGATGACCCGCGGCCTGGCCGAAATCAGCCGGCTGGTCACCCAGCTCGGAGGCGATTCCATGACCTGCATGGGCCTGGCCGGCATGGGCGATCTCATCGCCACCTGCACCTCCGAGCACTCCCGCAACCGGGCCTTCGGCCTGGAGCTGGCTCACGGCGGCACACTGGAGGCCTACCAGCAGCGCACCCATATGGTGGTGGAAGGCGCTCTGGCCTGCCAGACCATCACCAGCCTGGCCGCCCAACACGGCATTGAGATGCCCATCAGTCAGGCTGTGCGCAGCATCGCCGCCGGCGAGCACACTGCCGCCCAGATGACCGACATCCTGATAGCCCGCCTGGCCAAATCCGAGTTCTGACAGGCCGTCATCCCCCGCCGGGGGAATCCTGAGACAAAAAGGGACGGGCACCCAGGGGGGATTGGGTGCCCGTCGGCTTGTCCCGCTGGAGGGCAACGGGACGCACGGGAGGACGGTCGCTACTTGCGACCAAAAAGCTTGGAAATGGCGCTGATAATCGACTTCACTACGTTGATGACGGTAGCCACCACGGCTACCACCTGGGCGATGGTCGGGGTGGTGACCACCGGCTGGGGTGTGGGCGTGGGGTCAACTACCGTCACCGTGACGTCGAAGACCTTGGTGACTGGCTCCCAGCGCAGGCTGGCAGCATCGTAATTATCCAGTCCGTGCACCGAGAAGTCGCCGGTGACGATGATGGTCGCCTTGTAGGTGCCGGCCTTCAGGCCATCAACCGAACTGACCCGCAGGTCGGCCCAGTCCACGAGCTTCTCCACCTTGGCGCCATTGACGCCCTCGCCGTTGCCCACGAAGTAAGTCTGGAAGGCCGCGGCATCCTGGCCCCCAATCGTGGCGCTGACGTTGTACAGCGGCTGGTTGCCCAGGACGAAGTCCACGGCGGCAGAGTTGGGTTCGGCACCGACGTTCTGGCTGCCCAGGTCCACGCCCTTGTTCTCGACATCCGCGAACCGGAAAGCGAAGTCCCAGACCGGTTTTTCGACCACCGTGATGGTGAAGGGATACTGGCCTGCGGCGTACATCGACTTGTCATCGGGATACCAGGCCAGATCGAACTGATAGCTCTCGCCGACTTTGCCAGCGTATTCCACGCCGAGCTGATTGACATCCAGCCAGTACCAGCTACCACCGGCAACAGCCGGCGGCAGGACGTCGGTCAGCGGCATGCCCGGATAGATCTCGACGCTGCCATAGCTGCCCAGGAAGTCAACTTCCCAAGGCACAGACAACGGCTCAGCCACTTTCAGGGTGATGTTCCAGACGCAGTCGACTTCCGGGTATTCCATCAGCCCCACAGCGCCCCAGTTGTTGTAGGAGGGCACCACCGGGAAGAGCGGAACATGCAGGGTGGTTACGTATTCGCCGGGTGCCAGGTCGGGCAGCGGCGTAATCTTGACAGCCAGGGATTCGCCGGGATACAGCCAATACCGTGGCGTGGTCAGAGTCGTCAGGCTCTCCGATTCGCTGAGCGCATCAATATTCATGGGATAGTCGAAGTAGGTATGGAAATACTGGGCATCCGAACCGTCCAGCCTGGCCAGGTAGTAATCGATGTCCACATTTCCGAGGTTCTGGACGATGGCCAGCTGACCCTCGGCGTTGGTGTAGCCGGACTCCAGATAGAAGTCCATGCTGGTGCTGTTCTGGCCAACGGTCCAATCCGGCTTGTCCACGACGTTGATCACTGCCGTAAAGCTGTAATCGGCGTAGGCTGGGTCGGTAGCGGTAAAGGTCAGCTGCTGCACCAGCACGTTGCCGGCCTTGCCGACATTGGTGCCCGCTGGGGTATCCCAGCTCCAGTAGCCATACTCGGTGCCCGCAGTGGGCAGGTACTCGCCGATGGCGGTGTTGGAGAAGGCATAGACGTTGTTGGCGTACTGCTCCATCTCCACGACCTCGGCCGGCGGCTTGGGTGCCTCGGGTGCCGGCAGGACGGTGAAGGTGATGGTGATCGTCTCCGTCTCAATCGTCTGGTCGACAGTGCCGCAGATCCAGCCCCAGCAGCCGATGGTGTTCAGTCGGCTGGTAGCGATGAGCATGGGGAAGGTCTCCTGATAGGTGCCGGCTGCCAGCCCCAGCCTGGGCTTGACACCAAAGCCGACCCAGCTTCCAGCATCGATACCCGGACCAAGGATGTAGTTGTTGATCACATAGCCAGAAACTGGTCCGCTGCTGTCGAACAACTGGCCGACTTCAAAGTTGATATTCGGCGCATCGAAACTGACACCATCGATGTACTGGTTGCCAGTATTCTGGATGTAGCCATAGGTCACCGCTGCGTAATTCTCGCCAGGGGGCAGCAGTTGATCAGCGTCCTCCTGGGTGTAGATGGAGTAGCCCTCGTAGACAGTGCCCAGGTCGATCACATAGTCTTCGGGTACAAAGCTGTGGCTCCAGACGGGCTGATCGGCCACGCTGACAGCTATCGGGCCGCTCCAGCTGACTTCCTTGCCGGTCTGTTCATCGATCTCGGTATATCTCAGGTTGTAGACATAGGCATCGCCGGCTTTACCGGTTGGGGTGTCGGCGGGCACCTCCCAGGCCCAGGTTCCCGGGCCGGTGTAGCCCGAGTCCGAAGGCAGATAGTTGCCGATGACGTCGTCGGAGGCCACGGTGATACGCGGCTCAAACTCCAGGATTTCCATGACAAAGTAGGGCATCTCCGGCTCGACGTCACTGGGCTTGATGGTCACGCTGACATCTACAGCCTTCTCAAAATACTCATAGCTGGTGCTGACCTCGCCCCAGTTCTCCAGATAGTTGGTCCAGAAGTAGCCAGTCAGATACACGGTGGCCGTGTAGGTGCCGGCAGGCAGATTGGGGTTGACGCCGAAGTTCCAGGCGGCGCTCCACTCCGGCCACAACTGCAGCGGCAGGCCGTTCTCGTCCACCGAACCGGTGTAGTTCTCGTTATCAATCTGCCAGGGGATGGCTACCGACTCGTCTTCGAGGTCTTCCCAGAGGATCCATTTATCGGGAGGGATGAAGGCGTCGGTGTAGAAGGCCTGAGCGCCAGGGCCTTCCACCCAGGTGGCCAGCTCGGCCAGGATGGAGGTGCCCATATTGCGCAGCACCAGGCCGCCGGGCACGATGCTCGGGGTAGTGCCATCGGTGCCATAACCCACGGTAGCGTCGGCAAAGCTGTAGCTGGAGATGTCTTCGGGGTAGTAGGTAATCTTGTTGTAGGTGGGCTCCACCACCTCCACCGCAACCGGTTTGGAGGTGCTCAAATCCGGCGTGTACAGCGTACCCAGACCGTTGTCGGTCGAAAGCAGGGCCACGACCGGTGGCTCGTAGGCGTGATAGAGGGTATAGGTCAGATAATGGACCGAGATGTCCCCGGCCTGGCCGACCGGTGTGTCATCCGGCACATCCCAGGACCAGAAACCGTAGTCGTAACCAACGCTGGGGTAGTAGTCGCCGAAGGTCGTCCCGGCAACCATCTTCACCTCGGGGTAGCTGAGAGCGGCGATGACTTCCTCGGGGAAGCTGATCGGCTGGTTGGTGTCGGTGACGACCAGCTTCAGCTCGACGGTCTTCTCCCAGTGCTCGACGACCTGGTAGCCAGTGGCCTGGTAGCCCAGAGGCTGGAATCCGTAATAGTCTTCCACGAAGTCGCCGCTGAAGTGCGCGGTGGCGGTATAGACGCCGGGGGGCAGAGCCTGGTAGACCTGCCAGCTGGCAATACCGGTCCACTCCGGCCAGAGCTCGGCAGGCCAGCCGTCAGCGTCGCGCGGGCCGGTATAGTTCTCGTTGTCTATCTGCCAGGGGATCTGCTGGTTGGTCTGGGGGTCATAAATGTAGTATTTATCGTAGCCGGCATGGAGCTCGGCTTCGAAGAGATCGGCGTTTGGGCCATCCACCCAGGCCTGGAAGTTGGTGAGGATGGTGTTGCCGGTGTTGATGAACTCCACGCCGCCGGTGTTATGCCAGGTCTCATAGGCCGGTGCCTCGCCCTGCCAGTCGAAAGTCTCACCCCAGACGTAGGTCAGCTCGTTGATGTAGCCCAGGGTGTAATCCGGGTCGGTGACCACCACGTCAACAGGGGTATCGACCGCCGCGCCCTGGCTGTTGTCGGGTTGGGCGACGTCCGTGTCCTCCACATAGGCCATATTGGTATCGATGCCGCCGGGGATGATGTTATCTGTGGTCACATCTGTTGGGGCTGCGGCTACATCGCCATAGACCACATCCTCCGGAGCCGGTGAGATGGCCTGTGTAGCATAGGCCAGGCCGCTCATGGCCAGAATCACCGCCACCGCGACAATCGGGGCAATTATCTTCTTGGAGAATTGCCAACGGGTACGCCACTTCTTCTTAGCCATGATTTCCTCCCTCGTATTAAGTTGTGCAGACCATTTGGTGATTCCTCCCACCAATAATGTTATCGCCACTATAACATTTGTTTGTGCTGCTCAGGGCCGATTTTTTGAAGCGATATAAAAACCACACAGTTGTTGGAGAAGTGTTAAACATTTCGGATAAAGATGCATGATTCCGTCTGCCGGTTTTTCCGGCAGGCGCTTGACGGTGCTTACTGATGGGTGCTTACTGATAGCGCAGCGACTCCACCGGGTCCAGGCGGGCGGCACGGCGGGCGGGATAGAAGCCGAAGATGATGCCAATCAGGGCGCTGACCCCCACGGCTACGCTTACCGAGGTGACGCCGATAGCCGGGGCGAAGTCCATATCCGGCTGCACCAGGGAGATGATGCCCGCCAGGCTCAAGGCCCCGAGATAGCCGAAGACGATGCCCAGCACCCCGCCGAGCACGCACAGGGCGATGGATTCGGCCAAAAACTGCTTGACGATGTCGCTGGTGTGGGCGCCGAGGGATTTGCGCAGGCCGATCTCGCGGGTGCGCTCGGTGACGGTGGTCAACATCATGTTCATGATGCCGATGCCGCCCACGAACAGCGAGATGGAGGCGATGGCCGTGAGCATCAAGGAGAACCCGGCCATCAGCATGTTCAGCTGTTCCAGCAGCTCCTGCATGGAGTAGACGTAGACGCCGCCGATCTCATCCGCCTCCAGATCGTCGTAGCCCATCCTCCTGTTGAGGAAATCGGTGGTGCGGACGACCAGATCGGGTACGTCCACGCTGTCGTTGGCCAGGCCATAGATGCTGTCGAAGCCGCTGACGCCGCTGATGCGGGCCTGCACGGTGGTGTAGGGCGCCACGACGACGTTATAGGTTTCGCTCATGCCGCTGCCTTCCACCACGCCGACGATGGTGTAGCTTTCGCGGTTGGGGCCCACGTAGACCGTCTTGCCCAGGCAGTCGGCATCCTCGCTGCCAAACAGCTCCTTGACCACGCCACGGCCAAGTATCAGCACCCGCGTGGAGCGCTTCATGTCATCGGCAGTAAACAGCCTGCCCTGCTCCAGTTTGATGTTCAGGATGGCCGGGTAGTTCTCGTCGATGCCCATGATGCGCTGGTCGGTGGACTTGTCGGTGACGCTCAGCCGGGCGCTGGCGCTGTTGCTCACCGTGAGCAGGTCATATTCCGGGAACTGCTGCCTCAAGGCCTCCAGGTCGTCTTCGCTGAGCGGCTCCATCATCGGTTGGATCATGATCATCCGCGCCTGGTAGAGGCCAAACTCGCCGAGGAGCATGTTCTGCATCCCGCCCACCAGCGAGGTCATGGCGATGACGCTGGCGATGCCGATGACGATACCCAGGATGGTCAAGAAGGAGCGGGCCTTGTTGGCCGCCAGTGAGAACCAGGTCTCGCGGAGCAGGTCGCGGAGGTCCATCAGCGCAGCACCCCCGATGCGGCAGGCATCGTGGCGACAGCCGGGTTGCCGGCTGCCGGGTTGCCTGCTGCCAGGCTGCCTGCTGCCGGAGCGGTTGGCGTCTGCTCCGTCGCTGTGTTGATGGTGGCGTTATGGGGTGCGGCAATGTGGGGAGCGGCAATGTGGGGAGCGGCAATGTGGGGCGCGGTAAACATCAAGCCGTCGCGGATGTAGAGGGTGCGGTCGGCGTGGGCGGCGACGTCTGGCTCATGGGTGATCAACACGATGGTGCGTCCCAGTTCGCGCAGGGAGGCGAAGGTGGCCAGGACCATCTCACCGGTGGCGGTATCCAGGTTACCGGTGGGCTCGTCGGCCAGAATCAGCGCCGGGTTGTTGACCAGAGCCCGGGC
>JAISUQ010000021.1 GCA_031272005.1 Coriobacteriales bacterium | reverse complement strand
GTAATCCCTACCGTTGATGTCTATGCTGCCCATGTCGGTAACAATCTCAAAGGCTATTCTTTCGGCTGATTGATCCATTTCTAAGCTGCAGCTGCCCATCCTCACTTCGAAGATGCTGGTGCCGGTGAGCTTGCCTTTGACTTCCACACTGCCCATGTCGGCAAAGATGCTCAAGTCATTGGCTTCAACCTTGTTGATGTTCAGGGCGCCAGCGCTCAGTGTCAGGTTGCCGGAATTCTTGACAGTCAGTTCGTCGATGTCGATGTCGCCCAAATCCAGAGTAGCTTCCAGCTCACCGACCGTGATGCCGCCATCGTCGGAGCTCAGCTGGCCGCTGTTCAGCTCCAGGGTGGCGGTGTTGGTGACATCCAGGTTGTTGATAGTGAAGTCGCCAAAGTCCAGATAGGCATCCAGGCTGTCGACCTTGATGTTCTCGCCGATAAACGAGCCAGCGTCCATGTCCAATGACAGGGAATTGGCATTCAGGCCTGAGATTTCGATATCGCCATAGTCGGAGTTCAGGATAACGCTGGTGAACTTGCTGTTGGCCGGGTAGGTCAAAGTCAGGGTCTGGCTGTTGTACTCACCGATGCCGTTGAAACCAAGACCCCAGTTGAAGTTGAGGATGCTGGTGCCGTAGGTATTGCGGTTCAGCTGTACCGACAGCTTACCGTTGCTCTCGGTTATCTCCAAAGCGCCGTTATTATCATAGTAACTGCCGCTGAGGGCAAACTCTTCGCCTGGTTGCAGGTGTAATTCCATGACATCGACGTCGAAATCGATACTGGTGATCTTGCTGTAATGCTCATCGACCTGGATCAGGTTGGCCGGATTGTTAACCACGGGACCGCTGCTGGTCAGAGCGACAGAGCGGGCACCACCCAAAGCCCAGCCGGTGCCAGCCAGCACGCCGCCCACCAAGATCAAAACCAGCGAAACAATCAGGATGTTGCGGGTTGACTTCTTCATTTCTGCTCCTCCCCGTTAGCTATTGAGTCGTTGGCCATAGCGTTGATGCCGGCGGCATTGCTGTCGTTGATGGTTTCGACCTGGGCGTAGACCATGCCCGGGTCAGCAGCGCCGCTGCCCTGGATGCTGGCGTCCCGGTTCTTCTTGGAGACTTTGCCACGAATCAGGTTGAACAGCTTGGCCACACCTTTGATCAGCAAGCCGCCCAGCTTCCAGAACAGCCAACCGAACAACAAGGCCAGGCCAAGCACCAACAGCCCGCTGCCCATATAGAACAGGCCGGTGGCGAAGCTGGAGAACAGCAGGATGAATCCGGCGACGATGCTCAAGATGCCGCCGGCAAAGATGCCAACCACAGTGGCTGCCAGGGCGATCAACACCGCGAACAACACCGCCAACACCGCGAATATCACAGCCGCCAGCACTATCAGCAGCGGTATCCCCACCGGAATGGCGAAGATGGCCAGGATGACGATCCAGACGGTCTTCCAGGGTGAGGCCTGCTTGACCGGCTGAGGCGCTACGGTGGCAACCTGGGGTTGTGGTTGCGGTATCGCGGGCGGCGCCGAGAGCCCGCGGATGGCGCTTTCGGCCTTGATCTGGGCGGCCAGCTGGCTGGGGCTGCCCAAAGACTCCAGTGCTGCTGCCAGACCTTGCGGGCCGGCGTCATCCAGATACTCGGCGTAGAAGGCCAGGGCGTCCTGGCGCTCGTTGGCCGGCAGGCTGGCCAAAGCAGCTTCAAGTTGCTGCAGATAGGTGTTCCTGTCCATCATCCCTCACTTCCTAACAGTGAATTCAACTGATCGCGAAACTGCGACCAGTCCCTCCGGAATTGCGCCAGTTGAGCCCTTCCACCATCGGTGATCGAATAGTAACGACGATTGCGCCCCTGCCAGGGTTGATCGTAGGTGCGCAGCAGGCCGCCGCCCTGCAAACGTCGAAGCACCGGGTAGAGTGTGGACTCCGATACCTGCAGCTTGTCCTTGAGCCCCTGCGTCAGCTCATACCCATAAGTGTCGCCACCGGAAAGTATCGAGAGCACACAGGCATCGAGGAGTGCCGCTGTAATCTGAAAGCCCAACCTATTCACCTCCTAATATCGTAAGCAATGCGATATTATAAACCATATAATATTGCAGCTGTCAAGAGGTTATCGAAAAAAGTTTGTTTGCTTTACGGTTTGTCGGGCTAATAAGACTGCAATACAACAAAATTGGCCATAACTAAACTTATAGCCACGATATAGCACACAATAAGTTTAATAAAGTACAATTATGCGGAGAATGTCGGACTCGCCTGGTGGTCTGACGGCAGATGCTTCTGCTATGCGAACTTGCGCCTGGCGTAGTGGGCAATCAGTTCTACGCAGTCTTCGGGAGGGACGCGGCCGCTGTTCAGGGTCAGGTCGTAGAGGACGGGGTCGGTCCAGTCGCGGCCTTTGGTGTAGTGTTTGAAGTAATCGGCGCGGTAGCGGTCGGTGCGCTCAATCAGCCGGCTGGCCTCATCCAGCCCCACGCCCAGGCGCTCCATGACGCTGCGGGCACAGAAGTCGCGCGGCGCCTCGACGTAGATGCTGAGGACATTGCGGTAGTTGCGCAGCACCCAGTTGGCGCACTTGCCAACGATGATGCAGGACTCGGTATGTGCCAGCTGCTCAATGATGGCCGCCTGGATGTTGAACAGGTTGTCGTCGGAGACAAAGTGGCGGTCCGTGGGCTCCAGCACGAAGTTGGTGGTCGGCGCCAGCTTCAGCTTGCTGGTGAAGTTGCGCAGCCGCTCGTCCACCTCCACGAAGCGGTCCTTGTTGATGCCGCTGTACTCCGAGGCCATGCTCAGGATCTGGCTTTCGTAGCAGGGGATGCCCAGCTCCAGGCCAAGGTCGACGCCGATGCGCTTGCCGCCGCTGCCAAACCCCCGGGCGATGGTGATGATGTAGTTATCCACTTGGCGCTCCGATCACTCGGTCATGATCCGCTGAATCTTGTCCACGTCCAGTTTAGCAGTCTCGCCCTCCAGGACAATCTCGCCTTTCTCCATCACATAGAGATATTGGGAGATGTCCAGGACGAACTCCAGGTATTGTTCGACCATCAGCACAGTCACGCCCTTTTCGGCATTGATGCGGCGGATGGCCACCCCGATGTCCTGGATGATTGAGGGCTGGATGCCTTCGGTGGGCTCGTCAAGGATCAGCAGGCGGGGTTCGCAGGCCAGGGCGCGGGCGATGGCCAGCTGCTGCTGCTGGCCGCCGCTCAAGTCGCCACCTTTGCGCTTGGCGAACTTCGGCAGCACCGGGAACAGCTCATAGATGTAATCCGGCAGCTTGGCCTTGCCGTGGATGGCCCGCATGCCCAACTCCAGGTTTTCCTGCACGGTCATCTGGGGGAAGATCTCGCGGCCCTGGGGCACATAGCCTATCCCCAGGCGGGTGCGGTTGTAGGTGGGCATCTTCATGATTTCCTGCCCGTCGAAGCTGATGGTGCCTTTGCTGCGCACCAGCCCCATGATGCTTTTCAGCAAGGTGCTCTTGCCCACGCCATTGCGCCCGATCAAACAGACGATGTTGCCATCGGCCACGCTCAGATCCACACCGTTGACCACCCGGCTCTCGCCGTAGTAGGACTCCAGCCCCTTCAACTCCAACATCAACGCTCACCTCCACGCCCCAGGTAGACGGCCTGTACGGTCTCATCGGCCAGCACCTCGCTGATGCTGCCTTCCATCAGCACCTTGCCCTCATGGAAGACGGTCACCACGTCGGCAATCTGCTTGACGAATTCCATGTCGTGTTCCACCACGATGACGGTGCATTCACCGCAGATCTCGCGCAGCACCTCGCCCAGCTGGAAGGTCTCCTGCTTGCCCATGCCGGCGGCCGGCTCGTCGAGCATGATCAGCTCCGGCTTCTGCACCAGCTGCATGGCAATCTCCAGGCGCTGCTTCTGTCCATGCGCCAGGGCACCGGCTATGGTGTCGCGCTGCTCCAGCAGATCGAAGCGCTCCAGCATCTGCTCGATGTCGGCGCGCTCGGCTGCCGAGGGGCGGAAGAATATCGAGTCCCACACCCCTTTGTGGCCTTTGAGCGAGAGAATCATGTTGTCCCAGACCGTCAGGTTGATGAATATCGAAGGCATCTGGAACTTGCGTCCCACGCCTACGTTGACGATGCGATACTCCTTGAGGTCGGTGAGGCGGATCATCTCGCGACCCTGCGGGAAGTAGGTCACCGTGCCGGCGCTGGGGCGGGTCTTGCCACAGATGATGTCCAGAAGCGTGGTCTTGCCAGCTCCGTTGGGGCCGATGAAGAAGTGGATGGTGTTGCGCTGCACGTCGACCTGGACGTCGCTTAAAGCCAGGAAGCCTTCAAAGGAGACCGAGATGTTGTTGACCTTCAGTACCGGGTCTTTGGTTGCCGCCGCCGCAGTCGCAGTTGCTGCTTTTGTCGCTGCCGCTGTTGCCGTTGTTGCCGCCGTGGCCGTCATCGCGCTCACCCCACTTCCGCATCCGCGCTGCTGCCGGCCTGGCTGGCGGCCAGTTGGCCACCCGCGCCCTGATCCGCGCCTTTGCCCTGGCCTCTGCCGCCCAACCGGGCTTGCAGCCACCGCCAGGCTGCCGGCAGCTGGCTGGTGAAGATGCCCACGATGCCGCCCTTGAAGAACAGGATGACCACCACGAAGATGCCGCCGACGATGAACTGCCAGGCCTGGATCATCGAACCGGAGGCGATGGTGTATTCTCCGAAGTTGATCAACAGCGTGCCGATAACCGCACCGATGATGGTGCCGCGCCCGCCGATGGCCACCCAGACCACCATCATGATGGAGTAGGAGATGGTCATCACCGATGGCGAGATGGAGCCGTTGAAGTTGACGAACAGCGCTCCGCCGATACCGGCCAGCACCGCCGAGATCACGTAGATGGTGTTCTTATAGCGGCTGACCGAATAGCCGGAGAAGTAGGTGCGGTTCTCGCCGTCGCGGATGGCAATCAGCAGCTTGCCGAATTTGGTCCGCGTCAGCAACGTGGCCAGGATGAACACCAGCACCAGGACCCCCAGCGAGACATAGAACAGCATATACAGGTGATCCAGGTTGGCATCACCGCGGATGCTGCCGAAGACCGACTTGATCTCGGTGATGCCGGTGTTGCCGTTGGTCCAGGGCGAGGTGGCCATGAACAGCGAGAAGGCCGCCCAGGTCAGCGCCTGGGAGATGATGGAGAAGAAGACGCCTTTGACCCGGTTGCGGAAGATGAAGAAGCCCACCAACCCGCCGACCACCGCCGGTACCACGATAATCAGCACCAGGGTAGCCGGGAAGGTCAGGAAAGGCCTCCAGATAATCGGCAGCTCACTCAGGCCGCCGGTGTGCATGAACTCGGTGATGTTGCCGCCGGTGGCCACCATCTTCAGGTGCATCGCCATGCAGTAACCGCCCAGGGCGAAGAACAGGCCCTGACCCAGGCTAAGCATGCCGGTATAGCCCCAGATTAAGTCAATGCCGATGGCCAGGATGGCCAAAGCGATGCACTTGCCGGAGAAGATAATCATCGCCGTGGAGTCGATGGCCCCGCTGGAGTACAGCAGTGGCAGCACGCCCAGGCCGATGACGATGATGGCAAAGACCACCGGGCTGCCGGCGGATTTGGCCAGCCGCTGGAGCAAGGACTTCTTGCCGGTCGTTGCACCGGTCGTCGCATCGGCCGCCGCCGCAGCGGCTGCTGCCGTTCCGGTCACTTTGCTGGTCGCTTTGCTGCTCACTTTTCTGATAGGCATCTTCTCCGCCTCCTACTCGTCCAGTTGGCGGGTGCGACCAGCGAACAGACCCTGGGGTTTGAACTGCAAAAAGACGATGATAATCAGCAGCACCAGGCACTTGGCGATGTCGGCCGAAGACAGGCCGGTTTCGATACCGATGCTGGAGAAGCCGATAATCGAGGAACCGAAGACCGTGCCCACCAGGTTGCCCACGCCGCCGAGGACCACGGCCATGAAGGAGTCTACGATGTACAGCTGGCCGACAGTGGAATCCACTGAGCCGAGCAGGGCCACCGAGCAGCCGGCCAGGCCAGCCAGACCGCTGCCGATGCCAAAGGTCAGCATGTCGATGCGCCGGGAGTTGATGCCCATGCAGCGGGCCATGTCGCGGTTCTGCATCACCGCCCGCATCTGCAGACCGAACTTGGTCTTGCGCATGATCAAGACCACCAACACCAGGCTGAGCACCGCCAGCATGATGATGAACAGGCGGTTATAGGAGAAGGTCACGCCGCCCAGGCTGATGCCGCCCGACAACCAGCTGGGTGCGGTGACGTTGACCCCGCGCTCGCCGAAGATGCTGCGGGCAGCCTGCTGCAGGATGATGCTGATGCCGGCAGTTGCCAGCAAGCTATCGACAACACGGCCGTAGAGCCGCGAGATGACCAACTTCTCCAGTACACAGCCGAACAGGAAGGTGAAGGCGAAGGCGGCCACCAGCGCCACCAGATAGGAGAGGTCAAAGGCGCCGGGGGCAAAGCTTAAGAAGAGCTGCTGGACCACGAAGGTGGTATAGGCGCCCATCATGATGAATTCGCCGTGGGCCATGTTGATGACCTTCATCAGGCCAAAGGTGATGGCCAGGCCCACCGCGGTGAGCAGCAGTATGGAACTCAGGCTGAGGCCGTTGAAAAGCACTCCGATGACCTGTTGCATCTTCGGCACCTCTCATCAAACAGTTATTGTGGGTGTGAATGGCTGGTGGTGCAGGTGTTACACTCTGCAGGGGCGGCGGCGGAAGCGATGCGCATCGCCGCCGCCCGGGGCTTACAAGCTTCGATTGTCAAACAGTTAAGCTATCAAGTAAATGTACTAGCAAAACCTGATTCTGAACTTGAGTTGAACTCCGGTAACACTGACTGCAATCTGTGACGCCCGGTTCGGCTGGTGCAGGTGCAGGTTGCCCGCGCTTACTCCAAGGGCTGGATGTTGGCGTCCACGGCCCACTGGTAACCCTTGAGGTAGGGGTCTGGAGCGACCGGCTCCGGTGTGGCATAGACCTCCTCAATCAGGCCGTCGGCACCGATGACGCCGATACGCACGGGCTTGGAGAGGTGCTGGGTCGCGCCGTCGATGGTCACCAGGCCTTCAGGCGCCTGGAAGCTGATCTCACCGGTGCGGATGACTTCCAGCACTGCGGCGACCTCGAAGCTGCCGGCCTTCTCCACGGCGGCCTTCCAGAGATAGACACCGTCATAGGCGGCCTCGGCCGGGTCGGAGGTCACGCGGTTGGCACCCCAGCGCGCCTTGTAGGCGGCAACGAAGTCCTCATTCTCGGGGGTGTCGGTGGTCTGGTAGTAGTTCCAGGAGACCATGTGATCCTTGAGGATGTCCGGGCCGATGGTGGCCACTTCCTCCTCCGCGATGGAGAAGCTCATGGTCGGGTACTCGGCGGCGGTGTAGTTCTTCTCGGCCATCTGCTTGAAGAAGCTGACATTGCCGGTGCCGTTGAGGGTGTTGACGATGATGTCGGGCTTGGCGGCCTCAATCTTGGTGATGATGGAGGCGAAGTCGGTCTGATCCATGGCCGCATACTCCTCGCCGACAATCTCTGCGCCAGCTGCCTTGACCTGGGCGGTGATGATCATGTTGGCGGTACGCGGGAACACATAATCCGAGCCAATCAGGAAGAACTTGGTGTAGCCGTTATCCAGCAGGTACTCCACAGCCGGTACGATCTGCTGGTTGGGCGCGGCGCCGGTGTAGATGATGTTGGGCGACTGCTCCATGCCCTCATACTGCACCGGATACCAGAGCAGGCTCTCGTAATCCTCGAAGACCGACTTGACGGCCTTACGCGAAGAGGAGGTCCAGCAGCCGAAGACCGTGACTACCTTGTCCTGGGAGACCAGCTTCTCCGCCTTGGTGGCAAAGGTTGCCGGGTCGGAGGCACCGTCCTCCTCGATGTACTCAATCTGCTTGCCGAGCACGCCACCGGAGGCGTTGATCTCCTCGATAGCCAGGATCTCGGCGTCGATGACAGCCTGCTCGCTGATGGCCATGGCGCCGGTCTTGGAGTGCAGGATGCCCACCACTACGGTGTCGCCCTCATCTCCACCAGCGGTGCCGCCGCCAGTGCTGGTGCCGCCGCCGGTGCTGCTGCTACCACCGCCGCAGGCCACCAGGGAGAAAGCCAGCGTCAGGCTGAGCATCAGTGCTGCAATACGCGCGAACATTTGACGTGATTTTTTCATTGTTTCCCTCTTTCTTCCCAATGTCCAAATGAAGACACCCCCTTCCGGCCCCCTTGGCCGGAATGTCATAGACGATTATCAGGTCGAAATGTTTCGGCAAAGTTAATGGCGCGTCAAGTACTTGTATCAAACCAGCAGTTCGCGCAATTGTTGATGAAGAGAGAGAATCGGTTCGGAGCCGTGGGCCAGAGACTTGATGCTGAGATAGCCGGCAGCGGTGCGGCTGAAGCCGGCATAGCCATCAAAACTGTTGGTCAGAGCGGCCAGTTGCGCTTCGGCGCCGCCGTCCGGTGCGAAATTGGCCAGCAGGGCGCTGCCCAGGTGCGAGTATCCGGCGAAGCATGCTGGGCTATCAGGATGGCCGGGCGGCCGGCTGGCGGGTGGCGCCGATGCCGGCTCCGATTTCGCCGCGGGCTTCGCTGCGGGCTTCGACGCTGGTTTCGACGCCGGCTCCGACACCGATGCCGGCTCCGACTCCGGTCTCGACGCCGATGTCGGTTTCGACACCGGTCTCGACGCCGATTCCGGCTCCGACACCGAAGCCGGAATCGGCTCCAGCACCAGGTTGTCCATCCAGGCCAGCCGCCCCTGCTGGTACAGCTCGACGCAATTGCACCAGCGGCGCATGGCAAAACGCTCACCAGCAGCTATCCTGCCGGCAGCCAGGATATCGCTGTAGAACAGTCGGGAGGTGGTGTCGGCCAACTCAAAGTGCAGGCTGCCGACAAAGGCCGAATCAGCGAAGGGGATGGTCGGCAGCGGTGAGTAGTCCAGGGTTGCGCCACTGCCGATGCGGGCAGTTATCCGTCGGCTGGCCTGGCTGCCGGCGGGCATGGCGTGCAGCTTCTCAAAAGCCTGCGAGCTGATGCGGGCGCTGGCGTCAGCTGCCAGCTCCAGCTCGATGTCCTGCACATCTCCGGCCATGGTAGCGGCGGAGACGGTAATCAGGGTCAGCAGCATGCGACCCTGCGTATCATAGAATGGCTCCAATACCTTCAACGGTGCCGTGAACGATGACTCAGCCAGGTAGCTGCGTCCAGCGTTGGCAGCGATGCGCAGATACAGTCGCGATGCCTGCCCATAGCGGTTTGCAGCGTTTGCGCAGGCCTCGGACATCAGGCCAGATCCTCCAACAGCACCTGATGGCGCAGCCAGTCCAGCACGGCGTCAATGCCCTCGCCACTGCGAATATTGGTGAAGATGAATGGCAGCTGTCCGCGCATCAGCCGGGCATCGCGCTCCATCACCTCCAGGCTGGCGCCCACTTGCTCAGCCAAATCGGTTTTATTGATGACCAGCAGGTCGCTGCGGGTGATACCCGGGCCGCCCTTACGGGGAATCTTGTCGCCGCCGCTGACGTCGATGACGAAGATGGTGGCATCGGCCAGCTCCGGGCTGAAGGTGGCCGAGAGGTTATCTCCGCCGCTTTCGATGAATACCAGTTCAGTATCGGGGAACTGGCTGGTTAACGCCTCGATGGCTTCCAGGTTCATCGAAGCGTCTTCGCGGATGGCGGTATGCGGGCAGCCGCCGGTCTCCACACCTTTGATGCGCTCAGCTGGCAGCACCGAGTTGGCGGCCAGGAATTGGGCATCTTCCTGCGTATAGATGTCGTTGGTGACCACACAGATGCTGAAGCCAGGCGCCAATCTACGCACCAACGCTTCAATCAATGCTGTCTTGCCGCTGCCTACAGGTCCGGCTACGCCAATTTTGATAAGCTCCATCACTGCCTCCCGAATCCAGGTTCTCAACTCACGTCAACTTGCGTTAACTCATATATAAACGCGAATAAAGCCGCTCATGGCGCATTGCGGCGATGTCCAGGGCCGGCGTAGACGCCCAGAGCATCCGTTCATCGAGTTGCTCCACGCCGGTCACCAGAGTATCGAACAGCGGGTGCAGATTGACCAGCAGGCGCTGTCCGGCCGTCTGGCTGAGCGGCACGCTCTTCACACAGACATTGACGCTGGCAGAAGCCTGGGAAAAGGTGAAGGCTGCCAGAGCCTGCTGCCGGTCGATGCTCGCTGCTGCACAGAATACGCCATAGGCGATGCTCA
>JAISUQ010000017.1 GCA_031272005.1 Coriobacteriales bacterium | reverse complement strand
CCCGGGGGTCGGGGATTCTGGCATTGAGGACCGAGGCGGCCACGGTGGCCGGGCTGCCCAGGTAGATGAAGGCGTTGGAGGTGCCCATCCGCCCCGGGAAGGTGCGGTAGGCGGTGGAGATGACCTTCTCGCCGTCGGACGGTACGCCATTGTGGGTGCCCACGCAAGGTCCGCAGCCCGGGGTGACCACACTGGCACCAGCCTCTACCAGGGCCTGGATGTAGCCTGCGGCCATGGCGTCGAGGTAGATGTCGCGCGAGGCCGGGGCGACCACCAGCCGTACATCGGGGTGGACCTTGCGGCCCTTTAATATGCTAGATGCAATAGCAAAATCTTCCAGGCGGCCGTTTGTGCAGGTGCCGATGTAGCCCTGGGCAATCGGGGTTTCGGGCAGCTCGCCTATCGGAACCACATTGCCCACGGCATGGGGTCGGGCAATCTGCGGTTGGAGAGCCGAGGCGTCAATCTCGATATGGCCGGCGTAACTGGCGTCTGTATCCGGAGCCTGCGGCTGCGGCTGGCGGGCCAATGGCTGGCCGTTGCGCTCGGCCCGCTGGGCAAAGAAAGCCAGGGTCTTGGCGTCGGCCTGCATCAAACCGGCCTTGGCTCCAACTTCGATAGCCATGTTGGAGATGGTCATCCGCCCGTCGATGGACAGCGCCTCAATCACCGGGCCATCGAACTCCAGCGCCTGATAGGTGGCGCCGTCCACACCGATCAAGCCAGCCAGGGCCAGGATCAGGTCTTTGGAGTAAACGCCTTGGGGCAGCTCGCCCAGATAGCTGACGCGCACCGTCTCGGGCACCTTGAACCACAGTTTACCGGAGACCATCGCTGCCGCGCCGTCTGTGGAGCCGACCCCGGTGGAGAAGACGTTCAGCGCGCCGTAGGTACAGGTATGCGAGTCACAGCCGACCACCAGATCCCCGGCCACAATCTGGCCGCTTTCGGGCACCAGCTGATGACAGACGCCGCAGCCCCAGTCGTAGATGCGGATGCCGGTCTGTTTGCCAAAGGCCCGCATCTTGGCGTGGATGGCACTGACGCCTTCCAACGGCGAAGGACAGCTGTGGTCCATGACCATCGCCACCCGGGCGGGGTCGAAGACGCTGTCGGCGCCCATCGAGGCGATGGCATCGATAGCCAGTGCGGATGTGCCGTCCTGGCTCATGGCGAAATCGATATCGGCTATGACGATGTCGCCAGCGCGGGCGTCTGTGCCGCTGTGTGCGGAGAAGATCTTCTCCGCAATCGTCTTGCCCGAAGCAGGCGTGTCTGAAATACCAGTCATCTGTGACCTCTCTGATGAGCGCTATTCATGCGGTACTGGAGAAAAAAGTACGGCAAGGGGTTTTCTTATGAGTAACCATTATAACCCGGGATTTCCCCAAAATGCCAGATGAAACAAGCAATTTAGGGTGCTGGAGTGCCTGACGGACGGAAAAAGGACGGGAAATTTGTCAAATTTCTGAAAAATGGGTGATGTTTGCGACAGAAATGGCGCGGATAATATTCGCTGTAAGGAGATATCCCTCTCTCCCTCCTTCCCCCGCCTGACGGACGCCGCGATAACCCCCGCGGCGTCCGTCGTATTTAACGGCAGTCTATGGCGCGGGGGGCCCGGGGGCTCATACGCTGCTTCGCAGCTTCGCCCGAAAACGTGCCACTGGCACGTTTTCCCCGCGGCGTCCGTCGTATTTAGAGGAAGGCTTGGGGGTTGATGTCGCTGGGGAGGCGCCAGTCGGTGCGGGGGGAGAGGGAGACGCTGCCGACCTTGATGCCATCGGGCATGCAGGAGCGCTTGAACTGCTGGGAGAAGAAGCGCTGGATGAAGATCTGCAAGGTGGCCTTGATCTCCTCCGCCTCGATCTCGCCGGCGAAGGCAATCTGGGCCATCTCGGCGATCCTGGCAAAGCTGAAGCCATGGTGCACGAAATGATAGAGAAAGAAGTCGTGCAGGTCGTAGCGGCCAATCATCTCCTCGGTACGCTGGACGATCCGGCCATCACGGGTCGGAAGCAGCTCCGGAGAAATCGGGGTATCCAATACCCCCAGCAATACCTCACTGACCCCCGGCACCTGACTCTGGAGCTCGGCATAGGCGGCTACCAGATAGCGCACCAGCGACTTGGGCACGCCGATGTTGACAGCATACATGCTCATATGATCGCCATTGTAGGTGCACCAGCCCAGGGCAGTCTCCGACAGATCGCCGGTGCCGACCACCAAGGCGCCTTCGCGGTTGGCGATGTCCATGAGGATCTGCGTGCGCTCACGGGCCTGGATATTCTCAAAGGTGATGTCGTGAAGCCCCGGGTCCTGGCCGATGTCGGCCATATGCTGCCGGCAAGCCGCAGTGATGTCGATGCTGCGGGCGTTGGTACCAAAGGCGGCCATCAGGCTATGTGCGCTGTCCAGTGTGCGCTGGCTGGTGCCGAATCCGGGCATGGTAACGGTGATGATGTCGCTGGGGGAACGCCCGAGGCTGTCGAAGGCCAGCGTGCAGACAATCAGCGCCAATGTGGAGTCCAGGCCGCCAGAAATGCCGAGGACCACCCGCCTGATGCCAGTCTTGCGCAGCCGCTGGGCCAGACCCTGGGATTGAATCTCCAGGATCTCCCGGCAACGCTCAGCCCGGCATTGGGCGTCACTGGGGACAAAAGGGCGGGGGTCGACCGCCAGCCAGCGCTCCACGCCATGTTTGGTGCCGTTGACCGCAACCCGGCGATAACCCGGACCATGGGATTCGGGCACTGCCTGGACGCTGTCGCGCCAGGAGGTCTGGCTGCGCCGCTGGTTCAGGGGCAACTCGGCATCCAGCACTACCGTCAACTGCCCGGACTCGCCAAGTTGCTCCGCCGCCAACAGGCTGCCATAGTTGGCCGCGATGGCAGCGCCGGAGAATAACGTATCGGTGGTGCTCTCACCATATCCAGCCGACACATATAGGTAGGCGCAGGCGCATCTGGCGCTTTGCATCCGCACCAAATCACGGCGGTAGGCGGCTTTGGCGATCAGCTCATTGGATGCCGAAAGGTTGAAGATGACGCTGGCTCCAGCCAGGCAATGCCAGGTGCTGGGTGGGACAGGCGCCCAGAGGTCCTCGCAGAGCTCGATGGCAAAGCTCACGCCGCTGGGCTGATGCTCAAAGAGCAGCTCGCTGGCCAACGGTATTTGCTGACCTGTGAGCGGGTCTGTCCAGCTGCGGCTTTTCAACCCCAGGGCGGAGTCGAACCAACGCTTCTCATAGTACTCGTGGGTATTGGGAATGAAGGTCTTGGGCACGAAGGCTATGATACGCCCGTCGTTGAGCACGGCGGCGACATTGTAGAGCAGCCCATCGCTGATCAATGGCGTGCCGACGATGACCGTCAGGCCAGCCGGCACCATAGCTGCCAGCCGTTGCACCGCTGCCAACGCCGTGGCGATGAAGTCCGCCGACTGGAACAGATCAAAGCAGGTGTATCCGGTGACCGCCAGCTCCGGGAACAGCAGCACATCGACATCTGGCTCGGCAGCGTGTATGGCAGCGGCAATCTGCTGCTCATTAGCAGCGATGTCACCCACTGCCACGTCGGGCACTATCGCCCGGGCTACCAGAGCCAGATGATTGTCCATGACACCAGCTTCCTCAGGCGGCAACGGCTTTCTTGGCGACCTCGGCCAGCTTGCTGAAGGCAGCAGCATCGTTGACGGCCAGCTCGGCCAGGACTTTACGATCCAGGAGCACACCGGCCTTCTTCAGGCCATTCATGAACACCGAGTAGCTCAGACCATTGAGATGAGCCGCAGCATTGATGCGGGTGATCCACAACCGGCGGATGACGCGCTTCTTGTTGCGACGGTCACGATAGGCATACTGCAGAGAATGCTGCACCTGCTCCTTAGCCGCCCGGTAGGAACGCGATTTGGCACCATAGTAGCCCTTGGCCCGGGCTAAAACCACACGACGCTTCTTCTTAGCTGCAACTGAACGCTTGACGCGAGACATAACTAATCACTCCTTTTCATAACTCCCCCACCTCTGCCAGCGACGGCGCGCAGCAGCCGGCGGGGCGTTTATCAGCGCAGACCGAGGTTGCGCGCGATGACCTTGTAATCCGCTTTGGCAATCTCCGTCTCATGGCGGAAGTTACGCTTGCGCTTCTGGGACTTCTTCTCCAGAATATGGCTCTTATAGGCCTTAGCTCGCATGATCTTGCCGCTGCCGGTGACTCTAAAGCGCTTGGCTGAGCCCCTGTGCGTCTTCATCTTTGGCATCTTTACTGCTCTCCTTTTCCTTCTTCTTCAGGGGGGCAATCAGCATGAACATGTTGCGCCCCTCCAATTTGGGCTGGTTTTCGATAGCGGCCTCACCTTTGAGGTCTTCGGCCAGCTTCTCCAGGATGTTAAGCCCCAGCTCGGGGTGGGCCATCTCGCGGCCGCGGAACATGATGGTCACCTTGACCTTGGCGCCGGCGGCTAGAAAGCGCAGGATGTGCTTCTTTTTGGTCTCATAGTCGCCGGTGTCGATCTTCGGGCGAAACTTCATCTCCTTGATCTCCACCCGGGTCTGGTTCTTGCGGCTCTGCTTGGCTTTGATGGCCTGTTCGTACTTGAACTTGCCGTAATCCATCACCCGGCAGACCGGCGGTTTGGCTTCGGGGGCAATCTCCACAAGGTCCAAGCCCTGCTCGTCGGCTACCCGCTGCGCCGCCTCAATCCCAAAAATACCCAGTTGAGACCCATCAACGCCAATCAGTCGAACCTCGCCAGCCGTGATGTCCTCGTTGAGCCGTTGCTCATTAGTGGCTATAGTGTCACCTCCAGTTATGCAGACCAACAATAAGACCCGCAGCGCTGGCATACGGGTCATAATGAGAAGTGGCCAAGCCACGGATCTTCATTTCAGACCAGACAGCCGCCACACCGGCGCCGCAAGGTGGGGAGAAAACTCCCGCTTTTCACAAACACACAGTCTAGCACATTTCTGACGGTTGGCAAATGTCAATCCGTGGCGCGGTAGGTGGCGCGGTCGGCGACGCGGACGTTGATGTAGGTGATGGTGCCCTCGTGTTCGGCCAGCAAGGTCTGGATGACCTGCTCCTTGGCCTGGACGTCCTCCGCAGCGCCAAAGGCCACACCCACGTGGTTCTTCAGGTTCAGCGTGGTCTGGACCTTGTCCGGTGCATAGATGTACTCCACCATCTGCAGCATCTCCGGAGAGAATCCCTTGATGATGTCCAGGGCGTTGATGATGCCCTCGTCGCTGACGGTCCGCCCGGCCTCGGGCCGGAGAGCCGGGGAGATGGTCTTGATCAGAGGCAGGGTGATAATCATCTCTGATGAGATATAGGCATCGGCAGACAGGCTGGGCTGCGCAGTCCCGGCATCCGGCAACACCGTGCTGGCCAGCTCCTCAGCTGTGGGCGCTGTGACCTCAACTTCGGTGCTGGACTCGCTGCCTTCTTGCTCGGCTGCTGCATCGGTGGCTTCGTCGGTGGCTTCATCGTTGGCTTGCACGTCACCGGAATCCTCGGAGCTTTCCACAGCCCCGGCTGCGGCAGGGGCCGGGTCGGTGGTCACCGGATTGACCACGCTTTCCCAGGCGCCGTCATTGAGGGCACAGAGCCACAGGCCGTCGGAGGATATCAGCCAATAATGCGTCACCTCCTGGGCCGAAGCCGGCGGTATCTCCACCGCCGCTGCGATGCTGCGCTCGGTGATCTGCAAGGTCAGAGTCGAGGGGAACGAGCGTTTGACCTGTACGTTCTCCACCCAGGCATTGCCCTGCAGGCGCTGGGCGATGGCATCGGTGTCCACGCGCAGCAATGTCATGCCCACCGGTACGGCAGCCAACTCCTTGAGGTCGCTGTCGGAGAGCCGCTCGGCGCCGAGGACCTCGATATGCTTGATGCTGAAAGCCGGGGAGATATACACGACCAGGCCGCCAATCGCCAGCAACAGGGCGGCGCCCAATGCAACGATGATGCCCGTCAGCAAAGGGTTGCGCTGTCTGGTCTGGCGCTGGTAGCGACGGCGGTACTCGCGCGCCGTCATGCCGGCTTTGCGCTGGCTGGGCGGCAGCTCGTCGTAGGATTGATCGAGGACGCGGAACTTCTCGTTGGGGCGGGTGCTGGCCCTGCGGGCCCGGGGGTCCTGCTCGCGGGCTATAAGCCCCAGATCCTCGCTGGCCGACTGGCTGTAGGCGACCTTGCTGCGCGCCCGCCTGACCGAACCCGTGCGGGCAGAGCCGGCGGCAATGCCATTGCGGCCGCCGTTGCCGACGCCGTTGCCGTTGCTGTTGCCGGCCCGGCCGTTGGCAGTGCGTCCGTTACTGATGCGCCGTCCCGTGGTGTTCGAGCTCGCGACCTGCATCGGCTTGGGCGGCCCCTGACGCCGGGGCGGTTTGCGGTTATTCGAACCCGATGAAACGGATTTCCGGTTGTAGTTCGTAGCCATACTCTTCCTTCACCCGCTGGCGGATGTGTTTGATTATAGCAAGCACATCGGCAGCTGTGGCGCCTTTGTCATTGACAATGAAATTGGCGTGCAGCGTAGATACTGCTGCGCCGCCCACCCGATAACCCTTCAAGCCCAGCTGTTCTATCAGCTGGCCGGCCGAAACGCCTTCCGGATTGCGAAAGACGCTGCCGGCGCTGGGCAGGGTCAAGGGCTGGCTTTTGCGCCGACGGGTCAGTGAGCCTTCCATCTTGGCGCGAATCTGGCTGACATTGCCCGGTTTGACCCTCAGCGAGCATTCACAGACGATCTCGCCCAGCGGCAGCCCGCTGCGCCGGTAAGCCCAGGGCAGATCGCTGTCCGTATAGTGTTTGAGGCCGACACCCGGGCAAAGCACAGCCACGCTCTCCACGATGCTGCCGATCCACTCCCGGGCGGTA
>JAISUQ010000171.1 GCA_031272005.1 Coriobacteriales bacterium | reverse complement strand
GATAGAAGGATTCACTGTCGTCGTTGCGGTTCAGCGCCAGCACCACCAACACCACGCCCAACGACAGCCCGCTGGCCAGCAGCACTGGCATCAGCAGGTCACCGCCATCCTTGATGATGTCGCCGACGATGCTGAAGGCCTGCTTGCACAACGGCCCAAAGGCCAGGCCGAAGAGCAGGCCGGGAATAGCCATGCGCACCAGCAGCTTGCTGCGCCGCACCCGGAGCTTGCGGAAGGTCGGTACCTCGCGGATTCCGAATACCGGCATCCGGGCACCGTCGTCACTGACCGTGAACTGCTGGGGATGGAAGAAGGCGCTGCCGCCGTGCATGGCAAAGAACAGTGCCGTGATCTCAAACAGCGGGATAACGCAGAACAGCGCCCCACCGACGGTAGCCGGCAGGAAGCGCAACGCCAGGGCAAACCCGGCAAAGGCAAGCACCAGAGCCAGGATGCCGTTGAGCACGATACCCTTGATTTCCCGCCGGCGGTAGGCCTCACCCCAGATCAGCACCAGAAAGCCGGCTGCCGCGCCGGAGAGGATGTTGCCGATGATTATCAGTGTCACCTCGGGTGTGTACTGGGCTACGAACAGACAGGCCGTACCCAGGGCCATGATACAGGCCACCGAGATCTGCAGGTTCTGACGGCGGATGATATAGGTGATGCGGTCGATGAAACAGGCCATCAAGAGCATTATTGTGATGGTTACCAGCCAGCTGACCACCCGCAGGTTTATGAACAGCGCATGCACGTTGGGGTCGGTGATATAGAAAGCCGGGAAGGCCTGATAGAAGCAGGCGTATGCCCAAAGGAAATGCAACCCCAGGCCGATGGCCAGGGCAGGGTGGACAATCAGCTCATTGTCGACGTAGAGTTTGCTGATGAATGAGGAACGGGAAACTTCGGCAGATTGCTGCACGTAACCCCCAAACAGAAATGAATTGTAAACCCATGCTTCCTCGCACGTGTCAGAATTCTACCACAAAAGGAGAGAGCCGCCAGCACTGGCGGCTCTCAAATCCCCATTTCTCCATAAATTTACAACAACTCACATGCCATCTGTTAAACAAATAGTAAGCCCGATGTTATTATTGAGTTTTCGACACCTCCTTCTGCCTCACAGTGAAGTCCGTCAGTAAGCGTCCCACAGCCATTCAGACAGGACTCTGCTCAAGGCAGATCACAGAGTGGCGATATTCTAGCAAAGCCGCCAAGAGAAATTCCAGATTTTTTGGAGTTGAAAACCCGAGGGCCTAAAAACTGGCTCGCTACCAGCAAAACTGGAAGTCGAATCAACACCAGATTATGACTCGAAAAAGGCGCCGAATTCGTTAGGGGATTTTAACAAACCGGAAATCAAACTCCGGTTATGACTCCAAAAAGGGGAGTTTGTTATCGCTCTTATGACACTCCCGCCACGGGCGCAACGCATAATCCTCGCATCACGTCCCACGAACGGCCATACAGCAGGACAGTCTCGCTCATCCCGCGAGACAGGCAGCCGAGCAACCTTGCATCCCGCAGGTTGCCGGTCAGACATCGAGTCTAAGTATTGGAGGGATAATGAGTATCAAAGAGGGTCAGAAGTTCACCGTCTCAGACGTCATCGACAGTCTGGGCATCAACAAGTTCACTTGGATTATGTTCGTTTTCCTGGGCTTTGCGATGATTTTCGACGGCTACGACTTCATGGTCGCCAGCCAGACCACATCCGGTGTGGCCTACACGCTGCAGCATTTCCTCAGCGGCTCCAACCCGGTGGATGGCTCCATCGCCGTTGTTGCTGCAAGTGCCAAGGATCCATCCGTTGGCGCTGCATCGTTAGGTGCGCTGGGTAGCTCCATTTCCACCTGGAGCCTGTTGGGTATGGTCATCGGCGGCGCTCTGGGCGGTATCATCTCCGACAAGATCGGGCGCAAGAAGACGCTGACCATCGCCATCATCTTCTACGGTCTGTTTACTCTGCCCCAGGCCTACTGCACCGACTTCACCTTCTACGCTGCCACCCGCGTCATCGCCGGCTTGGGCGTAGGCTCCTGCATCCCGGTGGTCACCACCTGCTTCTCCGAGACCATCCCGTCCAAGAACCGCGGTATCTTCGTCACCTTCGGTATGGCCTTCATGGTCGTCGGCTGGGTGTTGGCCGGCGTCGTTGTCACTACCCTGAACAGCATCTCCGATCCCATCGCCATTCCCTTTGCCTCAGCAGCTATGAGTGAGACCTTCTCGCTCACCGGTGCTGATGGACTGCAGACCCCGGCGATGACTCAAAACTGGCGCGTGGGTTACCTGATTGGTGCCCTGCCGGTAATCTACGGCGTCCTGCTTGGCATCTTCATGAAGGAGACCCCGCACTGGTATGCCAATTCCGGCCAGAAGGATAAGGCCATCGAGCGCCTCAACGACCTGGTCAAGCAAAGCGGTATCGACATTGGCGCCAAGTTGGAAGCTGAGAATCTGGTTGTTCCGCCCAAGGTGGCCTCGGCCAACCCCAAGGTGCTGTTCACCAAGAAGTTCATCGTGGCTACTGCCGCCATCTGGACCATGTACTTCATCGGGCAGGTCTTCGTCTACGGCCTCAATCCCTGGATGATTCCGATGATGACCGGCTTTGGCTATTCTTCAACTGATGCCTCGGCCATGCAGACCTTCAACAACGTCGCAGCTATCTGTTCCAACGTCACGGTCGGCTTCCTTTCGGATAAGTTCGGACGCAAACGCACACTTGTCTTTGCCTGGCTGTTCACGGCTCTGGCGGTGGTCGTCTTTGCCCTGACGGTCGGCCCGGATAAGTTTGCCTACTGCATGTTCCTGTTCTTCTTCATCGGCTTCGCCATGAACTTCGCCATCACCGGCGTCCAGCCGCTGATGCCCGAGAGCTATCCCACCCAGGTTCGCAACACCGGCGTGTCCTGGTGCCAGGCCTTTGCTCGCTTTGGTGGCGCGGCGGCACCTATCGTCTTTGCGGCCATTACGGCCACGGCGGCCTTCAAGACTGCCGAGGGTGGTGCCGACTGGAACAAGATCATGTTCCTGCTGTTGATTCCGGCGGCTATCGGCGTCATCTGCACCATCGTCTTTGTCCGCAAGGAGACCAGTGGTAAGGACCTCGACACCCTGGTCACCGAAGCTGTGAAGTCCTAAGGGAGGTAGCACAATGGAAAAGAAAGAAAGCAGCGCAGCCTTCTGGATCATGATGGTCATCCTGGCTTACATGCTGATTGCCTGCGTCATCCTGCCGTTGGCCTCCGCTGGCTTTACTGGCGATGCCAAGGACACATACACGGCCCTTCGCCTGCCCCTGATGGGCCTGGCCCTGGCTTTGCCCTTCATCCACTTCTTCATCTTCGCCGGCATTGAGATCATCAACGGCAATAAGAAGTAGTTTGGCTGGGCAGCACCAAAGGTAGTAACAGCCAGCGCCTCCCTGGGGGGGGCGGGCGCTGGCTGTCGGAAACGAGTGCCAGAACATTACTTTAAGGAGGTATACGTTATGGCAATGAGTAAAGAGTGGAGACGCGAGAACCCGGACGGTTCGGTCAGCATCCGTTCCACCTGTTGGTCGCCCCCAGGTGACCACCCGGTGGGCTGCGGCATGTGGCTGACTGTCAAGGATGGCAAGCTCATCGACGTCGAAGGCGACGAGGAGCACACCATTACCCAGGGGCGCCTGTGCCTGCGCGCCCTGAACCTGCCGGAGATCGTACACTCCGACAAGCGCATCGTCTATCCGATGAAGCGCGACCCCAAAGACCGCGGCAAGGACAAGTGGGAGCGCATCTCCTGGGATGAGGCCTTCGATCTGGTCTGCGGCAAGGTCAACGAGATGAAGGAGAAGTACGGCGCCGAGTCCATCCTGGTCTTTGGTGGCACCGGCCGCGAAGCCTGCATCTATTATTATCCGTTGGGCTTCTCCACCCTGCAGACCCCCAACGTCTGCTATGGGCAGAGCGGTTGGTCATGCTACGGCCCGCGCTGCTCGATCACCGACTACATCCTCGGCGCCGGCTATCCCGAGATCGACTACGCCGGTTACTTCGAGGATCGCTTCGACAACCCGGAGTTCGAGCTGCCCAAGTACGTGGTCTGCTGGGGCAAGAACCCGCTGCCGTCCAACCCGGACGGCCTGTTTGGCCATGCCATCATCGACATGATGAAGTTGGGCACCAAGGTCATCATGATCGACCCCCGCGTTACCTGGCTGGGCGCCTGTGAGGGCAACGTCAACCTGCTGATCAAGCCGGGTACCGACGCCGCCATCGGCCTCGGTCTGGCCAACGTGATCATCGAGGAAGACCTCTACGACCACGACTTCGTGGAGAACTGGTGCTTCGGCTTTGACGAGTTCGCCGAGCGCTGCAAGGAATACCCGCCCGAAAAGGTGGAGGAGATGACCTGGGCTCCCGCCGAGCAGATCCGCAAGGTCGCCCGTCTGATGGCCCAAAAGCCCGTCTCCATCGCCTGGGGCCTGGCCGTAGACCAGAATCCCAACGGCACCCAGGTGGGACACATCACCATCGCCCTGCAGGCCATCACCGGCAACATCGACATCCCCGGCGGCCTGACCTTAGGCCCGCCGTCCTCGCTGCTGGGCAAGTGGCGCATGGAGACCCGCAAGGACCTGGCCCCCGAGCTCTGGGACAAGCGCCTCGGCTCCACCGAGTATCCGGCCCTCTCCAACGCCATGGCCACCACCCATCCCGACTTCACCCTGGATACCCTGGAGACCGACAAGCCCTACAAGATCCACATGATCTGGTTCAACAGCTCCAACCTGTTGGCCCCCACCTGTTCGGCTGCCCCCACCCGTTGGCATGACGCCTTCCTGCGCACCGACTTCAACGTCGTCCAGGACCTGGTCATGACCCCCACGGCGATGGCCGCCGCCGACGTCTTCCTGCCGCTGCCGACCGTCGCCGAGCATGACGGCATCGTCATTACCCACTACGGCCGCAACACCGTGTTCTTGGGTGCCATGAACGAGGCCCTGCGTGTGGGCGAGACCAAGTCCGACGTCGAGATCTGCATCGAGTTCGGCAAGCGTTTGAACAACGCCGGCCCGGACGGCACCTCGACCTGGAACATCTTCGAGGGCGACACCCGCGACAAGTTCGTCAACTCCTTCTTCACCAACCAGCTGCAGCCGGAGCTGGGCTTTGACTTCGACAAGCTCAAGGAGATTGGCCTTTACCAGCCCGGTTACGACTATCGCAAGTATGAGAAGGGCATGCTGCGCTTCGATGGAGAGCCCGGGTTCAACACCGTCACCGGTTTGATCGAGCTGTACTCCACACTGTTCGAGGCCTGGGGCGAGGATCCGCTGCCCTACTTCGAGGAGCCGCGCTGGAGCCAGGTCAGCCATCCCGAGCTGGCCGAGAAGTATCCCTACATGATGACCTCCGGCGCCCGTGAGTACAACACCTTCCACTCTGAGCACCGGATGTTCCCCACCAACCGTTTCTTCCGCCAGTATCCGGACATCGAGATCCATCCGGACACGGCCGCCAAGTATGGCATCGAGGAAGGCGACTGGGTCGAGGTGGAGAACCCCTTCGGCAAGGCTCGCCAGAAGGCCCACTTGACCATCGTCGTCGACCCGCGCGTGGTCCACTGCCGCCACGGCTGGTGGTATCCGGAGCAGGACGGCGAGGAGCCCAACCTGTTCGGCGTCTGGAAGTCCAACGTCAACACGATGATCCCGCACTTCGACATCGGCCAGCTGGGCTTCGGCGCCGGCTTCAAGTCGACCTTCTGCTCCATCAAGAAGGTTGACGACCTGGACGGCCTGGTTCCCAAGAAGTCGTTGGACATCATCAAGGAGCGCGATGAGTTGGAGGCCCAGGAGGGCGTGAAGATCGACTGGACCCGTTCCGACCTGCATCGCGACCACCGCGTCATTTAGCAGACTACCGTTAAGGAGGTTAGAAATGGCATACGAGGGCTACGCGCTTTTGTTTGACTACAAGTACTGCTCGAATTGCCACACCTGCGAGGTGGCCTGCAAGAACCACCTCAACGTCGATATCGCCAAGACCCCGGGTATCGTCGTCAAGGAAGTCGGCCCCTATCAGCTCGAAGAGGGCAATCCGGATGCCTGGGAGTGGAAGAACTTCCCCATTCCCACCAAGCTCTGCGATCTCTGCGCCTCACGTCTCGATGCTGGTAAGAAGCCGTCCTGTGTGCATCACTGCCTGGCCAAGTGCATTGAGTACGGGCCAGTGGAGGATATGGCCAAGCGGGCCTTGGAGCTCGGCCGCGCTGTGAGCATCATCATCCCGTAAGTACTTTTGGGGGGTTTAGGCTTTGACCTGAGCCCCCCGTTGTCCTATGCTGTATAGTGTAGGGCAAAGCCACGACGACGAACTTTCATCAGACCAAGGAGGTTTGCCATGACTTTGGATGAGTTGATCGAGCTGACGACCGAGGAGCAGGAGAAGTGGCTCAACGACGAGCTGGCTGCCGGTAAGACGCCCGACGACATCTATGCTACGCTGAGCACCGACAAAGTCGGCCTCGGCAAGGTCGGCATCTTCTACGTGCCGCCCAAGAAGTCCTTCATGATCAAGCCGATGCGCGGGTATCAGACCACCCGCCTGTCCGGCAACGAGAAGGCTGACGACGCTGGCATCATCGGTGGTGTCGCCATCAAGTAGTTGCAGGCTCCGCTTGCGGGGTTGTCTTCCTCATCAGGGGGGGAGAGTTGCAAGTATACTAACGTGTTCGATTGCTAGGAGGAAGTTATGTGCTTTAGACCTGCAGGTGCCAACATGCCGGATCCGGTTTGCCCGGAGTGCGGCAAGAAGCTTCAAGTCATCGGTGGCGTGGTGATGAAGAAGTGCCCGTTCTGCAAAGCTGATTTGACCAAGTATGCCGAGCAGGCCGGTTACGGCGCTGCCCCCGGCGCCCCCGCTGCCCCCGGTGCCCCTGGTGCCCCCAAGCCCCCAGGCGCTCCCGGTGCTCCGGCTGCCCCGGCGGCTCCCGGCGCTCCTTCGGCTCCCAAGGCCCCCGGTGCCTAGTAATCGAGCAAGGAGTTAACCCAGGCTGGATTGATCTGATCAATCCCGGCCGCAGCGTTTCAACGGCAGGCTCATGCGACACAACATATCGTTGCATGGGCCTGCCTTTAGAATTGCCAAAAAGTTCTGTATAGTGGAGGTTTCCATGTCCTGCGGTTATGGTTGTTCCGGTTGTGGACGCTGCCAGGGGCTGGTGGAGTCCAAGGTCGTACCCAAAGGCCTTGGTCAGGAGTGTAAGACTCTGAACAGCCCGTCGGCCAAAGTCTGCAAGAAGTGCGGCGCCGCCATAACCAATGAGAACTTCAAGTTCTTTACACCCGGAACCCGATAGGGGATCAGAGTCGGAGGAGAGAGTTTATGAGTGCAGAACTGACAGCCAGTGCCATCAAATCCAAACGCGTCGTCTACCTGGTTTTTGCCACCCTGACCTTGCTGGTCTTAGGGCTTATCTACGCCTGGTCGATCTTTGCCAAGCCGATTGGTGCCGATTACCCGGATTACGGGCCTTTAGGTACGGTGTTTCAGGTATCGATGTTTGCCTTCTGCGTCTCGGCCATCTTCGGAGCGATGATCATCAAACGCTTCTCAGCCAAACTGGCCATCATTGTGGCTGCCGTGCTGTTGGGCGGCGGCTTTGTGCTCACCGCCCTGTTGTCGCAGCTGGGTCTGTGGTCGCTGTATATCTTCTACGGTATCTTTGCCGGCAGCGGCTGCGGTATCGCCTATAACGCCATCATCTCGCTGGTAAACCCCTGGTGGCCGGATCGCATCGGCGTGGCCTCGGGTGTGATGATGATGGGGTTTGGCGTCTCAGCCCTGGTCTTCGGCTCGCTGGCCAATGCCGTCTTTAACAGCGGGATCTCCTGGAAGTACGTCTTTATTGTGATTGCCGCCGTTGGCGTGTTGGTGATGGTGGCTTTGGCTGTAGTTGTCAAGCCGGCTCCCGCTACCGTGGGTCAGATTCTCGGCCTGCCGGCTACCACGGCTGCCGTGGAGGCCTCGCCCACCCAAAAGCAGAGTATCCTGACCACCAAGGTCTTCTGGCTCTACAGCGCCTGGGCTACCCTGTCACTGTGCAGCGGGCTGACGGTCATCGGCTCGGCCGCCCAGGGTGCCGCCGCGCTCGGGCTGACCTTCGGAGCGCTGCTGGTCGGTCTGATTTCGGTGATGAACGGCGTCGCCCGCATCGTCAATGGTGCCATCTTCGATAAGTTCGGCCTGGTAGCTGTGATGATTGTCGGCTCCTTGGCGGCCGCCATCTCCATGGCCGCCTGCGCCATCGGTTTTGCCGCCAATCAGCCGTTTGTCTATGTGCTCGGTGCCATTCTGGTGGCCTTCTCCTATGGCGGCGTGCCGGTCATGGCCTCAGCCTATGCCCGGCAGCGCTACGACGCCAAGATTTTCGCCAAGAACCTCGGCATCGCCAATCTGAACATCGCCTCGGCGGCCATCATCAATATGATTATCGCCGCCGTGTTGGGCACCGCCTATGGCGACAGCGCCATCGGTATCTATATCCTGCTGGCCATCTTTGCCATCGGTGCCCTGGTGGCCACTTTCCTGTTCTCCTCGGCCTACAAGAAGGATTTGGCCAAAATCAAAGAAGAACTCTCGTAAGGGCCTGAAGCGGTCAGCCCGGTGGCTGGCCGCGCTTGGTCCGTGTCTGCAAGGAGGAATCTCATGCCTCTGGTTGAAGATACCAGTACCTATCAGTACGTCCACGCCAAGTCGGCCTGGATGTCGGCTCGCGACGACTTCAAGGCCGTGGCGCTTCTGGCCGAGACCGGAGCAGCCGAAGGCAGCCTGGACTCCATCATGAAACAGGGCTCCTATGCCGAATATCTGGCGGTAGTCGGCGAGCCCGAGGCCGGCACCAGCGACTTTCGGACGGTCATTCCCTGCCTGTTCACCCTGGTCAACGGCATCGAGCTCACAGCCAAGGGCTTTGCCTATGTTGGGCGGCCGGACGACAAGCCGAAGATCCTCAAGTTTCGCGAGGTACTGGCGAACTTCGAGGCGGAGTTCCCCGGCCAGACGGAAATGCTCGCCCTGATCGACGCCTACGTTGCCGAGTCGGTGGCCTCCCCGTTGTTCGCCAGCTTTCTGACGGCCAACGACCTGGACGGCGTCAGCTTCTTCGACACCCGGCGCATCTTGAAAAACGTCGACGTTGTCAATCTGATTGAGCGCTACCAGCCGCTGTATTACAGCGTGGCCGAGGGCCAGGCTTTCTTCACCCAGCTGGCAGCCGATGTTGCCGGTAAGCCCGAGTTGCTGGACAAACTCCAGGCCAGCATCGACGAAGAAGGCCGCCCCAACCCCGAAACCAGCGCTTTACGCCTGAGTTGAACGCTGGCGGGCAATTTTTTTTAACACGCCAGCAGACAGAACGGGGATAAAGTGGTAACCTATCTGCCTGTCAAGAATGCCAGTCATATCCGCAAGTTTGCGGCAGTTTTTGGAGGATAGTATGGAAGCAGTCTCTGTGGCAGTTGTCTTCGCCGGTCCGCTTTTGGGGCTGGGCGTTCCGGAGCTGATCATCATTTTGGTGATTGCCCTGCTGATCTTTGGGCCCAAGAACCTGCCCAAGCTGGGTAGCGCCATCGGCAAGACCGTCAAGGGTGTGCGTGACGGCCTGGAGGGCAATGACGAGTTGCCCGAGGCCAGCGTCGACGACGATGACGAGGACGAAGAAGAAGAGGACGAGGAAGAAGAAGAGAAGCCCGTCAAAAAGGTTGCTGCCAAGAAGAAGAAGTAGCCAACCTGATTAACCGTGGAGTCGCGGTAAGCGTGAGAGGATTTCGCGTACCGCGCTCCTTTTGTATCTACGCGAGGGAGAAGGCCCGGCAATGAGCAAAGAAGTCGTGTTGACGCCAGAAGGGCGGAAGAAGCTGGAGGAGGAGCTTTATACGCTGGAGAACGTCAAGCGCTACGAGATCGGCGAGCGCATCAAGGTAGCGCGGGAGTTCGGCGACATCTCGGAGAATGCGGAGTATGAGGACGCCAAAAACGAGCAGGCCTGGACGGAGAGCCGGATCCTGGAAATCAGCCAGATTCTGGCCAACGCCACGGTGGTGGAAGCGCCGAAGCGCTCCAACAAGGTCTCCATCGGCAACATAGTGACGGTGGAGATGGCCGACGGCACAGAGCGCGTCTTCACCCTGGTGGGAGCGGCCGAGGCCGACGTCTCCCAGGGGCGCATCTCCAACGAGTCCCCGGTCGGCGCGGCGTTGATCGGTGCCAAGAAGGGCGATACGGTCTGCGTGGAGACCCCCAACGGCAAGCAGACGGAGTTCACGATAGTCAAGATAGGCAAATGATAAGCGATGATCCCATAGAGGTACGCAAGGGCAAACGCGCCGCTTTGTTGGACAAGGGCCAGGAGCCCTATGCCCGCAGCTTTGCAGTCAGCGACCACACCGCTGCTCTGGAGCAGCGCTACACGGCGCTGGAGGACGGCCAGACCTCAAGTGATACCGCCAGCGTGGCCGGCCGGGTCATGGCCCTGCGCGACCAGGGCAAGGTCTGCTTCATCGTGCTGCGCGATGCCACAGGGGACATCCAGCTATTCTGCAAGTTGGACAGCCTTGGCGAGGATGGCTTTGCCGCCGTCAAGGACCTGGACTTAGGCGACTGGATTGGCGCCGAAGGCCAGGTGATGCGCACCCGCCGGGGTCAGCTGTCCATCGCCCCGACCACCGTGCAGCTGCTGACCAAGGCGCTGCGGCCCCTGCCGGAGAAGTTTCACGGCCTGGCCGACAAGGAGACCCGCTATCGCCAGCGCTATGTGGACCTGATTGTCAATCCGGAGGTCCGGGAGGTCTTCACCAAGCGCTTCAAGGTGGTCTCGGCCATCCGCCAGGCGGCGGAACAGGCTGGCTTCGTGGAGGTGGAGACGCCGATGCTGCATCCCATCCCCGGAGGCGCCACCGCCCGGCCCTTTATCACCCACCATAATGCTCTGGACCGCGAATTCTATCTGCGCGTGGCGCCGGAGCTGCATCTCAAGCGCTTGCTGGTGGGCGGCTTTGAGCGGGTCTTTGAGATCAACCGCTGTTTTCGCAATGAGGGCATGGATTTGCACCACAATCCGGAGTTCACGACCTTTGAGGCCTACCAGGCCTACACGGACGTCCACGGTATCGCCGCCTTTACCCGGCAGGTTATTCAGCAGGCCTGCCTGGCTGTCAATGGTACCTTGCAGATCAGCTACCAGGGCACCGAGGTGGACCTCGGTGGCGAGTGGGCCAGTCGGACGATGGTCGATCTGGTCAGCGAGGCTGCCGGCGAGGAAGTTTCATTCAACAGAACGCTTACAGAATTAAAAACCTTAGCGAACCATTATCAGATTTTCTTACAAGATGATTGGGGGAAAGGTAAGATAATCACCGAGCTGTACGAGAAGCTGGTCGAGGACAGGCTGGTGCAACCGACCTTCGTCACCGAGCATCCGCTGGAGACCTCACCGCTGGCCAAAAAGAAGGCCGGCAGCGACGATGTCACCGATCGCTTCGAGCTGCTCATCTGTGGGCGTGAGTTTGCCAACGGATTCTCCGAGCTCAATGACCCCGTCGATCAGCGTGAGCGCTTCGCCGCCCAGATGGCCGCCAAGGCCGCCGGCGACGAGGAGGCCATGGGTTACGACGAGGACTTCATCCGAGCCCTGGAGTACGGCATGCCGCCAGCCGGCGGCGTGGGCATCGGTATCGACAGGCTGGTGATGCTGCTCACCGATGTCGCCAGTATCCGCGACGTGCTGCTCTTCCCGCACATGCGGCCAGAGTCGGGATTATCCGATATGTAAGCCTGACGGCCAAGCCAGCAGGGGTAAGACCCTGGTTGCGCCCTTCAACAAGGAAGGGTATACCGTACGAGGCGCACCATAATGCGCTCAGCAGAGCAAGGAGAGTTACAGCATGAGTTTTGAGCGATTCACGGATAAGGCCCGCAACGTCCTGGCCCTGGCCCAGGAGGAAGCCCGCAAGTTACAGCAGTCCAACGTGGGCACCGAGCATCTGCTGCTCGGCCTGCTGCGCGAGCGCGACGGCATCGCCGCCCAGGCTCTGGGCAATCTGAACATCACCTACGATCAGGTACTGGGGCAGGTCCAGGGCCTGATCGAAGCCGACCCCGACGCCCCCAGCGGACACCTCAGCTTCACCCCGCGGGTCAAGCGGGTGCTGGAGTTTGCCCTGCGCGAGACCATGCAACTGGGCCAGAACTACATCTCCACCGAGCATCTGCTGCTGGGCATCGTCCGCGAGGGCAACGGCCTGGCCATCCAGGCGCTCTCGCAGATGGGCATCGACGCCTCGATGGTCAAAGGCGCGGTCATCGACATCCTGCACTCCTCGGCGGCCTATGCCGGGCCCCAGGACTTCATGGACGACGATTACTCCGGCGGCAACAGTATCCTCGATGAGTTCGGCACCAACCTGACCAAGCAGGCTCAGGAGGGCAAGCTGGACCCGGTGGTCGGCCGCGAGCGCGAGATCGAGCGGGTGATGCAGATTCTCTCCCGCCGAACCAAGAACAACCCGCTGCTCTTAGGCGACCCGGGCGTGGGCAAGACGGCCATCGCCGAGGGCCTGGCCCAGCTGATTGCCGCCCAGCAGGTGCCGGACAATCTCCGTCATCAGCAGCTGATTACCCTGGATGTGGCCGCCTTGGTGGCTGGCTCCAAGTACCGCGGTGAGTTTGAGGAGCGGATGAAGCGGGTGGTCAAGGAAGTCAAGGAGCGCAAGGACGTCATCCTGTTCATCGACGAGCTGCACACCATCATCGGCGCCGGTTCGGCCGAGGGCTCGATAGACGCCGCCGCCATCCTCAAGCCGCCATTGTCGCGGGGCGAGATCCAGGTCATCGGCGCCACCACCTCCGATGAGTACCGCCGCCATATCGAGAAGGACACCGCCCTGGAGCGGCGCTTTCAGCCGGTGACCATCACCGAACCCACCGGCGAGCAGGCCGTGCAGATCCTCAATGGCCTGCGCGACCGCTATGAGGCCCACCACCGGGTGCACTTCACCGACGAGGCCCTGAAGGCTGCCGTCTCTCTCTCCGACCGCTATGTCCAGGACCGCTTCTTGCCGGATAAAGCCATCGACGTGATTGACGAGGCCGGGGCGCGGATGCGCATCCGCAACATGACCATCCCCACCGACGTGCTGGAGCTGGACGAGAAGCTGCGCAAGAACCACGCCGACAAAGAAGAGGCCGTGGCCACCCAGAACTTCGAAACCGCCGCCAAGCTGCGTGACGAAGAGAAGGTATTGCTGGAAGAGCGGGAAAAGCTGGAGGAGAAGTGGCGCAACGAGAACACCAAAGAGGTGGTCGACGTCACCGAGAAGGAGATTGCCGACATCATCTCGATGTCCACCGGTGTGCCAGTGGCCGACCTCACCGAGGCCGAGACCGAGAAGCTGCTGCGGATGGAGAATGTGCTGCATGAGCGGATTATCGGTCAGGATGAGGCTGTGAGTGCCATCGCCAAGGCCATCCGCCGTTCGCGGGCCGGGCTGAAGGACCCCAAGCGGCCAGCCGGCTCCTTTATCTTCCTTGGACCCTCTGGCGTGGGTAAGACCGAGCTGTCCAAAGCCCTGGCCGAATTCCTGTTCAACACCGAAGACGCCCTGATCAGCTTCGACATGAGCGAGTATATGGAGAAGCACACCGTTTCACGGCTGGTCGGCTCGCCACCGGGCTATGTGGGCTATGATGAGGGCGGCCAGCTGACCAAGGCTGTGCGTCAGCGCCCCTACTCGGTGGTGCTTTTCGATGAGATCGAGAAGGCCCATCCGGACGTCTTCAACATCCTGTTGCAGATCCTCGAAGAGGGCCGCCTGACCGACTCCCAGGGGCGCAAGGTCGACTTCCGCAACAC
>JAISUQ010000086.1 GCA_031272005.1 Coriobacteriales bacterium | reverse complement strand
TTCGAGCAAATACTTCATTACGCTCAATACAGCCAATGTGACACTGACCCTGGAAGATATCATCCTTGACGGCGGTGGCCAGGAGCTGGCTTGCACCAGTACTTCTCCCCTGGTTTATCTACGTAACGGTAATCTGGTAATCAACGACGGTGCTGTGCTACAGAATAATTATTCCGGCAATGGCGGTGGCGTTTATGTCTATGGCGCCAATGCCAGTCTATACATGAATGGCGGTAGCATCATCAACAATTCTGCCACCTATGGCAGTGCGATATACAACTATAATTCGGCAGCCGTGGAGATCAACGGCGGCATCCTGAGCGCAGCCGACGGCAGTGCCGATTTGATTTTTGTGGCCTTGTCTCGCCCGCTCAGCCTGGGCAGTGTAGCCACCACGGGCAACGTCAACTCCATCTATGTCAACAATCAACCTGCTGCCAATACCATTCAGGTGACAGCCCCGCTGGTTGGGCCCTTCAGTTATGTGCCGGGTGGCACCACCTCTACTTCCAACGGTCGGGCACTGTTCAAAGGTACTGATGAGTACGCTCTGACCAGCGCTGATGCGGAGAAAGTCACGATTGCTGTCGAAAATCGCAGCCTGGTGTTGGATGCGGAGAATAATCAGCTGGTTGTCAGCGCGCCAACTTACGACATCAATATCCCGGTCATGGAGCATGGCAGCATCAGCGCCAGCCCATCGCCCTGTACGCCCGGGGAGACGGTCACGCTGACGGTAACACCTGAGGTCAGCGAGGAAAACGGCACCTATCGCCTTTGGGAAGAGTCACTGACCGTGACTGCCGCCAGCGGCGCCGAATTGGAATTAACTAAATCAAGTAGCAATTATACATTCACAATGCCGAATGAGGCCGTGAATGTCTCTTCTGCGACTTTCAAGCGCGTGCGCAATGTCACAGTTGCCAGCGGCATCGTCGGCGGGACGATTACAACGTCGGCCAATACCCGCGTCGAGGGCGATACCGTGACCATTACGGCGGTAGCCAACAGCTATTGGAGCATCGCGTCGCTTTCTTATACCGCAGCTGGCAGCGACGAGTCGGTGGAGATTCCCTTGGCTTCTCTCAGCGGGCGCACCGCAACCTTCATCATGCCGGATGCCGATTTGCAGATCTCCGGCACGTTCAGCGAGCAACCTTATGACGTCTCCTGGTACAACACCACCGACACCGAGTTCACGCTGACCAGCGCAGCGCAGCTCTGGGGTCTGTCGCGGATTGTCAACAACAAGGCTGAAGCCTCCGAAGCTGGCATAGTAGAGGGCATCGACCCGAGCATCCCGGCGGATGACTTCCAAGGTAAAACCGTGCACCTGGCCACAGATGTGGACCTGGGGGCTGTTCAGATCTCTGCCGGTGGTTATGACGATGCAGGCAACTGGACTGAGCCATCCTGGAGTGGTACGGAGTGGGTGCCCATTGGCAGCTATACCTCGAGTGGCCTGCATTCCACAGGCAGCGAAAACGGTTTGTATGGCCGGCCGTTCAAGGGTACTTTCGATGGCGGCTACCACCGCATCAGCAACCTCTATGTCCCCTATTATGGAACCAGTGATGACTCGGCCGAGGGCAATTGCCACGGTCTGTTCGGTGACCTTGGCCAGGCGGGCGTGGTTAAGAATGTCGTTGTCACCAGCGGCTTCATCAAGGGTGCCCGCTTCAACGGCGCCATTGTCGGGCGCAACTGGGGTGGGGTGGAGAATTGCGCCAGCTACGCTTTCGTGCAGGCCAACGGTCGCGCCGGAGCCGGCGGCATCACCGGCTGCAACTACAATAACGGCCATCTCCCTTACGTGCTGAACTGCATTGCTTATGGCGAGATTTACAACCCCAAGACCACGACTTCCGGCACTCCTTCGGCTGGTGGCATCACCGCTACCAATGAGGGCACTCTGACCAACTGCCTGTTTGTGGGCAAAGTCGGCACGGGTGCGGCCACTGTCAACTGCGGCGGCCTGACTACCGGGACGCTCACCGACCGCCTGATCAACAGCTGGTACCGCGATGGTGCCAGAGTGCGCGCAGCCAATCTTAACGATACGGCCTATGCCAAGGCCGCCGATGAGATTAAGACCGCTGAGTTCGCTGCCGCCATGGGCGAGGCCTACGCCTACGTGGAAGGTGACTGGCCGGTGTTGGCCGGCACTCTGCCGGAGGCGGAGCCGGAGCCTGAGGTCGACACCTCCTGGTACAACAGCACCGACACCAGCTTCACGCTCTACAGCGCCAGCGACCTCAAGGGTTTGGCGGCCATTGTCAACGGTACCGCTGATGGTATCGCCCAGGATGACTTTGCCGGCAAGACCGTCAGCCTCGGCGCCGATATCGCCCTGGCCGAAGACGGCCTCTACACCGCCGCCACCGGCATCTATGGTGCGGGCAGCTATAAGATGCAGGCCACCTATTACATCCTGGATGAAAGCGCACCGATCTGGACGCCCATCGGCTCTGGTGTGGCTACCGACAACAGCACCTTCTCCAGCTCTAACTGGTTCGCTGGCAGCTTCGATGGCCAGGGGTATACCATATCCGGCATCTACACCGATGGCAGCGCCACCGTGCAGGGTCTGTTCGGTAACGTCAGCGGCTCGGTGAGCAACCTCACCGTCAGCGGCTGTGTGCAGGGCGACTTCGTGGTCGGCGCGGCGGTGGCCCATCTGGCTGGCGGCAGCGTGAGCAATGTCACCAACAACGCCGTGGTCTTCTCCGATGGCGGTGAGAGTCCGGATTCAGGCTTGGAGAATGGCGTGAGCAAAGCCGGTGCCACCGGCGGTATCGTCGGCAGTGCCGAGGGCACCAGCGAGGCGCCCTTCGCCATCACCGGCTGCACCAACAACGGTGACGTCACCTGCGCCAATACCGCCAAGGGCGGGCGCACCGGCGGCATCCTCGGCATCGTGGACAAGACCACCTTCGTCGGCAGCATCAGCCAGAATATCAACAACGGCCATGTGGAGAGCTATCAGTATGCCGGCGGTGTCGTGGGCGCCAACTTCTCCACGGCGGCACCGATCAGCCAGTGCGTCAACCACGGCAAGGTGATGCTCAATGCCTCCGGTTCCGGTTATGCCGGCGGCATCGTCTCGCAGTGCTACAGCCCGGTCAGCTATTGCTACAACACCGGCCAGTACGGCGGACGCCTGCTCTCCGGGGATAAGGTCTCGCATATCGGCGGCATCGTCTCCGACCTCTTCAGCCCGGCCACCGTTTCCAACTGCTACAACGTCGGCAGCTTCTGCCGTGAGGGCACGCCGGTCATCTCCACCACCTCCAGCACCGGCAAGATTGTTGGCTCGGGTGGCGGCAAACACTCCACCACGGCGGCCAACATCTTCAACAGCTACTTCCTGCTTACGGGCAGTGCGGAGAAGGAGTACGCCGATGCCGACGCCTCTTTGGGTGGCCAGGGCTGGCTGCCGCTGGGGGCCGGCATGTCGGCCTCCGAGATGAAGACCGGCGAGTTCGCCCTGCTGTTGAATGGCGATGAGGGTGCCGATGGGCTCTTCCGCAGCGATTACGCTGGCGAGGATGCGATCAACGGCGGCTACCCGGTGCTGGCCTTTGAGGGCGGCACCACGCCGGTGGCCTCCGGCGGTATCGCGCAGTCCGGTGACCTGGACGGCGACGGCGTAGTCACAGCCGCCGATGCCCTGCGTGCGGCTCAGGCTGTCATCAGCGGCGGCGGTTCGCTCACAGCCATGCAATTCGCCGCTGCCGACATCGACGGTGATGGCTACCTGACCATGGCCGACGCCATCAAGATTGTCCGCCGCGCCGCCGGTTTGGGATAAGGAGCTTACGAGTTGGCTGATTGCAGGCAGCAGATATTGAACAGGTAATTGCAGGGGCGGGTTACAAGCCCGCCCCTCCAGTTTGCGAGATTGTTGCAAGCCAGCGAGTCTGCCAGGTTGTTGCCGTTTCACAGTGAAGAGGTGCCAGGATGCAGAGCTACAAAGCTATCAAGCTCGTCATGGTTTTACTGCTTGTGATTGCAAGCCTCTGTATCCCGCCTGGCTTGAACATAGATGAGGCTCTGGCCAGCGATCAAGACATGAGCCCATCACAGGATGAGGACGGCACCTATCTGCTGTCGACCGCATCCGACCTGCAATGGTTCGCCGATGCCGTCAACAGCGGCAACAACGCCATCGACGCCCGCTTGATCGCCGACATCGACCTCTCCAGCCTGCCGGCCGGCGAGGGCGGCAACTGGACGCCCATCGGCCAGATGACCTTCTCCGGCCAGATTGCCAACCCTGATGCCGGCACACCGTTGCCCTACCTGGGCAGCTTCGACGGCGACGGCCATACCATCAGCGGCCTGAGCATCAGCGGCACGGCCAACGGCATGGCCTTGTTCCAGTACGTCGGCCCTGGCGCAACACTGTGCGACTTCACGCTTCAGGGCTGTGTCTCCGGCGGCTACTATGTGGCCGGTGTGGCGGCCTTCTCCGCCGGCACTATCCGGGGTGTCACCAGTGAGGTGACGATATTTGCCACCAACGATGTCCTGGGCGGCATAGTCGGCGAAGCCCTGGATGGCTTCGTTGTCAGCGACTGCATCAACTCCGGCAGCATCACCAACGACTCCTGGAGCAAGAGCTCCGGGCGGCTGGGCGGCATCGTCGGCAAGGCCGAATATTCCGGTACTATCAGCCGTTGTGGCAACACCGGCGCTTTGGACGGCTACCAATACGTGGGCGGCATCATCGGCGGGCAGTTTGGCAACGTCACCGTTAGCAGCTGCTACAATGCCGGCAACCTGACCAGCCGCAGCTTCGGCAAGGTCTACCTGGGTGGCATCGCTGGCAAGAGTCAGGCTGGCTCCATTACCAGCTGCTACAACATCGGCAACCTCTATGACGCCCATTGGAACACCGGCCACATCCGGGCCATCGGCGGCATCGCCGGTTGCGAGGAGGGCAGGGCAGGCGGCGCCACGGCCATCTCCAACTGCTATACTACCGGCGTTATCGATATGTACACCGACAACATGAGCGGGGCCAACAACATCTTTGAGGTCGGCAACATCTCCGGCGGCAACAGCCCTACCGACTACAACACCATGCACTACAGCAACTGCTTCTATCTGGCAGGCCGCATCGCCATCGCCGATGAGGCGCATCCCGGCTATATACTCTGGGGCGATGGCTATAAGAGCGACCCGCTGATTTGGGACACCACCTACATCACAGCTGTGGACGCGGCGACTCTGGGCTCGCCAGAGGTGCTGGCGGCTTTGGGCGAGGCCTTCGTGGCCGACGCGAGCGGCAACAACAACGGCTGGCCGCTGCTGGCCTGGCAGGTGGGCGTGGAGGTCGAAGACCCGGCGTACACCCTGGGTATCGATACCTGGCCGGCGGATTGCAATGTCTTCGTCTCTGTGGATGCCCGCCAGGCGACAGCGGGCAGCGTACTCAACCTGGCCATCGACCCTGCGGTGCGCACCGAGCGCGGTCTGGAACCCTACGCCATCACCGCCTGTGACACGGCCGGCAATGCGGTGGCTGTGTCCGTTGCCGATGACCTGCTCAGCGCCAGCCTGGTGATGCCGGCCCAGACCACCTGGGTGCGGGTGCTGTTCGGTAATGTGGTGGAGACGGGCGGGGACGGCGGCGGCTCGGATGGCGGCAGCACAGGCGGCGGCAGCGGGGGAGAGGATGGCTCCGATGGCGGTGAAGGTGGCAGCGAAGGCAGTGGCAGCGGAGGCTCAGGCGGAGGAGAAGCGGCGACCCCCAGCCTCATCTGGCCGGCGGACCTCGACGCCATCTGGACTGTCTCCACGCTCAGTGTCGCCGGGAATGATACTGGCACCAACATCCCGGCCGGCGCTACGGTCTTCGTGACTGTGGACAAGAACCCCAATGCCCAATCCACCTCTTTGGAGGGCCTGGCAGCGCTAAGCGGCGGTGCGGCTTTGGAGATTGATACCGAAGGCGTGGAGGTGCGCAACAACTCCGGCTATCACGGCCTGTTTTCCTTTACCATGCCAGCCGCTGATGTGCAGCTGACACCGATAGCCAGCTATGCTGCTCTGACAGTCTATGTGCAGGAGGGCTCAGGCGGCGAGCTGCTCAGCGCACGGATATACAGCCGCGAGCAGATGCTGGCGCTGGCCGAGAATGACCTCTACTACACCGGCTACGCCTCCGATACCGAGGGCTTCATTGGACGAGCCCAACTCGGCGTGCCGCTGGGCAAGTTGTTGGCAGACGCCGACATCGAGCTTCTCCCCGGTTCTACCCTGCGCCTGACCTCCATCGACGGACTGGTTACCGAGTTCAGCTATGAGCAGCTCTACGGCACACAGCGCTACTACTACCCTAACCTGCTCACTGGCACGTCCTCTGCGGAGAAGGCCCAAAACCGTCAGCCCATCGACGCCCTGCTGGTCATCAAGGGCAATGTCACCACCACACCCGGTGCCGCCATCAGCGATGCTGATTGCGACACCCTCAATGCCTACCGCTTCGTCTTCGGCCAGACCGAGGCTGATTTCAACGAAGGTGTGCCCAGCGTGGCCGGCAAATCCAACGACGACATGCCCAAGTTCATCACCGCCATCACTGTGGTGCAGCCTGCGGTACCCACCGGCGAGCCCGGCAGTGGCGACATCGACGGAGACGGCATGCTCACCGTCACCGACGCTCTGCTCGCCGCCCGCGCTTCCGTAGGTGCTCTGACCCTGACCCCCCAACAACTACTCGCCGCCGACCATGACACCGACGGCATCCTGACCATCGCCGACGCCCAACTGATTCTGCGCAGGTCAATAGGATTGCCGTAACTCGGCATTTGCGATGTCTAAGGCAGCGCTGATTTATTCCGACTATGGTAATCCTCGTAGGGGTTCGCAGTCCAGTGGACTGCGAATGGCTTCGACTGTTAAGCAAAC
>JAISUQ010000090.1 GCA_031272005.1 Coriobacteriales bacterium | reverse complement strand
GCCGTCCATCTCCGGCATCTGGACGTCCATGAAGATCAGTTCGTAACGGGCCGGATCAGCGGCATAAACCTCCAGCGCCTCCAGGCCGTTGGCTGCCATGGTGATACGGATGTTGGTCTTCTCCAGCAGGGCGGCAACGATCTCCTGATTCACCTCGACGTCCTCAGCCAGCAGAATCTGATGTCCGGAGAAGTCCGGTATCTCCTCGTCAGCGAAGCGCCTGGCTCGCTTATTGGCTCCGACTGTATCGGCAGCAGCCAGGCCAGCCGGATGGCCGGTTTCGGGCTGGCCGGCAGGCTGCGCGCCGCTGGCCTGGCCCGAGTTGTCATCGTGTTGCAGCGGTACTTCAAAGCTGAACGTCGATCCCTGCCCGGGCTCGGATTGCAGCCAGATGCGCCCGCCCATCATCTCAATGATGTTCTTGGAGATGGACAGCCCCAGCCCGGTACCGCCGTACTTGCGGGCGATGCCGCTCTCGGCCTGGTGAAAGGAGCTGAACAGCTGCTTTTGCTGATCGGGGTCAATGCCGATGCCGGTGTCGCGCACGGACACCCGAATCGTGCTGACAGCATCGCTGTCGGCCAGAGCGCAGGCGCCATCAACGAGACCATCGTGGCCGATGACTTTGGCGCTGAGCAGGATGCGGCCGCCTTCGGGTGTGAATTTCACGGCATTGGACATCAGGTTGGTCACCACCTGGGCCAGACGCTGGTCGTCGCCGTACAGAATCGGCGGAATCTCCGGGTCGATGTCCACCCGACATTGCAGGCCATGTTCGCGGATGCTGAAATCCACGATGCTCATGACCTTATCAATCATCTCGGCGAAGTTGAAGCGTACCGGGAACAGCTCCAGCTTGCGGGCTTCGATCTTGCTCATATCCAGAATGTCGTTGATGACGCCGAGCAGGTGGGCCGAGGCGCCGTCGATCTTGTCCAGGGCGTCGTCCTTGCGGGCGATGTTGTCGGCTTCCCGGCCGATGGCGGTCATGCCGATGATGGCGTTCATCGGCGTGCGGATCTCGTGGCTCATGTTGGAGAGGAAATCCGCCTTGGCCTGGCTGGCGCGCAGGGCTTCTTCCAGCGCCTGATGCGCCTGGCGATCCATCTGGTCCATCGACACCGCACTGACCAGCATGAATGATGCAGAGCGGAGAATATCGACGATGTTGGCGGCAAAGTAACGGTCTTGGTGGCAGTCGTCAAAGGAAACAAAGCCCCAATACTCATCCTGCTGGAAGACCGGGACGATCAGCAGGGACTTGATGCCGAAGGGCGCCAGGCCGTCGCGGACATCTGAAGGCATGGTCGCCAACGGGCCGTTGATGGTCTTGCCCTGGAGGAACTGCTCCTTCCAGTGGTTGAAGTAAGCGTAGCGGTCGTTGTTGCCGGCGCTGAGGATGCCGCTCAATTCCGGGCGGACCCAATGGCTGAAGACCCGATAGCCGATGTGCTCGCCGTCGTCCTCGCCGCGCCAGATGTAGAGCCGGTCCAGGTCCATGGTGCTGCCAATCATTGCCATGGCACTGTACAGCACGTCACCGAGGTCTTCCTTGGCAGGGTTGAGCAACATCTGGGCCGTCTGATTGACCACGCTTAGCAGCCGCTCCTGCTCCAACAGCTCATCGCGGGCCTGAGCCAGCTCGGCGGCGATGCGAAAAGCCTCGGCGCTCTCCTTCTCCACCTTGCTGTGTTCGCTGCGGTAGAGGTGGTTTTGGAACATATCCACGACGCCGATGATGCAGCCGGCGATGATGATGTTGCAGAGGTTATCCAAAAAGACCACATACGGCTCGTGCCAGGTTGCGTATTCCGGATGCAGAAAGCTGACGGTATACAGGGTGATGATCACGCTGAAGTGGAGCACCAGCATCACGGCCAGCTTGCGCCCGCGCAGCAGGAAGAACAGAATCGATGTCGAGAGCACAAAGGCGGCTGTGAACCCGGAGTTCATGGCGCCGGTGAAAAAGTAGGTTATCGGAAAGGCCGTCTCCACCACGAAGACCACAGCCCAGGCCTGGATGGCCGGGTTGGCGCGACGCCGGATGCAGATGATGTTGAGGATGATGAACAGCGTCACGGCGCAGAGCATGAAAGCCAGGTAGATAAGACTGTAGCCCTGGATAACCCGCAGGGTGAAGATGCAGGCCGTCCAGATCGTGGCAATCAGCGAGACGATGTTGATTACCCGGGCATCCAGCGGCAGCTCGTCAGACTGGAAGTGGCGCCAGGCAAACTGACGCACTGTATCTTTGAGTCTGTCCATCAGCTAAGATATGCTCCGCACTTCTCCAAAAAAGCCATATGCCACAGTCACGCCTATCCGTCATGCCGAGAGCTGTACAGCGGCTGCTCATCATCTGACTGCCAGCTTAAGCCGAGATCCTGAGCCCTCGCTTTGCGGGATTCAGGATGACGAATGTGAATCTGCACAGTAACTGCCCGAGCACTCATATGCAACCATTGTGGTGCAGGCGCAAATAACTGTCATGCATAATGTTAATCGGCGACGCACCGAAAGGGCAGCCAGAAGCTGGCCCGTCTGTACGGGTGAACGGCAAATCCTGCGGGCGAATCCTGCGGGCTGTCGGCGCAATACCGGTTCCGCTGCCAGCGCAAAGCCGGCTTTGCTGCCGGGCTCAAGGTCGGGCCTGCCGGAGCGTTACATGCGGAAGAGGATCCGGTACATCACCATCGGGCGGCCGTTGACACGCAAGCTGCGCCGGACGATGGCCGCGGCCACGGCCAGTATCAAGGCCACGATGGTCATGGCGATGACCGCCAGCGAGGGGGCGAAGTTCAGGGTGAGCAGATAGTCGCTGGAGAAGTTGCTGCCACCGCCAAAGGCCCGCCAATTGAAGCCGAGATTGGCGGCCAGGACGCTGATGATGCCGATGAGCTGGGCGCCGAATGCGCACCAGGCTCCGAGGCTGGTGCGCCACAGGGCTTTCTGGGTGCGGCCTGTGGCGCCGCAGTAGATGCCCATGATGGCGAAGATGAGGCAGGTTACCAGCAAGCCAGTCATCAGAATCAGCAGCAACCCGGCAATGATGGCTACGGTGACATAAAAGGCGTTGCCCTCCGCAACGTTGGTCCAGATGGCGCTGAAGGAGAAGTAGGCGGCGTCAGAGCCGACGTCGGCCCCAATGGCGACGTCGCGCAGCAGTGTCAGTCCGTTGGCGCTGTTGGCTGCGCCAATCCAGTTGTAAGGCGGAAACCCGACATGCGGGATAAGCAACGCTCCCAACCAGAGCAGCAGCAAAAAGATGGGCAGGACGATGCCGGCATAGTAGTAATCCCGGGCATATCGGCTATCCGGCTGGATACCACCCTGTTCGTTGGTTGGTTGTTTGGGCGTGGGCATCCTGAGCTACTTCTTGAAGATCAGCGTCGTGCCACTCTCGCTGATGGTTATCTGATTTCCGTCGATGTTGCCGGATACCGTGCTGCTGTCGTATTCCAGTGTCAGGGCATTGCCTTTGATCTCGTAGGTGCCTTCTACGGAGGAATCACCGGTCGCCATGATGAAGTCGCCGTTGCTTTTCAGCTCCAGGTAGAAGCTATCGGCGCTGAAGTCGGTTCCGGTAGCAGCAGCCAGGGCTTCCAGGTCGGCAGCTCCGTAGGACTCGCCCATGAATTCCACCGACTCGATGCTATACAGGCCGGCGTGCCCACCCCCGCATCCGGTTGCCAGACCGCCGCAGGCCAGGGCCAGCGCCAGGGATAGGAGCAGCTGCATGAGGCGTCTGCCGCCGGGTTTGCTATCAACAGTTAGAACCTGAGAACACTCCTGGGCTGCTTGGAAATCAGTCATGTCTCTCCCCGCAATCTGTTGTTGGCTGGGACACGAGGAGTCGAACCTCGATTAGAAGAACCAAAATCTCCTGTCCTACCATTAGACGATGTCCCAGTGAAAAAACAGCAACGTTTATTGTAGCCTATCAGCTGAACTTTGTCGGACCTGACTTCAGTGGCTCGGGTTGGCTGCTCAGGCTGGTTGCTGGGGCTGGTTGCTGCGGTTGGGGTTGCTGGGCGTACTCTTCATGCTGGCGCTGCAGTCTACTCCTCCAGCTGCTCTTCAATATCCAGCTCCATCATCGCCACGTTGTCCAGCATCTGTTTGGCGCTGGGGCGCGACAGGCTGCCGTCGTTGCGGGCGGCTTCGATGTGCTCGCGCTCCAATTCCAGAGCGTGACGCTCAATCAGCAGCACCTGTTGCTCGCTGACGTTGGGCCGTCCGACCTGTTGGGCCCGCTGTACCAGCGAGTCGCCTTCATCGCGGCGCATCAGGTGGCGTTGGGTCTCGGCAATCAGATAACCTAAAACTCGCTTCTCCTCATCGCTGGTCGCCGGGTCATCTTCCATGGCCTGCAGGCGACCCAGGGTGTAACGGGCGTTTTCGACACGCAGCTCGCGCATCTCGAAGCTGGCGTTCTTGCGGCTGATCCGCTCGATCTCTTCGGAAGCCCCGGTCTTGCGGAGTTCGCGGATGTGTTGGATTTGCGCCCAGCGGTGCTTGATCTGATCGATAAGGGCGCGAAACTCCCAGCCCACCGTGTTGCGGTGTTGCAGGCGAGCCAGCAACTGGCCCATGTGGTTGAGGTAGAGCAGTCCGACAACAACGCTGACGCGGCCTTCGTCAATCAGCTCCAGGGTGTGGTCGCGTTCCCAGCCGACCTGCATGGCCCGGATGCGCTCCTCTTCCGGATCGCCCAGGCGGTTGGTGGATTTCAGGGTTCGGATACGAGCATTATAGTGCCGGATAACCACGTCGCAAGCCGCCTTGGTCTCTGGCGTCATCTGCTCACTGAGTTTGAGGATCACCCCGCGCAGGATGCGCAGCATGGTCTTGATCTCGGCTTCTGGATTGGTCAGCGTGGGGGCCTTGGGCGCCAACAGGGGCACTGTGATATTGGTCAGAATCAGCGACAGCAGGATGACGCCGGAGGCCAGAAAGATGCTCAGGTCGCGCTCCGGGAAGGATGCGACTTCGCCGCTGGCAGCGGTGATACTCAAGGGGATGGTCAGTACGACAGCCAGGGTGATGGCGCCCTTGGTGCCGGTCAGGCTGAGCAGCAGGGCGTCTTTGAGGTGCAGGGACCAGAAGTGCGGATCGGCATGGGCATCGCGGCGCTCAGCGGCGTTGGCCGCCTTTCGAGCCGCCTTCAGACGGGCGCGTTCGGCGCGGCGCTCGTCATGGGCCTGGCGCTCGACGAGTTCTACGGTGAAGTCCCGCTCGGATTCGCTCATCTCGCCGAAGCCTTCGACCAGGGCCGAATCGGGGTCGACGCACACCTCTCCGCTTGCCTGTTCGTCAAAGGCACTTTGAGTATCGGCAGTGGCGATGGCGACGGCGTCGACGCGCACCTCTCCGCCCGCCTGTTCGTCAAAGGCCATCTCCACATGGCCACCGCGCAGGTTGACGTTGCGGTGCATGACGAACACCCAGATGAAGCGCAGGGCCAGGATGACTGCCAGAATCATTATGATGAACAGAATCAGGAAGTTGTCAGCAGCCGGTGAGTCGCTCCAGACGCGCTGGGCCACGTAGGGCAGCTGGGTACCGAGCAACAAAAAGACCAGGCCGTTCAAGGTGAAGGTGCCCACCGCCCAGACGCTGGTGGAGACGATGTTGTAGCGGGCATTGGCCGGTGTGGTGGGGCGGGGCGAGAAGGAGTAGGTGATGCCGGCGGCCACCACGGCGATGATGCCGCTGACGTGGCATACCTCGGCCACCAGGTAGACCAGAAACGGTGTGACCAGCTCGGCCAGGACCATGAAGGTGGTCAGCTCGATGCCGTGGGCGCGCAGAAAGCGCAGCGAGGCGTAGCGGCCCAGCATCAGCACCACGCCCAGCGCCAGGCCGCCGAAGAACATCAGTAAGAACGACCCGGAGGCCGAAAGCAGCGAGAAGGAGCCGGTGACCGCGGCGGCGATGGCGAACTGGAAGGAGACGATGGAGGCGGCATCGTTGAGCAGCGCCTCGCCTTTGAGCAGCAGGCCCTGTTCGTCGGAGATGGTGGCGGTGTCTTTGAGCGAAGCCACCGAGACGGCGTCGGTGGGCGCCAGGGCGGCTGCCAGGGCGAAGGCGGCAGCCAGTGGGATGGAAGGGGCAAAGAGGTGGATGGAGAAACCGACAATCAGCGTGGTGGCAAAGACCAGCCCCACGGCCAGGGCCAGGATTGGCCGCTTCAGCCGCCAGAGCGCGGGTTTATCCGCCCGTTTGGCCTCATCGAAGAGCAGAGGCGCGATGAACAGCACCATGAACAGTTCTGGATCGAAGGTAATCTCGAAGTCGATGGGCAGCACCGAGAGCACGATGCCGATGGCTATCTGAATCAGGGGTGTGGAGACACGGGGAAGGAAGTGGCTGACCAGGCTGGACAGCAGAACTCCCCCAAGCATTATCAGGATGTACTCAAATGAGTGCATACCAACAGTCTAACCGAAAGCGGGGCGTTACCATCGCAGTGTGGCCGAAGTGTTAAACTAAACGAATACTGCGAGGTTACTGTTTTGCGCCCTGGCTGTCATGGCCTGCGCTGCCCCGGCGGGCGTTGTGCGCAATGTCGCTGCGGGAGCAGGCAAGGTGTGGACGTAACAATATGAGAGAGGCAGATATGGGGTTTGCAGCATTGATATTGGCCGCCGGTGCCGGGACGCGAATGAAGTCGGCGCGGGCCAAGGTAGCCCACGAGCTGTTGGGCAAGCCGCTGGTGCGCTGGGTGGTGGATGCTGCCAGAAGCGCCGGCGCAACAGAGATCATCACGGTGCTGGGGCATGGCCGCGAGCAGGTCGAACCGCTGGTCGCCGACACCACGGTGGTCATCCAGGAGCAGCGTTTGGGTACCGGACACGCTATCATGATAGCACGCGACGCCCTGGAGCAGCTGCCGCCGGCCACGCCGCTGGTGGTCCTCAACGGCGACACGCCGCTGATCAGCGCCCAGACCATCGCCGCTTTGAGCAATACGCTGACGGACGGCGCGGCCTTATCCGTCCTGACCTTTGAGGTGGCCGACGCTACAGGTTACGGCCGGGTGATCCGCAGCGAGCGCGGGGATGTGCTGCGCATCGTGGAGGAGAAGGACGCTACAGCCGAGGAGCGTCAGGTACGGGAGTGCAACAGCGGCGCCTGGTGCTTTGACCTCGGGTTTCTGCTGGCCAACCTGGACAAATTGAGCTGCGACAACTCCCAGCGGGAGTATTATCTGACCGACATGCTGGCGCTGGCTGTAGCCGCCGGCCGCCCGGTGCAGGCCCTGAAGGTCGACGCCGGTCAGGCCCAGGGTATCAACAGCCGGCTGCAGCTGGCCCAGGCCACCAAGACCTTGCAGCGGGCCATTAACATCGCCCATATGGAAGCCGGCGTAACCATGACCGACCCCGACCTGGTCTGGATTGGCCCGGAGGTGACTCTGGAAGAGGACGTCGAGTTGAAGCCGATGACCTTTCTGGTGGGCAAGACCTTCATCGGTGGCGGCAGCGAGATCGGCCCCAACAGCCGCGTCGTCAGTTCCTACGTGGGCCGCTACTGCAAGGTGGATGAGAGCGTGTTGCTGGATGCCGTGCTGGAGGACGGTGTGAACTGCGGTCCGCGGGCCTATCTGCGCCCGGGCACGGTGATGAAGGCCGGCTCCAAGGCCGGAACCCATGTGGAGATCAAGAACTCCGTCATCGGCGAGAACAGCAAGGTGCCGCACCTCTCCTATATCGGCGACGCTCGACTGGGCAGCGACGTCAATATCGGCGCGGGGTCGATCACCTGCAATTTCGACGGTGTTTCCAAGCACCCTACGGAGATTGGCAACGGCAGCTTCATCGGGTCTGATACGATGCTGGTGGCACCGGTACGCGTGGGCGCCGAGGCGGTCACCGGCGCCGGCAGCACCATCACCACCGACGTCCCCGACGGCGCTCTGGCCGTTGAGCGCAATAAACAGGAGATCATTGAGAATTGGGCAGAGAGGCGCAAGGCAAAGAAGGACAGCTGAGTAAAGATAGCGAGCAAGCAGGCAGTATTGCTCCAGATCAGAAAGGGAGTTGGCAAGGCATGGCCGAGGTAGTCAAGAGTCTGAAACTGTACAGTGGGCGCAGCAATCCCGAGCTGGCCCAAAAGATCGCCACCGAGCTGGGCGTGGAGCTGGGCAAAATCACCCTGACCACCTTCAGCAACGGTGAGATCTACGCCCGCTACATGGAAAGCGTGCGTGGCAGCGACGTCTTCATCATCCAGTCGGTGGCTGGCGAGGTGAACAATGCCTTGATGGAGCTGTTGATCATGGCCGACGCCGCCAAGCGGGCTTCGGCCCGCACCGTCACCGCCGTGATCACCCATTACGGCTATTCGCGCCAGGACAAGAAAAGCGCCTCGCGCGAGCCCATCACCGCCAAACTGGTGGCCAATATGCTCACCGTAGCCGGCGTGGACCGCACCATCGCCATCGACCTGCATCAGGGCCAGATCCAGGGTTTCTTCGATACTCCGGTCAACCATCTGACGGCATTGCCGGTCTTTGGTGATTACTTCACGGCCAAGAATCTGAAGAACATCTGCGTGGTTTCGCCAGACGTCGGCCGCGCCAAGGCTGCCAAGAAGCTGGCCGACATCCTTCACGCCGACATCGCCATTCTGCACAAGACCCGTCCGGCCCATAACAAAAGCGAGGTGGCCAATGTCATCGGGGACGTGGCTGGTAAGACCTGCATCATCAACGATGACATGATCGACACCGCCGGCTCCATCGATGGCGCTGTCAAGGCGCTGAAGAAGGGCAAGGCCAAAGACATCTACATCTGTGCCACGCATGGGCTGTTCTCCGGCCCGGCCTATGAGCGCATCGCCAAGGCCAAAGTCAAGGAGGTCGTGGTCTGCGACACCGTAGCCGTGCCGGCCGACAGGTTGGGCGGCAAGATCAAGGTGGAGACGGTCGCTCCGCTGTTGGCCCGGGCCATCAAGAGCGTCTTTTATGAGGCCTCGGTCAGCGAGTTCTTCGACCCGGACTTCCAGCTCTGAGGTTTGTGGCCTGCGGTGGGCTGGCTGGACAGGATAATGCCGGGGCGGGCTGCCTCCGCGCAGCCTCAACAGCTGCCCGGGCCGCATCTGATTGTTGGCCTGGGCAATCCCGGGCCGGAGTATCAGAACACGCGGCACAACGCCGGCTTCAAGGTGGTTGACGTCTTAGCCGAAGAGTTGGGCGTCAACTACTGGAAGACTGCCGGAGAGGCCCTCTGCGGCGAGACCACGCTCAGTGGGGATAAAATCGTGCTGGTCAAGCCGCTGAAATTCATGAACCTCAGCGGCGGGCCGGTCAAGGGGGCATGCAAGCGCTATGGCATGCAGGTGGGCGATCTGCTGATCATCCACGATGAGCTGGACCTGCCGGTTGGTACCCTGCGCTTCAAACAGGGTGGCGGCCATGCCGGCCACAACGGGCTGCGCTCCATCCATGAGGCGATTGGGCCGGATTACGCCCGGCTGCGCGTAGGCATCGGGCGCCCACCGGGCCGGATGAACGCTGCGGATTACGTGCTGCAGAAACTCAGCGGTGAGGTCCTGGAGCAACTGGACGTTACCGCAGCCGAAGCCGCAGCGCTGACGCGCCAGGCTATCGAGCAGGGCATCTGAGGCAATGCTGAGCAAGCCCCAGCAATGGTAACTCACGTGGGGGTGCGATCCATCGCGCCCTTTCGAGCTGCAAAAATGCTGTGCTTTCAGGGCAGGGCGTTATTGCGGGTTGTGGGGGCGGGTTTGAAACCCGAGCCGGTCTGGTGGTCGCGCAGGGTGACTTCGCCGACGGCTACTGCCTGCTGATGGCCGCCGTGCTCCAGAAGCAGCCGGCCTTCATCGTCGATGCCGGTGATGTGGCCTGTGGCCACCAGGCTGCCGGTGGCTGTGCGCACGTTGGCTGGCTCGCCACAAAGCAGCATCCGGCTGCGGTATTCCTCGGCTAATGGGGCAAACGAGCAGCGGGCCTGAAGCCATCGGCGCCAATAGCCCAGCGTGGCGTTGAGGACAGCGGCGCAAGTCTGCTCGGTGCCGGCGGATTGATTGAAGTCACTGAGATAAGCGGCGCCCGGTATGGAACCCGCCATTGGGCGCTGGATGTTGATGCCGATACCTACTATCAAGCTATCATTAACCGGGCCTTCGACCAGGATACCGCAGAGCTTGCCCTGGGCGCAGAGCAGGTCGTTGGGCCATTTGATGCCCAGCCCTGGCACTGCGGCTGCCAGAGCCTGCTGGACTCCCAGTGCCATCACCAGCGGCAGAGTGCTGCCGCTGCCTGCCAGGGCCAGTGAGAGGTAGAGACCGCCTTCCGGCGACTCCCAGCGCCGCCCCAGCCGCCCGCGCCCGGCGCTCTGCCGGGTGCTGGCCACGGCCAGCGGCGGTTTGGCGCCGGCACCGGCGTCTGCGGCTGCCAGCCGCCGCCGTACCTCGTCGTTGGTGGAGTCCACGCTGTCCAGCACCACCAGATGACAGGGTTGCGTCAGATGTCGGGTAATCAATGCTGCGTCCATCCGCCCATTATATCCCACGGCCAGAGAAACGCCAGGAAGCGCTGAGCTATTCCAACTATGGCAATCCCCGTAGGGGCGCAATCCATTGCGCCCATTCGAGCAGAGCAATTTCGCAGGTCGGGAGGGCGCGATGAATCGCCTTGCCCAGGGGCTCAAGCGCTGCATTCGCAGTCCACTGGACTGCGAATCCCTACGAAGTTATCCGCATCTGGAATAAAACAGCGTCTCCGGGTGCTTGTTGTTCAGGGAACTCGGGGCAGCACTTTTTGGTTGATGCTGTCGTAGGCGGCCAGGGCGTCATGGGCTACAAAGCTGCGGTTGCGGCCGATGGGGGCGCCGATGCGGACGACGCCGGTCTGCTCCAGCCTGGCCAGAGCGTCGTTGGCGGCGGAGAAGCCCTTGCCAGTCAGTTGCATGGCCTGGGTCACGGTGATGATCGGTTGTCCGGGCAGGGCGTAGAGCAGGCATTCCAGCGCCGAGCCCTTCTCCACCTTACCGGCCTGCTCCTGCCAGTGCTCGATGACCGCGCCGATAGCTCGCTGGTAGATGTCCATGCCGGAGACCGCAACGTCCATGGCCCGGGCGCAGTATTCCATCCAGTGCTGCAGGGCCCAGAACTCGTCGTTGCCCGCGCGCAGCGGCTCATGACGATAGGGCTTGAGATAACGCTGCTGGCGTGGGGTGTCGATAGCCGGCAGCAGGCTGATTGGCGCCAGCAGGCCGTCGTAGAGTCCGCGTTTGAGGTGCAGGGCGTGACAAAGAGCCTGGCCGGTGCGCTCCAGGTGGTCGGGGAAGGGCTTGATGGACTCAAAGTAGAAGTGAAGGACAGCCGACTGGGCAATCGGCGACAGTAAACGGCGGTTGGTGTAGTCGCAGAGCCCCTGGATGTGGCGGTCGAGTTCGCCGGCGGCTGGCGGCCGATAAAGGCCTCTGTCCCCCTCAGAACAGGGACGCCTGTCTTGCGGCCGACAGTCTGGATAATCACGGTCGCGAAAGCCTGGTTGCCTGTCAGCGGATGGTTGGCCCGAGGCCGCTGTAGCATCCGGACCGTTCAGGCAGCGCTGGCGAATCTCCAGAATCAGCTGCGGAGAAAAGCCGGTCTGGGGCTTGATCTGCTCATTCAACCAGTCCAGCAGCTGGCGGAAGCGAAAGGCGGCAACGCAGTCTGCAGCGCCGCGGGTCGAACAGCCATCCAGTTCCAGCAAGTGGCCCAATGCGGCATTGTTGCTGTTGGCGCCGCCATGTTGGCGCAACAGCGCTTCCAACCTGAACAGACCAACCATGCTGGCTTCGATGTTGGCCAGGCGCAGTGCGGCCACGCTTTCCAGGCTCAGCAGGACGGTGCGCAGCGCTGCACAATAGGGCAGGCTCAACAGTCGGGCCTCCGCCCTGGCCATCGCCAATTCGGCGCCGGAAAGCTCAGCGGCGGTTTTCTCCATTAACACAAATGAGCAATCAGTCAGGTTCTTGGGAGTATACATCGGCATTTTACCTTTCAGTCTGCTGCTGTATAACCCCTGTAAACCCGCTGGCCAGCGCCCTGTCATCAGCCGTGCTCCATCTGAGCCTAGAGTCTGTAGCCCCGAACACTGTCCCTGGTTGGGGGTAATCACCGGATTCACTGGACAATACCCTGTTATGGGGGGCAAACTCAGGTACAATGGATGATTCATGTTTGCTCAGCACTTCTTTGGAATGGGTGTATGTAAGTGGATCAGAGAGAACAGGTAACCAGGTTAGGCACAGCCAGCATCCCGATGCTGATGCTGGAGTTTGCCATACCGTCAATCATCGGCCTGGTGGTCAACGGGCTGTATAACATCGTCGACGCGGCGTTCTTAGGCTGGGGCGTCGGTACCATCGGCCTGGCCACCACAACCGTGGCCATGCCGATCATGTTCTTTGGTATGGCCATCTCCTCGCTGATTGGCGTCGGCGGCAATGCCCTGACAGCGCTGAAATTGGGGGAGGGGCACTTTGATCAGGCGGAGAAGGTGGTGGGTAACACCTTCACGCTGACGGTGATTGCCGCAATTATCCTGACCGCCCTGGTCCTGCTGTTCATCGATCCGATTCTGCGCTTCTGCGGCGCAACGGCGGAGACCATGGCTCCGTCGCGGACCTTCGTCAGCATCATCGCCATCGGTTCACTGTTCCAGTTCTTCAGCATGGGCTTCAACAACATCATCCGCACCGCCGGCAAGCCGATGTTCGCTCTGCTGACGATGGTCCTTGGCCTGGTTATTGGCGCGGCGCTGAACTGGCTGTTTGTGATGATGCTGGGCTGGGGTGTGGCTGGCTCGGCCTGGGCGACCGTCATCGGCCAGGCGGCCAGTGCGGCCTGGATGTTCTGGTATTTCGCCTTTTCCAAAAATGTGCCCTTCCGGCTGCGCCTGCAGAACATGCCCCCGGACTGGCCTTTGATGCGCAATATCCTGGCTCTGGGTTCGGCTTCCTTCGTATTGCAGCTGGCCAACTCGGGGATTATGCTACTGGTCAACCATCAGATTGCCAGCCTCGGCGCCATCCACGCCATCGGCTCGGAGGGGGCGCTGGCGGTTCTGGGCACCGTCGGGCGGGTGGCTTCGTTTTCGTTCTTCCCGGTATTGGGCGTAGCCATCGCCGCTCAACCGGTCTTCGGGTTCAACTATGGAGCGACGCACTACGATCGCGTCAAGGCAGCCTTTAAGGTAGCGATTATCTGGTCGATGGTCATCGGGGTGATTTTCTTCGCCATCATCCATATCTTCCCAACACAGATCATGGGCATCTTCAATGTTGAGGGGCAGTACATGGACTTTGCCGTGCTGGCGTTGAAGGTCCAGCTGTTCTGCATCCCGTTGATGGGTGTCCAGGTAATCAGCGGCAACTACTTCCAATCCACCGGGCAGCCGCTGAAGGCGATGTTTCTGTCGCTGACGCGCCAGGTGCTCTACCTGATACCGCTGATTTATCTGATGCCGGTGTTGATAGTGCACATCATCCCCGGCGCCCAGCCGCTGGACGGCGTCTATTCGGCCTATCCGGTGGCGGATGTCATCAGCTGCCTGACCTCAGTTTGCTTCATGGCGTTTGAAATCCGGCGCCTGAACCGCAAGATCCGCGAACAACAGGGCGCACCCCCAGCCGCACCCCCAACCGCGCCGATTGCAGCTTAGTAGCGGTTATCGAAGATGCGTTTGCTCTTTTTCTCGGAGCGGGGCAGGTCGCCGAGGTCGACGGCCTTGGGCACCACGCTCAGGGACAGCTTATCTTTGATAGCTTTATGTAAAGCCAGTTCTATGTAGGGGCGGTGCTCCTCCGGTGAGCCGGTCTCGAAGAAGACGGTCATGATATCCTTGCCGTTCATGTGGTCGATCATCACCTGATACTCGCTGGAGGCACCCTCGGTGACAGCCAGGGCTTCCTCGATATGGGCGGGGAAGATGTTGATGCCCTTGACCTTGATCATGTCATCCGAGCGGCCAATCAGAGTCTCGATGCGCGGGTAGCGGCTGCCACATGGGCACTCACCGGGCACGATACGCGTCAGATCGTGGGTGCGGTAGCGGATCAGCGGCGCACCTTCCTTCTTCAGCGTGGTGATGACCAGCTCGCCGGCCTCGCCTTCGGGCAGGACCTCGCCGGTGTTGGGGTTGATGATCTCGAAGTAGAGGTAATCATCCCAGTAGTGCATAGCCGGCTGCAGATCACAGTTGATGCCGATGCCCGGGCCGTAGATCTCGGTCAGACCGTAGATGTCGAACAGCCGCACGCCCAGCTCATCAGCGATGCGGGCGCGCATCTTCTCGCCCCAGCGCTCCGAGCCGATGACGCCTTTGCGCAGCTTGATCTTGTCCTTGATGCCCCGCTCGGCGATGGTCTCGGCCAGCAGCAGGGCGTAGCTGGAAGTGGCGCCGATGACCGTGGAGCCCAGGTCCATCATCATCTGGAGCTGTTTGTCGGTATTGCCCGGCCCCATAGGGATGGCCATCGCGCCGAGTTTCTCCGCCCCCAACTGAAAGCCGATGCCGGCGGTCCAGAGGCCGTAGCCGGGGGTGATCTGGATGATGTCGTCGCGGGTGATGCCGGCCATCTCGTAGCAGCGGGCGAATTGCGTGGACCAGTCGTCGACGTCGCGGGCGGTATAGGGGATGATCACCGGCGTGCCGGTGGTGCCGGAGGAGGAGTGGATGCGGACGATCTCCGAGGCCGGTACTGCCGCCAGGCCCAGCGGATAGGCGTCGCGCAGGTCGTCTTTGGTGGTCAGGGGCAGGCGCTCGAAGTCGGCCTGGCTCTTGACGTCACGCGGGTCGAGGTCGGCGTATTTGCGGGAGTAGAACGGCGAGGCCTCCTTGATGGTGGCCAGGACGCGCTGGATTGCAGCTAAAGCCTCTGGGGTCATGGGTCTTCTCCTCCAAAGAAATGGTGATGCGGATGCCGGCTTCTATTCTACGCCAGTTTGCCGTGGCTGGGGCTGTAAGCCAGAGCCCGTTTGTTGAGTTCGATGAACTGCGGCTTGACCAGCGTCTCGATGGCCTGCTCCAGGGCAGCCAGGCTGATGAGCCCGGCGGGGAGGATGGCGCTGGCCGCGCCGAGCAGAACCACATTGAGGACCTTGGAGCTGCCGAGATATGCGGTGGCGGCCTCGCCGTCGACCTCGATTAGCTGGGAGATGCTGCCACTGGTGGCCAGCTCGCGCAGATAAGCCAGCTCGGCGCTGCCGTCATAGGGCTGCTCGCTCAAAGTGGCGGTGACCGGCTCCACGACCTTGATGGCTGTGACCACATTGCCGCCGGGGCGCAGATAGGGCAGGCTGCGCACGGTCTCGCCGGGCTCGAAGCCGATAATCAGATCGGCGGCGGAGAGGGGCACCAGCGGCGAGGCGATGCTCTCCCCGATGCGCACGTGACCGAGCACACTGCCGCCGCGCTGGGCCATGCCGATGGTCTCGGCGGTGCGCACCGGCAGGCCCTGCTGCAGGGCGGCCTGGGCCAGCAGTTTGGAGGCCAGCACGGTGCCCTGGCCGCCGACGCCGGCGACGACGATGTCCAGCGCCTGGGCGGAAGCGGCGGAAGCGGTGGTAGCGGTGGTAGCGGTGGCAGAGGCGGTTATGGCGGCGGTGGAGTTTGGGGTGCTCATGAGGGTACTCCGATGGCGTTTTGCGGGCAGATCTGCTCGCAGAGATGGCAGCCGTAACACTGTTGCTGGTCGATGACAACGTCGCCTTTGTGCACCACGATGGCCGGACAGCCGATGGCCTTGATGCAGAGTTTGCAACGGGTGCATTTGCCCTGGTCGACCTCCGGGGCCGGCTGGGGTTTACTGACGGTGATGCAGGGAGCCTTGAAGACGATGGCGCTGGGACCTTGAGGCTCACCTTCGCTGACGAAGCGCACGGCCTCCCGGATGGCCTCGATGGTCGCCTGAAGCTCGAAGGGATTGACCTCCTGGACCTGCCTGACGCCCATGGCCCGCAGAATCGCAGCTGCATCCAGGGCGTTGGCGGCGTCTGCGGGTGTGGCGTCGCTGCTCATCCGGATGCCGGTGCCGGGATGGGGCTGGGCGCCGGTCATCGCGGTGATGCGGTTATCCAGCACGCAGAGGATCACCCGGGTCTGGTTGTAGACGGCGTTGGCGGCGCCGGTCAGACCGCTGGCAAAGAAGGTGGAGTCGCCCATCAGCCCGAAGTGCACCTTATCCGGTTGCACACGGGCCATGCCCTGGGGCACAGTGAAGCCGGCACCCATGCAGACACAGGTGTCCACCATGTCCAGCGGCATGGCGTTGCCCAGGGTGTAGCAGCCGATGTCGGCGCAGTAGACGCCCGGTTTGCCGCGCATAGCTCGCTTAATAGCATAGTATGATGCCCGATGCGGACAGCCGGCACAGAGGATCGGCGGCCGGGCGGGCAGGTTAACTGTGGGTTGGGCGCTGGTTGCTGCTGCCGGAGTGCTGGCAGCAGCGGGTTGACTGCTGGAGAAGAAGCCCAGCAGCTGGTCGCGGATGGCGGTGACGGTGTTCTCGCCAGCCAGGGTGGTGTGTCCGGTCAATTTGCCCTGGATTATGGCGGGCAGGTGGCAGGCTCCGGCCACCCGGGTCAGCTCGTTTTCGATCCAGGGTTCCAGCTCCTCAAAGACCAGCACTTCGCCCAGGCCGGTCAAAAAATCGGCAGCCAGCTGATCAGGGAAGGGGAAAGGTGTGCCCACCTTGAGCAGGCGCAATTCGGGCAGGGCGGCCTGTTGTTCTGCGTCCTGCAGGGCCAGCGCATCGAGCAGGTAGGCCCAGCTGATGCCGCCGGCAGCGATACCCACAGGGGTCGCTGCCGGTGCCGCCGCGCCGCCGGTAGCTGGCCGGTTCAGGATGGCATTGAAGGGGCTGGCAGCAAACTCGCTCATGACCTGGGGCAGGCGCTCGAGTATCTCCAGATGGCCCTGGTAGGCCCGACGCGGAAAGACCACCCAGCGCGAGCCGCGCTCAAAGCCGGCCACCGGATGCGGTTGGTAGTCGAAGGCGGGATCCAGGGCGATGGAGCTGTGGCAGATGCGGGTGGTGGGGCGAACGAGCACCGGTGTGCCATGGCGTTCGGAGAGCTCGAAGGCGGCCAGGGTCATCTGGTAGGCCTCCTCCGGCGTGGCCGGATCCAGGCAGGGGACCTTGGCAAAGGCCGCGAACTGGCGGGTGTCCTGCTCGGTCTGCGAGGAGATGGGGCCGGGGTCGTCGGCCACCACCAGCACCAGGCCGCCGGTGACACCGAGGTAAGGCAACGACATCAGGGCGTCAGCGGCCACATTCAGGCCCACCAGCTTCATGGTGACGATGCTGCGGGCGCCAGAAAACGAGGCGCCAGCCGCCAGCTCCAGGGCGACCTTCTCGTTATCCGACCACTCCACGTAGACGCCGCCCGGGTTGCGGGCGCTGAGCGTCTCGATGATCTCGGAGGACGGTGTTCCGGGGTAGCCGCAGGCCACGTTGACTCCGGCTTTCAGTGCTGCCAGGGCGATGGCGGCGTTTCCCATTGTCATCTCGTTGGCCAACTGAACCTCTTTCAGGCGTTATCCAAACTGTGAGCAGCGCCGCCCGCAGAGGGACGGCGCTGCCTGTGCTGCGGTTGTTATTCCGTGGCACCCTCGGTGCCGGTGTCTGTGCTGTCGGTGCCCTCGGTGCCCTCGGTGCCCTCGTCGGTGCTGCTGTTGACCAACGGCAGGCCATCAGCGCCCAGGCCGTTAAGGGAAATCAATTCAATCTCAAAGGTCAGCGTAGCACCCGGCGGGATGGTGTAGGAATCATAGACGCCGTCGCCGTCATCGTCCACGCCGCCGCTGCCGCTGGAGCCGTAGCCCAGCGCCGAGGGGATGACCAGGGTGCGCTTGCCGCCGACCTGCATGCCAATCAGGCCTTCCTCCCAGCCGGTGATGACCGAGCCTTCGCCCAGCGTGACCAGGAAGGTCTGATCGTCGGTGACCGTGGTACCGTCGGATTTGACGGTACCCACCACGTTGGAGTCAAAGACCGTGCCATCCTCGAGCATGCCGGTGTACTTGACTTCCAGCAGGTCGCCGGTCTGGGCGGCGGCGCCTTCACCGACCACCGTGTCGGTGATCTGCACCTCGGCCAGGGTCATGTCCACGGCATAGGCCAGGCCGGTCGGCATGGGGTTAATCACGATCTCGTCGGAATTGCTCAGCTCCTCCATCCAGGCCTGCTGGTCCTCATAGGTCTGCTCTTCGACGAGGTCTTCGGTGAGTTGGGTCTTCAGGCTCTCGGGTACGGCGGCCAGATCGAAGTTGGATTCCTCCTCGGTAGCTTCGTCTGCTTCCTCGTCGGCAGCTTCGTCGGTGGCCTCCTCGGTGGCCTCGGCTTCGGCTTCCGCTTCGGTCTCCGTCTCCGGAGCCACGTACTCCTCGGTGGCCTTGATGATGTAGATGGCGTCGTCGGTCTCAATCAGGTCGGAGACTTCGCCGGCGGCCATGGTCTCAACGACTGTGGAGCATTCGGTGGGGAGATAATAGGCTGCGCCCCAGCCGATGTCGCCGCCCTCCTTGGTGGGATAGGCGTCGCTGATGTTGGCATCGGCCAGGGCGGCGAAATCGCTGCCTTCAGCCTGGGCTTCGGCCAACACCTCCTCAGCCTTGGTGCGGGTTGCCGCATTGTTGGCGGCAATCGTGGCATCGGGGGTCACGGCGGCGGCCTCATCGGCAGCCTGACGGGCGGTGGTAGCTGCGGCGATGTCGTCCTCGGTGGCGCCTTCGGCGGCGGCAGTGGCCTCAGCGCTCAACGCGGCCGTCTCGGCCTCCTCGGCAGCCGTGACCACCGGGTCAACCTCCAGCGGGAAGTAAATCACCGAGAGACGCTTGCCGGCATAGGAGGAGGCATTTTCCTCGATGTAGGTATCAATCTCTTCCTGGGTAGGCACTGCCGTAGGTACCTTGGCGTCCAGCAGCGGCTGGATGACGTTCTCGGCCAGCAACAGCTTGCGGTAGGCGTCCTCGCTGAGGAAGTAGTTGGCCTCCAACCATTCCTGCCAGCCGGTCTCAGTGGAGGCGTAGGCGGCCTTCTGCTCGGCAATCTGGTCGTCGATGGTTGTGGTGTCCGGCGTGATGCCGGCGGCCTCGGCTTCACTCAAGATCAGCACCGGCAGGGCAAAGACGTCGCGAATCACGAACTCCCGCAGGGTCTCCGGTGTGTAGCCGTTGGTCTTCAGCGTGTAAGCCCAGGTGGCGTCGTCCATCACCTCCCCGGAGTAGGTATCGGTACGGTAGAACTCGATGCGCTTGGCAATCTCGTTCTCGTAGATGTCGGTACCGCGCACAGTGGCCGCCACCGGCCCCAGATCCACAGCGTTGCTGCCCGTACAGCCAGAAAACGGCAGCGCCAGCGCCACCACCAGCACCATTGCCGCAATCGTCCTGATAATCCTCGAATGACTCATGCCAAACCTTTCCTCAAGTCCCAGAAACATGTCTGAAAACACAAACCTATATTCTCTCACAAATCCCTTAAACTGTGCTGAATCTCAGCCGAATGAGCCGAAAAGTTGTCCTTGGCGATGGAGATCATCAGTTTGATGCGGTTCAGTTGGTTGACCTCGCTGGCGCCGGGGTCGTAGTCTACGGCGACGATGTTGGCGGCCGGGTTGAGGCGGCGCAGCTCCTTGATGACGCCTTTGCCGGTGACATGGTTGGGCAGGCAGGCGAAGGGCTGGGTGCAGACGATGTTGGGAGTGCCGGAGTGGATAAGCTCGACCATCTCCGCCGTGAGCAGCCAACCTTCGCCCATCGAGTTGCACAGCGAGAGGATGGGGCGGGCAAAATCGGCCAGCTCATAGATGCTGGCGGCCGGCTCGAAGCGCTGCGAGGCCTTAAGCGCGGCGTTCATCGGCCGCCGGATGCGGTTAAGGGCGCTGATGGCCAGTCGCGAGCCAAAGGCCGATTTGGCCGATTTGCTCAATTCCTGGCGCTGCCACAGGGCATTGGAGATGCCAAACAGGAAGAATTCCGTAAGGCCAGGCACCACCGCCTCGCAGCCCTCGGCCTCGATGACCTCGACGATGCCGTTGTTGGCCGTGGGATGGAACTTGACCAGTATCTCGCCCACCACGCCGACCCGCGGTTTACTGCGGTCGTTGACCAGCGGTAAAGTGTCGAACTCCTTGACTATCTGGCGTACGGTGCGCTTGAAGCTGCGGTAGTTGACGCCAGGCATCTGTTGACCGCAGAAGTCCATCCACTTGCGGAACAGGGCGTTGGCGCTGCCGGGTGTGGCCTCGTAAGGCCGGGTGCGATAGAGGCATTGCATCAGCAGGTCGCCATAGTAGAAGCAGTAGATGGCCCGGCGCAGCATGCCCGCTGTGATGGAGAAGCCGGGGTTGCTCTCACCGCCGATGTTGTGGAAGCTGAGGGCGATGACCGGGATCTGCGGGTAGCCGGCCTCGCGCAGAGCCTTACGGATCAGGCCGATGTAGTTGGTCGCCCGGCAGCCGCCGCCGGTCTGGGTGATGATGACGGCAGTGCGGTCGAGGTCATAGCGTCCGCTGAGCACGGCATTCATGATCTGACCGGTGACCAGGATGGAAGGATAACAGATGTCGTTGTTGGCGAATTTCAGACCGGCCTCCACGGCGCCGGGGTCCACGCTGGGCAGCAACTCCAGGTTGTAGCCGGCGTGCTCGAAGATCTTGACCAGCAGTTCGAAGTGGATCGGCGCCATCTGGGGGCTGAGGATGGTGTAGCGCTGCTCCTTCATCTCCTTGGTATAGGAGGGTTTGCGGATGGCGGTGGAGAGATGAGGGGGAGAGGATGGCTGGCCGGTTTTGGCGCTGGTTTTTTGTTCGCGCAGGGCGGCCAGCAGGGAGCGGACACGGATGCGGGCGGCGCCGAGGTTGGAGACCTCGTCAATCTTCAGCACGGTGTAGATCTTGCCGGCCGGCTCCAGTATTTCCTGCACCTGGTCGGTGGTGATGGCGTCCAGCCCGCAGCCGAAGCTGTTCAGTTGGATTAAATCCAGGTCGCTGCGCAAGGTGACCAGCTTGGCGGCGGCGTACAGGCGGGAGTGGTACATCCACTGGTCGACCACCCGCAAGGGGCGATCGGGCTTGATGATATGCGAGACGCTGTCCTCGGTCAGTACGGCCAGACCGAAGCTGGCCAGCAGCTCGGGGATGGCGTGGTTTATCTCCGGATCAAGATGATAAGGTCTACCGGCCAATACGATGCCGTGGGCACCGCTGTCTTTGTTGGCATCCAGCCAGGCCAGGGCCTGCTCACCAGCCTGGCGGACGTCGTGCTTGAAGGCCGCGTCCTCGTCCCAGGCCGCCTGGGTGGCAGCCTCAATCTCGGCCCGGCTGGGCATGCTGCCTTTGGCCTTGGGGTGCGTGTCGAAGTAGGCGCGCAGTTCCTCCTCCACGCGCTGCACGAAGCGCTCCTGGTTGTCGTAGGGCAGGAAGGGGTTGAGGAAGGCGACAGAGCCGAGTTCCTCGACGTTGAGTTTTATCACTTCGGGGTAGCTGACTACCACCGGGCAGTTGAAGTGGTTGGGGCTGCCGGGGTCTTCCTGGCGTTCGTAGCGGATGCAGGGCATGAAGATGAGTTCGCAGGCATGCTCAGGCGAGAGCAGATCCATGATATGCCCGTGGCTGAGCTTGGCCGGGTAGCAGACGCTTTCGGAGGGCATCGACTCGATGCCGGCCTCGTAGGTGGACTTGCGGGTCTCCTCGCTGAGCACGGTGGCAAAGCCCAGGCGTTTGAAGAAGGTGAACCAAAACGGGTAGTTCTCGTACATATTAAGGACGCGGGGGAGACCAACGGTGGGGCGGCTGGCCTCCTTAGGCGTCAGTGGGACGTAGGGGTTATCCTTGCTGCCATTGAACAGGCGGTCGATCTTCCAGGTGAAGAGGTTGGGCAGGTCGCTGCCCTCAGTGCGCACGCCGGCGCCCTTCTCGCAGCGGTTGCCGGTGATGAAGCGGCGCTGGCGGCCGGTCTTTGGGTCGCGGCCAAAGCTGTTGATGGTCAGCAGGCAGTTGTTAGAGCACAGCCCGCAACGGGTGGTGCGATGCTCGGGGGATAGGGCTGCCAACTCGTTGGCCAGCAGGAGGGTGGTAAGAGGCGCGGTTGGCTCGCCAGTAGCCTGCGCTGACTGAACGGCTTGATCCGCCTGCGCTGCCTGATCCGCCTGCGCTGTATGCCAGCGGTCGCGTGCCAGCAGGGCGGCGCCCCAGGCGCCCATGGTGCCGGCGATGTCTGGCCGCGCAGCCTCGCGGCCGAGCAGCTTCTCAAAAGCCCGCAACACAGCATCATTGAGGAAGGTGCCACCTTGAACCACCACGTGCTGGCCCACATCACGCGGGTCGCGGATCTTGATCACCTTGAACAGGGCGTTCTTAATCACCGAGTAGGACAGACCGGCCGAGATGTCGCCCACTGAGGCGCCTTCCTTTTGAGCCTGCTTGACCCGCGAGTTCATGAATACCGTGCAGCGGCTGCCCAGATCGACCGGGCTTTGGGCCTGGGTGGCCGCCGTTGCGAACTCCTCCACCGGCATGTTCAGCGACACGGCGAAGCTCTCGATGAACGAGCCGCAGCCTGACGAGCAGGCCTCGTTGAGCATGATGTGGTCGATGACGCCGTCTTTGACCTTCAAGCACTTCATGTCCTGGCCGCCGATGTCCAAGATGAAATCGACTTCGGGCAACAGCTGCTGGGCGCCGCGCAGATGGGCGATGGTCTCAATCTCGCCGGAGTCGCAGCGCAGCGCCTCCAACAGCAGGCCTTCGCCGTAGCCGGTGACAGTGGTGTGGCCGATATTGATGCTACCCAGCTCGCTATATAGCTCCCCGATGGCCTTCTTGGCGGCGGCCAGGACGTCGCCTTTGTTGTTGGCGTAATACTGCCAGAGCAGCTGGCCGTCGGCGCCGATCAGTGCGGCCTTGAAGGTGGTGGAGCCGGCGTCGATGCCGAGGAAGGCGGTGCCCTGGTAGCTGGCCAGGCTGGCTTTAGGCACGGTGTTACGGGCGTGTCGCTGGCTGAATTGCTGGTATTCCTGCGGTGAGGCGAACAGCGGCTCCAGGCGCACGACCTCGCTGCCCTGGGTGGCTCCCAGGGCCGTCAGGCGAGCCAGGATGCTGGGCAGGCTGACGGTGCGGGGGGTAGCGGCGGTTGCGGAGTCTGCGGGGGTAGCGGTTGCGGAGGCATCGCAAGCGGCGGCTGAGGATGCATCGGCAGCGGCGGGCGTGCTGCTGGCTGCGGCTGCGGTGTTCTCCGCCGCCAACTGGGCGCCGGCGATGGCTGCGCCGCAGGCCACGAAGAGGTGGGCGTCGGCCGGCTTGATAGTTTGCTCAGGCGTGAGGTTGAGGGTCTCCACAAAGCGTTTTTCCAGTTGGGGGAGGTATTGCAGTGGGCCGCCGAGGAAGGCCACGTTGCCGCGGATCGGCCGCCCGCAAGCCAGGCCGGAGATGGTCTGGGTGACCACGCTCTGGAAGATGGAGGCGGCGATGTCTTCCTTGCGGGCGCCCTCGTTGAGCAGCGGCTGAACGTCGGTCTTGGCGAAGACGCCGCAGCGCGAGGCAATCGGGTAGATGATGGAGGCGTCGCGGGCCAGCACATCCAAACCGGCGGCGTCGGTGTTTAAGAGGGTGGCCATCTGGTCGATGAAGGAGCCGGTGCCGCCAGCGCAGGTGCCGTTCATCCGCTGCTCGATGCTGCGGAAGGGCTGGGCGGCTTCAGCGGGCGCAGCGGAGGCAGTTTCAGCGCTCGTGGGCGCATCGGCATCTGTGCCCGATGCGCTGGTCGCTCCAGTTGCGTCAGCGCGGTCGAAGTAGATTATCTTGGCGTCCTCGCCGCCCAGCTCGATGGCCACATCGGTCTGCGGGATGAAGGCGCCCACGGCCGTCTTGGAGGCGATGACTTCCTGCACAAACTCCAACTCCAGCCATTGCGCCAGCAGCAGCCCGCCGCTGCCGGTGATGGCCACGGTCATCGGCGTGTCGCCAAAGCGCTCGGCCGCCTCGCCGAGGATTTCGGCGATGGTCGCCCGGATGTCGGCATGATGGCGCTGGTAGTTGGCGAAGATGATGCTCTTGCTGGCGTCCAATACCGCCAGCTTGACGGTGGTGGAACCAACGTCGATACCCAAAGCCAGGGGTTGTGTTGTTGCTGGCAAAGCGGCGGTATTCTCCGTCAACTGCTGCTCTTGGTTGCTGGTCTTCTCCGCAGTCATTTCTTTGCACCACCTTTGAGCTCGATGGGGTCGCCGGGTTTGAGGAACATGATGGAGAGCATGATGCGCGCCATCTGCTGGGAGTCCTCAGCCATGCCGCCGTCCAGCCAACGCCAGATCAGGCCGAGCAGGGCGGCGGCGTAGTAGGCGATGTAGTAGTTGGTCAGCGCGTTGGGCTGGCGGGTGTATTTGTCGTGCAGCACGGAGCGAATCAGGTCGGTGCAGAGACGGTCGCGCAGGCGGGCCTGGAAGCCGGCATCGCCGGTGGGGGAGAGCAGCACCCTGAGCAGGGCTCCGTGCTGGCGCAGGATGTCGAACAGCTCCACGGTGACGGCGGGCGGCTGGCCCTTGCGGGTGAAGGCCAGTAATTCGCCCAGCGGCACGGCCTGTAGCTTGGGGCGCAGGCTGGCCAGGCTGTCGATGATCTCGGCTTCCAGGCTGGCCAGCATGTCTGGCAGGTCTTTGTAATGGGCATAGAAGGTGCCGCGGTTGAGGTCGGCGCGCTCGGTCAGCTCGCCTACGGAGAAGCCGTCCAGCCCGCGCTCGGCAATCAGCTCGGCGCAGGCCTCGCGCAGCATCCGGCGGCTGCGCAGGGAGCGGCGGTCTGCGTTGGTTTCGGCGTTTGTCTCAGCGTTTGTCTCAGCGTTTGCCTCAACGTTTGCCCCAGCGTTCGCGGCAGCCGCCAAAGCCATCGCCTCGGCCACAGCCTCAGCCATAAGAACCTCCCAAAATCCCAACAACTTGAGCGTTACCCAACACCTTGTTGGTTAGTATAGCACACATCGAGCAGGGAATTGGACGTTCGTCCGGATGGACGGTACTGGCGCTGAATGCAAACTCTCGGTAATCTATACAGTACAGGGGCGTCGTCCCTGGACAACATGGTTTGAGCTGGCCCGCACCCACTCAAATCCACAGATTTGGAAAAGCCCCGCTCCTCCCTCCCCGGCGGGGCTTTTCGCATCGTTTATACTGTTTCCCATGACTATTCAACTGACAACCGGGCCTACGCCGGTCATCGACTTCCACGTCCACGTTTATCCGGAGAAACTGGCGCCCCGGGTCATGGCGGCCTTTAGCAAGTTTCCGATCCTGATTGGCACAGACGGCACAGTTGCCGCCTGGTTGGCGCATATGGACGCCGCCGGTGTGGATAAGAGCGTGCTGCTGACCGTGCCCACCAAGCCGGCGCAGGTAGTGGCGGCCAACGATTTTCTCCGCCCACTGCTCTACCACGACCGCTTTATCCCCTTTGCCGGTGTCCATCCGGCTTGTGAAGATGCTGCGGGGATTGTGAGACGCGCAGCGCGGGAAGGGTTCAGGGGCATCAAGCTGCATCCCATCATGCAGGGCTTCAAACCGCAGGATGCGCGGATGTTCCCCATCTATGATGCGGCTATTGATGCGGAGATGGTCATCCTGTTCCACGCGGGGGCGGGGATGGACTTCGACGCCGAGGACAAGCCGATGAGCACCACCAATGCGGCTCGCGGTACCCTGGCCGATTTTGCGGCGCTCTTTGCGCAACGCGATTACGGCCAGTACCAGCGCTTCGTTTTTGCCCATCTGGGCGGGCGGCCGAACTTCCAGCAGTTTCCGGACTTCAAACGGGGTTGGCCGGGTTATCTGGATTTGGCCTACACCATGGGCCTGATGCCGGATGAGCACCTGCTGGCCCTGGCTCGGGACTTCGGTTGCGACCGCATCCTCTTCGGCACCGACGGCCCCTGGGCCGATGAACAGCGCGACCTGGATTATCTGCTGCACATCGGCTTCGATGATGACGAGCTGCGCGGCATCCTCTACAACAACGCAGCGCAGTTGCTGGGGCTGGAGAAGCGCTGATTGGATTCAACTCTGGCAGTTTGCGCAGGGGCAGGTTTCAAACCCGCCCATCCGGCTTGCAATGTCTCGCGTTACTCCAACTCGCGTTACTCCAACTCGCGGCCGCGGGTCTCGATGCCGAAGATGCCGACCACTAAAGCCACCAGGGCAAAGACGATGGTCAGGGTAAAGAAGACCGCCGCGAAGCCGGTTTCGGCGCCGAAGTGGTTGTAGAGCACCGGCACAATCATCGGGGCGATGAAGGCGCCGATGCGGCCGACCGCTGCCGCCGAGCCCACGCCCAGGCCGCGGACCGCCGTGGCGTAGAGTTCCGGCGTATAGGAATAGACGCAGCCCCAGGTGCCCAGGGCAAAGAAGTACAGCAGGCAGCCGGCCACCAGGATTTGCAGGCTGCTGTCGGCATAGCCGAAGAGCAGGGCCGAGGCGGCGGTGCCGGCCAGGAACACGGTCAAGACCGGCTTGCGTCCGACGATGTCGATCAGCAGGGCAGCCACCAGGTAGCCGGGCAGCTGTGCGATGCACATGATCAGGGTGTACTGGAAGCTCTTGGTCAGGGCCAGCCCCTGCTCGCTGAGCAGGCTGGGAGTCCAGAGCACAAACCCGTAGTAGCCGAGGTTGACGCCAAACCACAGTACCCAGAGCACAAAGGTGACACGCACGGCCGAGAGCGGCTTTTTAGCCGGGGCATCCTGGTTTAAGAGAGTGCTGCTGTTGGTGCTGTTGCTGTTGCTGGAGG
>JAISUQ010000075.1 GCA_031272005.1 Coriobacteriales bacterium | reverse complement strand
TAGCAAATAATGTCCGTCCTGATGATGGTGTGATTGCGCTGTATTCGGCCCGCGGCAGTGAGATGGATCTCAGCATCCTGGCCATCCAGCTCGGAGCCAGAGGTTTTCAGGTGGTCTATCCGATAGTCACCGGGCCAGGCCAAATGGGTTTTTATCGCGTTGTTGATGGCTGGCGCCGGCAACGCAGCGAAACCCCGGCGCGCAATCCGCTGGAACCGGTCACAGCGGAGCAATTGGATGGATACGAGGAGGTCCGGCCGCAGGACATCGCCGTCATCGTCACTCCCGGCATCGCCTTTGATGCGCAGTGTTACCGCCTGGGCTTTGGCGGCGGCTTCTACGACCGCTATCTGCAGCGGGCGCCGCGCAGCGTCCGGGCTTATGGCGTCGGTTTCAGCGTGCAGATGACTGAAGGCGTGCCGGTCAAACCACACGACCGCCGCCTTGACGCTGTGGTGGTGCCATAATCTGATAAAATCGCCACTGAGATGGGTCGTCCTGTTGCCCGAAGTCAGCCCAGACTCAGCCCAGACTTGTTTTACCATCCGCAGTAAAGTCCTTAAAGAAAGGCGACCGGGTCATGATTGAGCGCTATACCCGCCCCGAGATGGGCGCGATTTTCTCCCTGGAGAACAAGTTCCGGATCTGGCAGGAGATCGAGGTCCTGGCCTGCGAAGCGCAGGCGCAGCTGGGGGCTTGCGGCATCAGCGTTGAGGATGCCGCCTGGATTCGTGCCCATGCCGCCTTCGATGCGGCGCATATCGATGAAATGGAGGCCGTCACCAACCACGATGTCATCGCCTTTCTCACCGATCTCGGCGAGCACATCGACGCAGCCCTGCCAGCCGGCAGCCCCAAGCCATCGCGTTGGGTGCACTACGGCATGACCTCCTCCGATCTGGGCGACACCGCCCTGTGCTACCAGATCACCCAGGCGCTCGACCTGATACTGGCTGCCGTGGCCAAGCTGGGGGAGACCTGTCGCCAGCGGGCATTGGAGTTCAAGGACGTGCTTTGTGTGGGCCGCACTCACGGTATCCACGCCGAGCCGATGGCTTTCGGCATGAAGTTCGGTGCCTGGGCCTGGGCCTTGAAGCGCGCCCAGCAACGGTTGCTGGAGGCGCGTGAGGGTATCGCCGTCGGTGCCATCAGCGGCGCGGTGGGCAGCTACTCCAGTATCGACCCATTCGTGGAGCAATACGTCTGCGAGAAGCTGGGGCTGGCACCCGATCAACTCTCCACCCAGGTGGTGGCGCGTGACCGCCATGCCCAGGTGGCGGCCGCCCTGGCTTGCTGCGCGGCCAGCTTGGAGCAGATTGCCACCGAGGTCCGCTCGCTGCAGAAGACCGACAGCCTGGAGGCCGAGGAGCCGTTTGCCAAGGGCCAGAAGGGTTCCTCCGCCATGCCCCATAAACGCAACCCGATCACCTGCGAGCGGGTCTGTGGCCTGGCGCGGGTGATCAAGGCCAACACCCAGGTGGCGCTGGATAACGTCGCTTTATGGCACGAGCGCGACATCTCGCACAGTGGCGCCGAGCGGGTGGCCTTGGCCGACAGCTTCATCGCCCTGGATTACATCCTGGCCAAGATGCAGTGGATCCTCTCCGGCTTAATCGTCTACCCCCAGAATTGCCGCGCCAACCTGGAGCGCACCCGCGGGCTCATCTACTCCAGCAAGGTGTTGCTGGCCCTGGTGGACGCCGGATTGAGCCGCGAGGATGCCTATGCCATCGTCCAGCGTAACGCCATGCAGGTTTGGGGGGATCTGCAACAGGCCCGCAGTGGGCCAGGCCTGCGCGAACTGATAGCCGCCGATGAGCAGTCACCGTTGAGCGAGGAACAGCTGGACGCGATATTCACCCCCGAGAACTTCCTCACCAACGTCCATACGCTCTTCGAGCGCCTGGAAAGTCTGCGTTTCTCTGGAAGTGCTGATTAAGCAGTATTCCCGGAGGAACCCCCCCATTGTTGTCGCGTTCGTCATTGCCGGACTTGTTCCGGCAATCCAGTGGTAATGCCGCGACTCTTGGCACAGGAGTCGCGGTTTGTAAGCGGGCTGCAGTATTGACCGGGTGGTCAAAAGGTGCTATCCTTTCGTTGACCGGCTGGTCAATGAAAGGATCATTTTGGATGAGAAGCTGGATATAACGCAGGCCTTCCGCTTTGCCATCGCCGGAGCCCGGGACTACAGCGCTTTCGAGCGCATCGAGGCCGAAAAGCGTCAGCGCATCCTGCAGGCGGCCTATCAGGAGTTCACTGTCTGCGACTTCGCTCAGGCCTCCACCAATGTCATCGTCAAGACGGCCAATATCTCCAAAGGGTTGCTGTTCCATTATTTTGGTGACAAGTCGGGCCTGTATCGCTATCTGTTGGCCAACACCATCGGGTTGATGACAGTTGACCTCCAGCAGTCCACCGATTTCACTGGCGGTGACGTCTTCGACCTGCTCAAGCAGACTGTGGAATCCAAACTGAAGACCGCTTGCCAATACCCACGGGAAACAGCCTTTTTGGTGCGGGCTGTGCTGGATAAGACCCTGCCTGAGGATCTGGCACAGCTGATTGGTGGCACCGTCGCCAATTCCTACGACATGATGGCCACATTGACCTCGCAGTTGGATGCCGAACTGCTCAAGCCGGGGCTGGATCGCCAACAGGCCTGCAAAATCATCTATTACGTCTGTGAGGGTCTCTCCAATGATGTACTGAAGGACATCTCACCAGAAATCGACTGGCAGGATTGGCGCAATCTGACCAGTGAGGTGGAGGAGTATTTCGAGCTGTTGCGTCAATTGTTCTATCGGTAGCGTTTGAACCTCAGTTGGCGGCAAGACTCAGCCGCCCTGCCCAATGCAAGGAGGATGCGAGCATGGCAGTGTTAGAGACCGCAGGATTGAAGAAGCGCTTCGGCAAGACCCAGGCACTCGACGGCGTTGATCTCAGCGTGGATAAGGGCGAGGTCTACGGCTTCATCGGCCCCAACGGAGCCGGCAAGTCCACCACCATCCGGGTGCTGCTGGGGGTAATCCGCGCTGATGCCGGCCAGGCCAGCATCTTCGGTCAGGATGTCTGGCGCGACGCGGTGGCAATCCATAAGGACATCGCCTACGTGCCGGGCGATGTCAACCTCTGGCCCAACCTCTCCGGCGGCGAGGTCATCGATCTGTTCCTGCGCCTGCGCAAGGGGCACGGCGGCAAGTATCGCCAGGAGTTGATTGAGCGCTTCGACTTCGACCCGGCCAAGAAGTGCGGTGCCTACTCCAAGGGCAATCGCCAGAAGGTGGCGCTGGTGGCGGCCTTCTCCGCAGATGCCGATCTGTACATCCTTGATGAGCCCACCAGCGGCCTGGACCCGCTGATGGAGATCGTCTTCAGGGAGTGCGTGGCCGAGGTCAAGGCACGGGGCGGCAGCGTGCTGCTCTCCAGCCACATCCTCTCGGAGGTCGAACAGCTCTGCGACCGCATCTCGATTATCCGCCAGGGTCGGATTATCGACAGCGGCACCCTTGATGAGCTGCGTCATCTGACCCGCAACAAGGTCAACCTGCAGGCCACACAGCCGCTCGACGGCCTGGAGCAGCTGCCAGGCATCTACAATCTGCGCACGGACGGCGCCTCGGTGCATTTCGACATGGACAACAGCCAGACCGCCGCCATCCTGGCCTGGCTGGCCGACAAGGGCATCTGTCACCTCACTTCGGCACCGCCTACATTGGAGGAGCTGTTCATGAGCCACTACGCCGGGCAGTAGGGGAGGTGCGTGATGGCTGCTGTACATAATTTCACCGCCCTCGTGCGCCTGATATTGCGGCGTGACAGGTTGTTCTTACCCTGCTGGATTCTCGGCTTGGTGGTGCTGGGTTGCTTCTTTGCTCCGATGATGCCCGATTTCATGGGTGATGAGGCATCACAGGAGGTAATGCGCGAGATGCTCAAGAACCCGGCGATGATCGCCATGATGGGCATCAGTTATGGCGAGGGCTTCGGGGCGGTCTACGCCCAGTTTTTGCTGGTTTGGGTGATTATCGGCGGGGCGATCTTCAATATCATGTTCGTGATGCGACATACCCGCAAGGATGAAGAAGAAGGCCGTTTGGAGATGCTGGCCGCCCTGCCGGTGGGGCGCAGCGCCAACCTGTTGGCAGTGCTGCTGGTGGCATTGGTGGCCGATGCGCTCACCGGAGCCTTAACGGCTGTAGCTATCGCGGCGTTTGCAGTGGAGGGGATAGATGCCGCCGGCGCCTGGTGCTTCGGTGCCTCTGTGGCGGCCGGCAACCTGACCTTCGCCGGACTGGCGGCGCTGTTTGCCCAACTCTGCTCGAC
>JAISUQ010000043.1 GCA_031272005.1 Coriobacteriales bacterium | reverse complement strand
TTCAGACTGCGGCTGTTCATCTGCAACAGGCTCAACTCATCAGTCCAGCCAGCTTATTGTTCTCTGCCTGGCCGGTGACTCTCCAGGCGGTCTGGCTCCAGGCAGCTAACCGCATAGATACCCCGATTGCTTTTCCTGGCGGATGCTGGTAGGGCGGTCGTGCCCGGGGTAGACAGACACATCATCCGGCAATTGCGCCAGGCGAGCCAGGCTGTTGCGCATGCTGGCCATGCTGCCACCGGGAAAGTCCGTGCGGCCCATGGAGCCGAAGAACAGCGTATCGCCGGAAATCAACTGGCCGGAGAGCCTGTCATAGAGGCAGATGGAGCCCGGGCTGTGTCCCGGGGTATGCACAACCTCCAGAGAGAGCTGGCCGACTGCTACCAGATCGCCATCCGTCAGCAGCCTCTGCACTGCCGGCATCGGCCGCTGACGGCCAAAGGACTGATTGCCTGGGGACCCATTGCCCAAGGCCGCCAATTCCTCACGGAAGCGGACCTCGTCCGTATGCGCCATGACCTCAGCGCCGGTAGCTTCAACGACTCTTTGGACGGCGCCGATGTGGTCGAAATGCCCATGCGTCAGGATGATGCCTTCGACTTGGCGCTCGCCGATGGCCGCCAGTATCGCCTGCGCCTGATCGCCGGGGTCGACCACCAGCAGATGTCCTGGTTCAGTTTCGTCACTCAACAGATAGCAGTTCATCAAAAACGATGCATCGCCAGCAACCGGCACGACCACTGTCTCAACTTGCATTGCCTGCTCCTTTGCGTTTGTTGGAGGCCTCGCCGGGCAACATCCGGCGGGCGTCGATAACCCCGTCGACGCTGCGCAGATCGGCCAGGATCCGCTCGATGCTGCTGGTATCGCCGACCTCAAAGAGGAAACTCATTTCCACGATGCCGTCACGGTGCACCTCCATACTGGCCCGCAGCATGTTCACGCCGCTGCCGCTTAAGTTTGAGGTGACGTCCTGATACAGCTTCAGACGGTCATAGGCCTCGACCATGATCTCCACCTTGTAGGTCACCGAGGGGTCATCGGCCCACCAGACGCTGATCATCCGCTCCGGCGTACTTTTCAAAGACTCGGCGTTGGGGCAATCCGCCCGATGCACCGTCACTCCCCGCCCCCGGGTCACACAGCCGATGATCTCGTCGCCAGGAACCGGGTTGCAGCAATGCGGCAGTCGCACCAGCACGTCATCCAGCCCTTTGACCACCACACCGGCCGAACCAGGCTGCTTCTTCTTGCGGTTCGTGGCGCGTTCGGGTTTGATGATGGTGACCGTGCTGCCGCTCAGGCCCAGCAGCTTTTCGGCCGCCGCCGCAGCGCTGTCGTCGCTGTCCTTGGCCAGTTCGCGCAACAGCCGGTTGGCCACCTGTTTGACCTTGACCTTGCCGGCGCCTATCAGCGCTATCAAGTCGTCCGGGTCCCTGTGGCCAAACTCCTCGGCCACGGCTTTCAGAGCCTTGACCGAACGGTTTGAAGATATCCCCAGGCCGCTCTTGCGCATCTCATGCCCCAGCAGCTCCCGGCCATGGCTGATGTCATCATCACGGGTGATGCGGGAGAAGAACGCCCGGATCTTGGAGCGGGCCGAAGGCGTCTTGACGATATTCAGCCAGTCCCGGGAAGGGCTGGCGCTGTCCCGGGTCAGGACCTCCACCCGATCCCCGGTCTGCAACTCATAGCCCAGTGAGACGATATTGCCGTTGACCTTGGCGCCAACACAGTGGTTGCCCACTTCGGTATGGATGGCGTAGGCAAAATCTATCGGCGATGAGCCGCTGCGCAGGTTGATGACCTCGCCTTTGGGCGTGAAGACATAGACTTCTGATGAGGTCAGACCCTGCCGCAGGGATTCCATGAATTCCCGGGGGTCGTCGCTGTCATCCGTCCAGTCGATCATCTGACGGATCCAGGAAAGCAGTTCGTCGATATGGGCATCCGAAGGCCGGGTTTTGTTGCCCTCCTTGTAACGCCAGTGTGCGGCCACACCGTATTCGCTTTGGGCATGCATCTCGCTGGTGCGGATCTGGATCTCCAGGGAGCGCCCGGCCGGCCCGATGACCGTGGTATGCAACGAGCGGTAGTTATTGATCTTGGGCATGGCGATGTAATCCTTGAAGCGCCCGGGCATCGGCCGCCAGATGTTGTGCACCGCCCCCAGACAGGCATAGCACTCCTTTTGGGTCTCCACAATCACCCGCAGGGCGATAAGATCGTATATCTCCGAGAAATCCTTGCCTTTCTGGGCCATCTTCAGGTAGATGGAATAGAGGTGCTTGGGGCGGCCGCTGATGCGAGCCTCGATGCCCAGCTTCTCCAGCTCGCCTTCGAGGATGCCGATGCTGCGGCCCAGGTATTCCTCGCGGGCCTGGCGGGATTCCTTGACCATCCTGGAGAGCTGCTGGAAGCGCGCCGGTTCCAGGTAGTAGAAGGCCAGATCCTCCAGCTCCCATTTGATGGCGTTGATGCCCAGGCGGTGCGCCAGCGGCGCGTAGATCTCCATGGTCTCTCGCGCCTTGAAGATGCGGCGGTCCTCACGCAGGGCCTGCAGGGTGCGCATGTTGTGCAGCCGGTCGGCCAGCTTGATGATGATCACGCGGATGTCCTTGGACATCGCCAGCAACATCTTGCGCAGGTTGTTGGCCTGGTGCTCGCTTAAGGATTCCACTTCGATCTGGGTGATCTTGGTCACGCCGTCCACCAGCTCCCGGACGTCCGCGCCGAACTGCTCCTGGACGATGTCCAAAGTGACCTCGGAGTCCTCCACGGTGTCATGGAGAATGGCGGCGGTGATGCTGTCGGCGTCCATCCGCAGTTCAACCAGGATCAGGGCTACCTGCACCGGATGGTTGATGAAAGCCTCACCGGTCTTGCGAACCTGGCCCTTATGGGCCTGTTTGGCCAGTTCATAGGCTTTATCCAGCTGCCGGATCTCATTGCTGCGGAGATAACTGGCAGCCAATTCGCGCAGACGGTCATAGGCGTCCAGGGACAGGTCGACCTGCCGGGTTTCGGATTGAATGGGATCGTCAACCATCAAGGGCCTGTAGCCTTTCCTCTGTCGGGTCAATCGGTGTCACGATTTGCGCCAGTAACTGGGCCTCAGTAGCTGTAAAGGCCCATTGCTTGAAAGCCTTGAAGCGATTATAGGCGTTTTGGCACTCCAGCTGCCGACTTTCATCTTTGGGCAGACTGTCTGGTTGGACAGCTGGCCGCTGCGCATCGGCATCACCGATACCCAAGCTGGCGAAGATGGCTTCATTGATTTGGGCATCGGCTTCGCCATAGAGCAGGACTATCTGGGCCGGTTGACCATTGCGGCCAGCCCGGCCGGCCAGTTGGTTGAACTCAATCTCACTGAAGGGCAGGTGGAACAACACCACTCTGCCGATGTCGGCAATATCAATCCCCTCCCCAAAAGCCGATGTCGAGACGATCAGTTCAACCTCTCCCAGACGGAACTGCCGCTCGATCTCCAAACGCTGTCCGCGGTCCAGGCGGGCCTGATAAAAGACCATCCGGGCTCCCCGCTCAGGGAAGCGTTTGCGCAGGTCATGTAGCAGAGTGCCGGCGGTGTTACGGGAGTTGACATAGATTATCGCCTTGGTGCCCTGGCTCAGGGCAGCAAACAGCGCTTCGTTGCGTTCATCGCAGTTTCGCAGGTCCAGGACGTTGAGGTTCTTACGCTGGAAACGATCCACTACCACGCTGTCCAAACGCAGGGCCTGGCAGATGGCCCGGGCCGCCGCCGGCGGTGCAGTGGCTGTACAGGCCAGGATGGCAGCTTGTGGAAAGAAGCCCCTGAAGCGCCCCAGCTGCGCATAGGCCTCGCGACCTCCAGCCTGTTCAGTGAGGACGTGATGGGCTTCATCAATGACCAGAAAACCGATACGCCGGCATTCCTGGAAGCGCTGGTGGTGCAGCAACAGGAATTCCGGCGTGGTCAGGACGAGATTGCAGGCGCCGCTGTTCAACTGGGCATAGGCCTCCTGGCGTTGCTCGGCGCTACTCTCGCCAGTCAAGACCCGCAGGCTCAGACCAAACAGCCGCAGGGCACCCTCCAGCCGCTGCGCCTGATCGGCAATCAAGGCCCGCAGCGGGTAGACGAAGATGCTGACCTCCTCGGCCAACAGACTGCGGCGGATAGCCTCAATCTGAAAAATCAGGGACTTGCCGCGGCCGGTACCCATCACAGCCAGCAGCGATCTATCCTGCTTCAGAGAGTCCAGGCATTCCTGTTGAGCTGGATAGAGTTCCCGTCCGGCTGGCAGCAACTGGCTGGCTATCCGCGCACCCAAGGTCTCCGGGGCCCGCAAGGCGCTCTGGCGCCAACGCTGCAGACAGCCCTGGAGGGACTTGATGTTCAACTTGATGCTCCGGTTGCCCCGCCACTCGTCCAGCAGCAGCGTATACAATGCGTGATAGCGATCCTCGCTGTCGATGAAGCTCTCGATGTCTTCAGGGTTGAACCAGATTCCCGGCACCGTCCTGTGATTGTCGGTCAGCTGCAGCGAAAGATGGCGGCCATCGCCACCAACTCGCCGGCTGGTCTTGATCAGCAGGTCAGGGCTGGAGAACAGCGGTTGTTGGTTGTCCTGGCCAAATGGCTCCAGGAGCTGGATCTCGCCAGCCGCCTGGACGCTCAACTCTTCCAGACCGACTTCCAGATCGGCCTGCAGCCGCGGTTGGAAATCCTCCAGCGGCGCTGCGGCCATGCACGCCTGCATTCTGTTGATGAATTCCGGCAGCTTGCTGCAACTGACAGTGACACCGACTGCGGCTTCGTGGCCGCCAAAGCGCTCGGTCAGCTCGGCGCAGTCCTCAACCGCCTTGTACAGATTGACGCTGCCGATGCTGCGACCGGACCCTTTGGCAAGACCATCGACCTCGGAGAAGACTATCGCCGGGACGCCATAGCGCGAAACCAGGCGGGAGGCGACGATGCCGCGTACGCCCTCATGCCAATCTGGTCCGGAGACGATGAGGATCCCCGGAGGATGGACGGCGCCGGTGCGCGCAAAACCTTCTTCTACCTGCCGGATGGCCATCACCCGCAGCTCCTCTTCGGCCTGACGGCGCTGTTGGTTCAAAGCATCCAGCTTCTGGGCGATAACGCCAGCCGAAACCGGATTGTCATCCAACAGCAATTGCAGAGCCAGCTGCGGATCCCCCATCCGACCGGCTGCGTTCAAACGGGGAATCAGGGTATAGGAGATGTCGCTGCTGCTCAGGGGGTTTTGCTGTTTGCCGCCGGTAGGCAAAGCGGCGGCAATACCCGGGCGCGGTGAGTCATTGAGACGTTGCAACCCGGCGTGTACCAGAGAACGGTTCTCCCCGGTCAACGGTACCATGTCGGCAACAGTGCCGATGGCTGCCAGGTCAATCAGGTCGTTGTAGAGCTGCTCCTGGCCCATCTCGGCACCAACGGCAGCAATCAGCTTGAGCGCCACGCCGACGCCGGCCAAAACGACACTCGGCGAGGTCGGCAGCAGCTTGGGGTCGGTCACCGCAATGCCCTCAGGAATCAAATCGCCCGGCTCGTGGTGATCGGTGACCACCACGTCGATGCCCCGCTGGCGCAGCTGCTCGACCTCCAGCCGGGCGGTAATCCCGCAGTCAACGGTAATCACCAGCTCCGGCAGAGGGTCGGCGGAGAAGATCTTTCCCAGGGCTCCGGCGGTCAGCCCATAACCGTCGTCCCAGCGGTTGGGAATCAGATAGTCTGGGTCGGCACCCAGACTGCGCAGCCCCCGAACCGTCAAGGCACAGGCCGTCAGGCCGTCGACATCGAAGTCACCGAAGACCATGATGCGCTGCCGGTCGCGCAACGCCGCAACCACACGCCGGCAAGCCTCAGCCATGCCGGGGATCTGCAACGGGTCGGACCAGTCACGAGCCAGGTCGGGGTGGAGATACTCCTCAATCTCCTGGGCAGTCTTGAACCCGCGAGCCGACAACAGCCGGGCCGTCAGCGGCGACAGGCCGCTGTACTCTCCCGCTTCTTCGATTGCCACGCTGTTTTCTGTTCCTGTTGTGCCGATGACCAATTTGATATGCCCGCATCCAGTCCCGTTTTCAGTGTATCGAATCTATTCTGCCAGAATTACCCAGTGTCTGTAAGGTAAAATATCAAGTTATGGCTTATTATCCAGTGGGAGGTTGAGTGGCGCAACGAGACCACAAGCGGTCCAAACAATGGCACTTCTCAGATACTGGTGGTCGTTTCGACAGCCGGCGCCTGGCTGTGCCGAGTGCCGATCCCGATCCCATCTCCCCTACTTTCCGCGGGCACATGGTGCGTTGCCGCAAATGCGGCGGCCGCATCTTCACCAATGTCAATCATTGCCCCTACTGCGGCAAGGCGGTCAAGCCGTTTTTCCTGCGCCTCTGGTTCTGGCTGTTGCTGGTGGTATTGCTGGGCCTGGGCACCTTCATCTTCATCCGCTACTTCCTGCCCAAGAGCGTTGAGGAGCCTGACGGGCCGATAACGCCGATTGTCGTCGGCGCGCCAGCTGGAGCCAGCTATCACGTTTTGCCGGTGAATACCACCGTAGACTGCAATAATCTTCTGGTCACCGTGACCAGCGTCCGCAGCGATATGACAGCTGCCGATGGTTCACCGATCTACAGTGTCGACATCCAGTTCTTCAACAAGGCCGAGGCCGATGTCTCCGTCTACTCCACCCAGTGGCTGATGCGCGCTGCTGACGGCAGCACCGTGGACTGCTATTTCGGCAAGACCAGCGACGGCCTGGTTTTGGATAATGACATCGACGTGCGCAAGCTCTCCCCCGGCGAGCAATACTCCGCCACTCTGCACTTCAGTGGCGAAGGCCTCAACGAGGTCGTCTTTGCCCCCAACGCCCTGTCCTTCAACGAGGAAGAGTTGGTCTCCTGGGTAATGACCGCTTCAAGCTCAGCAGCCCAAACCAGCAGCGACGGAGAATGACTCCGCCGCCGCTGAAAGACGAGTGCCTCTGTATAAGATAACGCTGAACGGTCAGAGCAGCTCAGCCGCCGGAGCGCCCGGTGATGCGGCGATTCAGCCGCCCAGCTGTTCGGCAGCTGTGAACTCATCCAGGCCTTCGCCGTATTTCTTGGCCAGCTTCTTGAACTTCGGTTCCCGTTGCTTCCAGAGGGCATACAACGGGCTGGCGATGGCGATTGACGAATAGGAGCCCAGCACCAGGCCGATGGCCATGGCAAAGGCGAAGTCCTTGAGGGTCTCGCCACCGAAGAACAGCATCGCTACCACCGGAATCAGGGAGGTCAGCGTGGTGTTCACAGTTCGGGTGAAGACCTGGTTGATGGAGTGGTTGGCGACCGTCATGAAGCTGTGGCTGGCCGTGGTGGCCAGATTGTCGTTGATGCGATGGAAGACGACCACGGTATCGTAAAGCGAATAGCCCATGATGGTCAGCAGGGCTGCGATGACGTTTGGCGTCACCTCCCGGCCCAGCACGGCATAGACCCCGACGACAATCACCAGGTCGTGCAGCAGGGTGACGACCGCGATCACGCCCATCTTGTACTCAAAGCGGATGGCGATGTAGGCGATGATCAAGACGATGGCCACCAGAAAGGCGATCGCTGAAGTCCGGGTGACATCCGCGCCCCAGCTTGGGCGGATGGTATTGGATTCGACAACTGTGGATTCCAGCCCCAGACTGTTGCTCACGGAATTGATTATCGCCGTGGCCTCGGAGGCCTCAGTGGTGGAGATGCGCACGATAAAGCCCTGTGTGCCCGTCCGGGTATCGGTTGAGGTCTGGATGATGGCGTTGTCCACGCCAGCCTGCGCAAAACTGTCGCGCATCTCATCAATGCTGATCTCACCGGTGTCGGTGAAGTTGATGGAAGTGCCACCGACGAACTCGATACCGAAGTTCAGCGGGGAACCGGTAGCCGCGTAGCGTACCGGCACCGAAGCCAGAGCGGCCAGCACCAGGATGGCCGAGATGATGAAGAAGACCTTGCGATACTTGAGGAAGTTGACTTCCCGTTTGAGGATCTTAGCCATGAACCACACCCCGCTTCAGTTCACCGGCAGCCTGCGCGGCAGCCTCATCCTCCTTCAGGCCCCAGAAGCCAGTGTTGTTGGCGATGATTCCGGGCGCCAACAGGCGAATCAGCGGCGCTTTGAAGATCAGCATGGTGGCAATATCGCAGATGACCCCCAGCGCCAGGGTCAGACCAAAGCCCTTGACTGCGCCGATGGAGATGAAGAACAACGCCAGAGCGCTGACCAGGGTCACCAGGTCGGCGTCGATGGAGGTGACGATGGCATGACGGACCCCGGTGATGGAGGCGGCGCGCACCGAACGGCCCATGCGGACCTCCTCCTTGAAGCGTTCCAGCACCAGGATCGAGGAGTCTGCGGCCACACCGATGGACAGCACGATACCGGCGATACCGGCCAAAGACAGGCTGAACTGATTGAAGAAGGACAACGTGGCCAGCACGCCCAGATAGAGGATGGCAAAGATGCCTACGGCGGCGGCAGTCAGAATTCCCAGGCCGCGATAGAAGAACAGCAGGTACAGCGCCACCAGGATCAGTCCGATGATGGCCACCAGCACACCGGCGCGCAGCGAATCCTGGCCCAGAGTCGGACCGACGACCTGAGAGGATTGGGCCTCCAAGGTCACCGGCAGCGAACCGGACTGCAGGATGGTCCGCAGCGAATTGGCGTCATCAACGGTATAACTGCCGGTGATAGCCACCTGCCCACCCGTGATGTGGCTCTGCACCGCCGGAGCGGACTGCACGTAGCCATCCAGGACTATGGCCACCTTACCGTTGGTCGGATAAAGCTGTTCGGTGATGTCTGCGAAGGCAATCGCCCCCGAAGCATCCAAGGTGATGTTGACCGCATAGTAGGCGCTGGTCTCATTCTCCCGGGCTACCGAAACGGAGCTGATATTGGCACCCGAGAAGATAATCGCCGTGTCGTCGGCGCTCAGGTCGACTCGCAATGGTTCAAACTGCTGATCGGCGGTGGAGATGAAGGGCAGGTTATCGGTCAGCCCGTAGATGGCATAAGCGTAGAAGATGTTGGAGTAGACCGAGGCTGGCAGCAGCTCAAAGCCGGTCCGCTCGCTTTCCTGCCATGGTACATAGCTGCTGCTGCTGTCGCTGGAAGCCACAAACAGTTCGGCGGAGACCGGCAGATCCGTCATGGTCGCCAGATTGCCATTGGCCGCCAGCATCGAGCGGCTGTAGTAGGTACCGTTGTTCAGGTTATCCTGGACATCCTGAGGCAGCTTGGCCACATCGACGAACTTCAGATCGCCGACCTGGCCGATGACATCCAAGGCCTGAGCCGAGTCCACCAGACCGGGAATCTGCACCAGCAACTGGTCGCCGCCCTGGACCTGCACCGTGGCCTCCGAAGCGCCAAGCAGATTGACGCGTCGCTCAACCACCTGCTGAGCCATGTTCATATCCTCGGCAGTCACTGTCGATCCGTCTGACTTGGAGCCTTCGAGCACCACGGACAGGCCACCCTGGACATCCAGACCCTGATGGATCTTGGTTGCTGGTGGATAGAACATGAAGATTGCTAAAGCCGCCAACACCACCAGCAAAGCCAGCAAGGCAATATGCGGGCGCTTCTGGGATGGGCGCTTCTTGACTTTGAACCTGCGATCGGCCATTGAGTCCCCTCTGAATCGTCGAAACCAACTGGAATGTCACATTTTTGACAGAATTGCCAAAAAACACACAATCAATGATTATATCTTTATTCTGGCTGAAGTTGCAGCAAATCTCCTCAGAAATCGTCAACAGCCGCTGAGTTCTCCCATTGCGCCAGCAACTGCCCGAATCGGCCGGTGCAGATGGCCTGGCGGCAATCCTCCATCAGGCGCAGCAGGAAGCGGAGGTTATGCTGGGTCAGCGCTACACTGGCCAGCATCTCCCTGGCCATTACCAGATGATGCAGATAGGCGCGGGAGAAACCCTGGCAGGTCGGGCAGTCGCAGCTGTCGTCCAGCGGTTGGAAATCGTTCTTGTAGCGGGCGTTGCGCAGATTCATCCGCCCCTGGTGCGAAAAGACCGTTCCGGTGCGGGCGGTTCGGGTCGGCAGGACACAGTCGAACATATCCACACCACAGGCAACTGCCCGCAGCAAAGTCGTCGGGTTGCCGACACCCATCAGATAACGCGGCCTGTCCACCGGCAAGGCCTGGGCCACAGCCGGCAGTGTCTCAAACATCAGCTGATGCGGCTCGCCAACCGAATAACCGCCGATGCCAAAACCCGGGAAACCGGCCGTCTGCGAGTCGATCTCCAGCAGCCGCTGCACGCTTTGAAGACGCTCAGTGAGGTCGGTGCCGCCCTGAACGATGGCAAACAGTGCCTGGTCGGGGCGTTGGTGGGCCACGCGGCAACGGCGAGCCCACTCGGCGCTGCGGACCACCGCCTGATGCAGGGTCGCCGTCTCACAGGGATAGGGTGTGCACTGATCCAACTGCATGATGATGTCGGCGCCAATATGGTTCTGCACGGCGACATTGTCCTCCGGCGTCCAGTGGAAACGCTGGCCGTCGACGATGCTGGCAAAGCCGACCCCATCATCACTCAGCTTCAGGGTATCAGCCAGACTGAAGACCTGAAAGCCACCGGAATCGGTCAGTAACGGCCGGTCCCAGTTCATGAAGGCATGCAGGCCCCCGGCTTCGCGAATCAGCTCGTCACCCGGGCGCAGGAACAGATGATAGGTATTTGCCAGCAGAATCTGGGCACCTAAATGGCGCAGCTGCTCCGGAGTCATGGCCTTGACCGTAGCCTTGGTCCCCACCGGCATGAACACCGGTGTGCGCAATTCGCCGTGCGGGGTTGTGAATACCCCGGCCCGGGCGGCGCAGAGCGGATCGCTGGCCTGAATCTGGAAGTCGAAAACAGTCATAGGATCAGCATAGCATCACCGTAGGAGAAAAACCGGTAACGCTGGTTGATGGCTTCGGCATAGGCGTCCAGGATGTCCTGGCGGGTGGCAAAGGCACAGACCAGCATCAACAGAGTGGACTGAGGTAGATGGAAATTGGTAATCAGGGCATCGGTGACCCTGAATCCGGGGCCGCCAGGATAGATGAAGATGTCGGTTGTCGAACTGCCGGCAACCACCTCCACATTGCCGTTCGCAGCGGCACGCACTGCGCTTTCCAGCGTGCGCACCGCCGTAGTGCCCACACAGACCACCCGGCGGCCCTGGTGGCGGGCGCAATTGATGGCTGCTGCCGTCTGGCCGGTGATGGTATAGGCCTCAGCATGCATCCGGTGCTCCTCCACCAGTTCGGCCTGGACCGGACGGAATGTCCCCAGGCCGACATGCAGGGTGACGCTGGCGGTTTCAATCCCTGTGGCGCGCAGCTCAGCTAAAAGCTGCGGGCTGAAGTGCAACCCGGCGGTCGGAGCGGCCACTGAACCTGGGTGCAAAGCGTAGACGGTCTGATAATTCTCAGCATCATCGGCCGCAGCCGGCCTGTGGATATAGGGTGGCAGCGGCATCTGGCCGTAGCGGGCCAAGCCGCTCAACACGTCGCAGCCAGTGGGAAAAACCACTTTGAACAGTCCCTGGCCTTCAGATTCAGCTATCCGACAACAGAAGCCGTCACCGAGCAACAGCTGTTCTCCCGCCTGCAGGCGTCGGGCCGGTCGAGCCAGGGCCTGCCAGATCTCCCCGCTGCCTGTCGGTACATCTTCCAGCCGCTGCAGCAGGAAAAGCTCAATGCGGGCCCCGGTCGAAGCCTTGGTTGCGAACAGGCGGGCCGGGATGACCCGCGAGTCGTTCAAGATGAGCAGATCACCTGGCCGGAGCAGCTTGGGTAATTCGTTGAAAAGGTGGTGCTCCAACCGCCCGCTGGCCCGCTCCAACACCAGCAGACGGGCGCTGTCGCGCTGCGGTAGCGGGTGCTGGGCAATCAGCTCCTCGGGCAATTGATAGTCGAAATCAGCTGTTCTCACGCTGGGCCTTCCGCGCTGCCCGGCGAGCCTGACGTTCCAGTTCGGCCTCCTGGCGGGAATATCCGCAACCGCAGTAGTTCTGACGATACAGCCCCAGTTCCTGGGCGAGTCTCTGGGATTGCCTGAACTGCGGGCGGAAATCGATATAGACGGCCTGCAGTCCGTTGATGCTGGCTGCCTGTTCCAGTTCCATGGCAATGATTTCTGGGAACTGATAAGGGCTGATACTCAAAGTCGTGCTGATATGCTCCAGACCGATAGCTTTGGCGGTTTGGGCCAGCATTTTGAATCGGAAACGATAACACGCCCGACAGCGCCTCTGACGGGCGATGCGGTTTTCATCGTACTTCTCGTCGCCATCTATCAAAGCAAAGACGCCACCCGCGAAGCGCACTTCCTGCAGCCAGTCGTCCGGGGCATAGCAGTCCTCGAGCACTGGCACCTGCGAGCCTTCAGCCAGGCTTTTCAAGGCGCTCAACCGTTGCTGGTATTCTGTTTGCGGCTGGATGTTGGAGTTGCCAAACCAGGCTGTGATCCGATAGTCCCGCGTCAACTCCAGCAGCGGCACCGTGGCACAGGGCCCGCAGCAGGTATGTAATAGTAATTCATCCATAGATTATTCGCACAGAAATGGAAAAGGCGGCCTCCCAGCCGCCTTCAGCATCCATCCCTTTACCCGCTTTAGAGCTTACGTACGTTGCTTGCCTGCAGTTTGCCATTCTGGCCAGTTGTGACGTCGAATTCGACCTGGGCTCCCTCATCGAGTGTCTTGAATCCGTCTGACTGGATTTCTGAATAGTGAACGAACAAGTCGTCCCCATCTTCCCTCGAGATGAATCCATAGCCTTTGTCCGGGTTGAACCACTTCACTGTACCTTCAGCCATGTCTTGCCTTTCTTTCTGCCCTGACGGGCACATAACAAACAGTCTTCGACGCGGCCAGCGCCATAAAACTGCGAAACCAATGCGAACCCTGTTGGACTCGCAACCTGAAAGTTTACCATATTGTTACCTGAAATAGCGCAAGAAATATTTTTCGCAGCCAAAAAACCTGTCAAAACCGTTTCCTTGATGTTGCCGGACGTCAGATGCTGAGCAGCTGACCGTGCCGCTCTCAGCATGATGGCGGTTGTCAATCCGCATCTGTCGGGCTGGCGAAGCGCTGGCGTAAGGCTTGCTCTACCATGGGGGTGACCCAATCACTGACATCGCCGTGCAGGCTGGAAATCTGCTTGATCATTGAGGAGCTGAGGTACATGTTTTCCGGCGTGGCCATGATGAACACCGTCTCCAGCCCTGGATTGATATGGTAATTGATGGAAGCCTGTTGGAATTCCGACTCAAAATCGGTAACCACGCGCAGACCCTTGACGATGGCCTGAGCGCCGATGGTCACGGCAAAGTCCACAAGCATCGTGTCAAAGGCCTGGACGCGGGCATTGGGTACGTGTCCGATGGCATCCTGAATAAAGGCTACCCGCTCCTCAATGCTGAACATCGGGCCGGCGCCTTTATTCGCCGAGGCCGCCACACCCACCACGATGTTGTCAAATATCAGGGCCGAGCGCTCGATGACGTCGATATGGCCGGCCGTCACCGGGTCAAAGGTACCAGGCACAAGTGCTGTCTTCATGTCGTCAATCTCCAATCCGGCTGGTGTGGGTAATCAGGCAAAGCGATAATAACGTATCTGGATGCCTCCGTAGGCTTTAGAGGATACCAAATGCAACGACGCTGGTGAACAAGCCCGACATAATACCTGGCCATCCAGCACATCTTCGTCGGCCTTACGGCGTTCCAGCGAGATGACAGCCCCGGTGGCCAGGGCTCCGACCCGGGCCAGCCGGCTGAGCAGCTCCAGTATTGAGCCAACCGGCAAGCCGTAAGGCGGATCCAGAACCACCAGATCGTAAGGCCCACCTCCGGCAACGGCAGCCAGGGTGGTAGCCGACAGCACATCAGCGCACAACAGCTGACCCCGTTGGCTGCCGACTCCCAGCAAGGCTTGGACATTGGACTTCAGGGCGTTGAAGGCCCGGCGCTCCTTTTCGACGAAAAGGCAACGGGCTGCGCCTCTGGACAACGCTTCCAGGCCCAATGCCCCGCTGCCGGCAAAAGCATCCAGGACAATGGTTTCGGATAACCCGGCGTGAAGCAGGGAATTGATGCTGCTGGCCCAGGCTTCGCGAATCCGGTCGGTGGTCGGCCTGGTGACCTGACCGGCAGCGGCCTGCAACTTCCGCCCGCGAAAATCTCCGGCGATGATCCGCATCTCAGTCCGCTGTCCCCGCAAAGATCTGGTTCAGCTCGCTGGCCAGCAGACGATGTTCGGGGGCCGTCAACTGCGGATCCTGCTCCAGGATCAGACGGGCCTGTTGGTGGGCGTATTCAATGAGCCGGGCGTCGCGGATCACGTTGACCAGCTTCAACAGGGCCGCTCCGTGCTGTCGCGAACCGAGGACATTGCCCTCCTGGCGCAGCTCCAGATCCTTTTCGGCCAGCTGGAAGCCGTCGCTGATCTGCTCCAGGGCCCGCAGGCGGTCGCCGGCATCACCTTCCAGGCTTTCGGCAATCAGGTAGACCTCGCCATCAGCCTCGCCACGCCCCACCCGTCCGCGCAGCTGATGCAGCTGGGAGAGTCCGAAGCGATCGGCGTTTTGGATAATCATCGCTGTGGCGTTGGGTACATCCACGCCAACCTCGATAACCGTGGTCGAAACCAGGATGTCGATCTCACCGGCCCGGAAGGCGTCCATCGTCTGACGCTTCTCCGCAGGTTTCAGTCGACTGGTCATCAGGGCAATCTCGGCGTTGGGAAAGACTTGTCGGCGCAGAAACACCAACTCCTCCTCCGCTGCCGTGATATGGTCGCGGTCGACCTCGGTGCTGTACTCGGTAATCAGCTGTTCGGGCTCGCTGTCCAGGTGCTGTTGATCAGCTGCCCGGGCACCAGCGCTGGGGGCCTCAATCAACGGGCAGACGATATAGGCCTGCTCTCCCCTTTCCAGTGTCCGGCGCAGGGCATCGTAGGCCTCCCCCAACTGGTGCTGGGTCAGGACGTGGGTAACAATCCGGGCAGAGGCCCGCGGCCGGGACTGGATGGTGGTGATGTCCAGGTCGCCATAGATGGTCAGGGCCAGAGAGCGCGGGATCGGCGTGGCGGTCATGGTCAGGTAATCGCTGCCTGGGCCTTTGGCCCGCAGGGCTTCGCGCTGGGCGACGCCGAAGCGATGCTGTTCGTCGATGACGACCAGTGAGAGCCTGTCAAATGAGACATCGGCTTCAATCAGGGCATGGGTGCCGAACAACACCTGGATACGGCCTGAGGCCAGTTGCTGCAGCATCGTCGTGCGCTGTGCTGTCGAGGTTGAGGAGGTCAGCAGATCCCAGGTGATGCCGGCCGCGTCGAACAGCGGCCCGATCTTCAAAGCGTATTGCTGGGCCAGGACCTCGGTCGGGGCCATCATCGCCGCCTGGCAGCCGCTGTCGGCAGCAACTGCCAGGGCAATGGCCGCAACGACAGTCTTGCCACTGCCAACGTCACCCAGCAGCAATCGGTTCATACTTCTGGCTGCGGCCATATCGGCCAGTATCTCCACCTGGGCCTGTTGCTGGTCGGCAGTCAGGTCGAAGGGCAGCTTGGCCATCAGGGCCTGCAGCAGCGGGCCGTCCGGGCAATGGGCAATGGCCGGTTGGGCACACTCCCGCTGCATCCGGGCCTGAAGCAGATGCAGCTGCAAGAACAGCACCTCCTCAAACGCCAGGCGCCGGCGGGCTTCGCTGACCTGTGACATACTGCTCGGGAAATGCACCGCCCGAAGCGCGCATTGGCGGCTCATCACCGCGCTTTGGATCCGCAAAGTGGCTGGCACTGGGTCTGTAAAACCCGGATAGCGCTGCAGGGCTTCGCGGACGAAACGCCTGACCCAGCCGCTGGAAATATCGGAATTGGCGTGATAGATCGGCTGGATGCCACCTTGTGTATCATCCTCGCTGAGGATACTGTACTGGGGACTGCTCATCCGCCGATAGCCATAGTCGTGTTTGATCTTTCCGAGCAACAGTGCCCGGGTGCCCACACT
>JAISUQ010000026.1 GCA_031272005.1 Coriobacteriales bacterium | reverse complement strand
GGGGAGGTGGTGCCGGTATTGGTGGTCACCGCACCATAGAACGGTGCCGTGTCGATGGGCAGCATCAAATCGCTGTCCTTGTCGAAGTCGGTATCCTTGCCGGCAGCGCAGAGCTGGTTGTAGCGCTCGACCTCGGCCACTGCGGTCTGCAGGGCTGCGCCGCTGTAGCCCAGGTAACCCAGCAATTCCTCAATGCTGTTGGCTGCCCAGACATTCGGGCCGACGGCAAACATGCTGGCAGCTGGCGCCTCTTCCTCAGCCGCAGCCTCTTCTTCGGCCGGAGCCTCGGCGCCTTCCTCATCCTCAGCCGGCGCTGCGCCAAAGCTGATGGGATAGGTGGACTCGCCCACATTGATGATGCCGATGGAGGTGACGATGCCGCCCTCCGGCCCCGGAACAACAGCCAGCATGTCCTGCTCCATCTTGGCCAGTGTGGGCGGATGGCCCCAGTTGGGCGCGCCGTGATCGAGGCCGGCCCGCTGGATGGTCGTCATGAACTTGGCGTCGGTGATGGCGGTGATGATGCCCAGCGGCTGACGCAGGCAGGCGCTGGAGGAGAGCTGCGACATGCACTCGTTCATGAAGCGCTTGCCGTCGTTGTTCAAAATCAGGAAGGCCGAGGTGCCCCAGGGGCCGGGCGTGCCGCCCATGGTGTTCATCGAGGGGCGCGGATGCGGCTCCATGGTCCCACCGGCCCAGCAGCCCAGCTTGTGGCCTACACCGTTGCGGCCCGGGCCCATCATCGTTGTGCGGTCCAAGCCCACCCGGGCGCCCCACTCCGAGACGTCGTCCAGCAGGTTCCAGACCATATCCGGATTGGAGGAGAAGTCGCCGCAGGCCAGCAGCACGCCCTTGGCGGCGTTCAGCTTGAGGTACTTGCCATCCGGGCCTTGGGCATAGGCGCCCACCACGGCATCGCCGTCCATGATCAAGGCCTCGGCGGTGTGCTCCCAATACCAGGTGGCGCCGAGGCGCTCGGCCTCGCGCATCACATAGGTCTCAATCTCGGTCAGACGGGTCATATCCGGGCGATCCTCGATCAGCGGCACCGGATTGGTGGTGCCGATGGTCTGCAACGTGGTGGCCCAGGCCTTGTAGCCGCCCTGCTCCACCGGGTAGTACGAGCCATTGTCCTTGCCGTAGGCGATCTGGATGATGCAGCGGCCGCCTTCCAGGTCCAGCATGTCGCTGGTCTCCGGCACCAGGGAGACCATGTTGTCCATCATCTCGCCGGAATTCTCCACAAACAGGCGCAGCAGGCTGGGAGAGACGCGACCCAGGCCGCGACGGCAATACTCGGAGACGATCTCGCCGGTGTCGTAGGGGCCGAAACCCTTGTCAATCATGAACTGTGAGTTGTAGCTGCAGATGTCGTCGCCATAGTAGGTGTAGTCGTGCGAGTTCTGCGCCTCAATGACCGCCACGGTTGCGCCGGCCTGTGCCGCCGCGCAAGCTGCCTGGGTGCCTGCATGGCCGCCACCGAGGATGACGATGTCCACGTCCACGGTCTCGTAGACATCGGCCTCATTGACCTCGGGCATCGTGCCCAGCCAGTCCTCCGGGCAGATTGCGCCGCCTACCAGCGAATCCGGGCCAACCCCAACCGCACCGCCAGTCGCACCGCCGCCGGAGGTGCCGCCACCGGAAGTCCCGCTGCTGCCGCTGCTTCCGGTAGAGGGTGTGCAGCCAGCCAGGCTGCCGACCGTCGCCGCACCGGCCAGGCCAACGCCGGCGAACGCCGCGCCCTTCAGGAAGCTGCGCCTGTCCAGCACCGCCTTCTGCTCCTCAGGCTGATCTACGTGCTGTTGCTTCTCCATCATTGCTCCTTTCTTCCCGTTGTCTTCGTAGTCAACAGCTGATGGATAGCTGCTGACCCAACTGCATGGATTCTGCGGGATAGTTTGGCGCTGCGCATCACAGCCAGCAGGCTAAACCGCCCGCATGGGAGCATCACCCCTCAGGGGTGATGGGTGCTGAACTGCTGATTTGCAAGCTATAGAGACTCTTCAGAGTTCAATTTCATCCAGTAAAACCAACAGCTCCTCGCGGTTGGTGGTTTTGGTTTTACTGTAGATGTGTGCCAGATGCGTCTTGACTGTATTCTTGGAGATATTCAGGCTCTGCTCGATATAGGCACTGTTGTGGCCGGACGCCCAAATCATGAACACCTCGCGCTCGCGCGGTGAGAGGTTGGCACTGTCACAGAGCCTGCTGGCCCTGGCCTCGATTCTGCTCTGACCCGACAGTTCGCTGACCACCCGACGCTCGCCAATCACCGCCAAAGCTGCCAGCAATAGCACCACCAGCACCACCATCGCCAGCAGCAGGCGATTATCTCCCGCCAGCACGATGAACACCTGCCCGATGAAGGTGCCGGCAAACTGGATGGCGCTGAGCATGCCGAAGCACCAGGCCGCCGGAACACCCCGGATGGCAACCGTATCGACCAACAGCAGCCAGACCATGATGGTTATCAGGCTGGTCCCGATGTAGATGAGCGAGCTGTTGGCCAGGCCGGGACCCGCGGTGGAGGTTGCCAAAAGGATGGCCGCCAGGGCAATCAAAGGTATAGCAATATAAAAAGCTATTGTTTGGTTCAGACGATAGGAGAGAAAGGCGAAAATACCGGCAATGGCCAGGGCCACCGTGTAGGTGACCAGCGAGAACGCCCATTCCCCCACCGGTGGCATCGCCGGATCGACGGGCAATTGCAAGGTCCGGATGGCGCCGAGCGAAAACGATATGATCCCAGCCACCAGAATCAGCCGCATCGGCGTTCTGGCCAACAACTGCCGATAGGAGAAACGCTCTGCTGTTGGCGCTGCATTGACAGCTGAGCTCTCCGGCTGGTCGCTGACTGGGCTGCGAAAAACCTGAAGTGAGAATGTAGCGCAGAAGGGCAGGAGCACCGTGCAAACGATACCTGCCGGTTGCGGACACAGCGAAATCAATAAACACAGCAAACTGCCCAACAGAGAGGTCAGGGCGTAGCAGATAAAGGCACCCCGCACGCCCTGGGCGGCAAACCGCTCAAACCAGGCAACGCTGAGCCAGGTGCCCGCTGCCGCTGCCAAAGACACGCAGACTACGACCCACCAGCTGTCGATCAGCCCGCAACTGACAAATGGGATTCCGCAGGTAGCCACGGCCCCGATGATGCCCATCAGGTGCAGCATCTCGCGTCGCTGTTGCAACGGCGTCACCTTGTAAGCCAGTAGCGCAACGGCCAAGCCCAGGCAGCCGGCAAAAATCGATGAGAACAGATGGGTGATAGCCAGCGACAGCTGCGGCCCCGGCGGCAATAACAAAACACTGCTGGAATACAGCAGCTGTGTCCAGGCCACCAGAAACATATGGCCCAGAAAATAAATCACTGGCTTATTGAGAGAGAACCGCTTGCTCAAGCTTTCCTCCTTTGTGTCCCAGAGCAAGGATACCACGAGCCACAACGGCAGGTAATAGGCCAATGAGGCCACAGGACAGCGAATACCGCACGAAAAAACTGGTTTTCGGGTAAACTTATATGCATGATATGAAAAGAGGTGTCGCATGAAGGTTTCCACTAAGGGTCAATATGCGTTGAAGGTGATGCTGGATTTTGCCGTCCATGCCAACGATGGCTTCATCCGGCTGCGCGAGGTAGCCGATCGCCAGGGTATCTCCAAAACCTATCTGGAGCAGATCATGGTGCTGCTGAACAAGGCCGACTTCTTCACCACCGCCCGCGGCTATCAAGGCGGCTACCAGCTCAATCGCCCGGCCAGCAAGTACTCGGTGGGCGACATCCTGCGCACCACCGAAGGCGGGCTGGCACCGGTCGACGAGCCGGAGAACGCCGGCGAGGCGGGCAGCGATCGCAGGGTGGCAGTGATGTGCGGCGATGTCTGGAGCGGCCTGGAGGATGTGATGGCTGAGTACCTGGACAACCTCAGCCTGCAGGACATCCTGGACAGCCACCGCGAGAGCGACATCTGGGATTTCGTGATTTAGCAGCCGAACAACCGAACGGGAAAACAACCGCAAAACTCCCCGTAAAAAAACGCTTGCATAGCACTGCTTCGGGTAATATACTCTACTAATCTTATAAATTTGCTCAATATTAACACCCGTAGGAGAGGAAGGTCCAAATGCCAGTCTACAAGAACATCAGCGAGCTGGTCGGCAACACCCCGCTGGTCGAGCTGACCAACTACAACACCGCCAACGAGCTGGACGCTACCATCATCGGCAAGCTGGAGAGCTTCAACCCGGCCGGCTCGGTCAAAGACCGTATCGCCGTGGCGATGATCGACGATGCCGAGAAGTCCGGCAAGATCGGCCCGGGCACCGTGCTGATTGAGCCCACCAGCGGCAACACCGGCATCGGCCTGGCCGCCATCGCCGCCGCCCGCGGCTACAAGCTGATTCTGACCATGCCCGACACCATGAGCATCGAGCGCCGCAACCTGCTGCACGCCTACGGCGCCGAGCTGGTGCTGACCGACGGTGCCAAGGGCATGAAGGGCGCCATCGAGCGGGCCAGCGAGCTGAAGGAGGAGTACGGCGACAAGGCCGTGATCCCCGGCCAGTTCGTCAACCCGGCCAACCCGGCCATCCACAAGGCGACCACCGGTCCGGAAATCTGGGAGGCCACAGACGGCGATGTGGACATCTTCGTCTCCGGCATCGGCACCGGCGGCACCATCACCGGCGCCGGTGAGTACCTCAAATCCAAGAAGGACGACGTCTACGTGGTAGCCGTGGAGCCGGCCGCCTCACCGGTACTCTCCAAGGGCACCCCCGGCCCGCACAAGATCCAGGGCATCGGTGCCGGTTTCGTACCGGATGTCTTGAACACCGGCATCTACGATGAGATCATCACCGTGGAGAATGACGATGCCTTCGCCACCGGCCGCGCCCTGGCCACCACCGACGGCATCCTGGTCGGCATTTCCTCCGGTGCCGCGCTGTGGGCGGCTACCCAGTTGGCCAAGCGCCCGGAGAACAAGGGCAAGAAGATCGTCGCCATCCTGCCCGACACTGGCGAGCGCTACCTCTCCACCGCCCTGTTCGCCGACTGAGGCCAGCTGACGCCGGTATCGAAGGGCTTGTCTGCGCCCACCAGCCACGCTGAAGCGGTAGAATAATCCCCGTCATCAACCAGAAAGGTGGCGGGGATTTATCATGCAATACGTCAAATTCGGGCAGACACCACTGACGGTCTCGCGCTTTGGACTGGGCTGCATGCGCTTTCCAGAGGCTGAGGATGAGGCGATTGCGATGGTGCGCTACGCCATCGACCACGGCGTCAACTACTGCGATACCGCCTATGTCTACGAGAACAGCGAGGCCATCCTGGCCCGGGCACTGCGCAACGGCTATCGTGAGCGCATCAACCTGGTCACCAAGTCCAACACCTGGGGCATTGAAAAGCACTCGGACTGGGAGCGTTTTCTGGATGAGCAGCTGCTGCGCCTGGGTACCGACCATTTTGACGTCTACCTGCTGCACAACCTCTACGACCAGAACTGGCGCCGGGTGCTGGACTATGACGGCTTTGGGTTTCTGGACGAGATGGTGGCCAAGGGTAAGGTCCGCTATCGCGGTTTTTCGATGCACAACACGCTGACGGCCTTCAAGACGGCCGTGGACGCCTGCAGCTGGGACATGGCCCAGATCCAGCTGAACATCCTCGATGAGCAGGTGCAGATTGGCACCGAGGGTCTGCTTTATGGCGCAGCCGCCGGCCTGGCGATGGTGGTCATGGAGCCTTTGCGCGGTGGCAACCTGATCAAGAACATGCCGCCCGCAGTTGGCAAGCTGATAGCCGCCCACCCCGAACAGCGCTCCCTGGCCGACTGGTGTTTTCGCTGGCTGTTCGACAAGCCGGAGGTGACGCTGATTCTCTCCGGCACATCCACACTGGGTCAGCTGCAGGAGAACCTGCGGATTTTTGAGAATGCCCAGGCCGGCATCCTGAGCGAGGCCGAGCAGGATTTCATCGGCCAGCTGCGGGCCGCCTTTGAGGAGCAGGACAGTATCGGCTGCACCGGCTGCGGTTACTGCCTGCCCTGCCCCCAGGGTGTGGACATCCCGCACATCTTCCGGATGTACAACAACAACAAGCTCTCACAGGGGCATTTTGTCGACAAGCTGGCCTACAGCGGCGGCCTGGTGGCGGAGGGCCACGGCGCCGACAGATGCATCAGCTGCGGCGCCTGCGAAGCCCTCTGCCCCCAGCAGCTGCCCATCAGCAGCCTGCTCGAGGAAGCCCACGAAGCCCTGGGTTTTGACGTCGTCGGCTTTCGACGCAAATGACCAAGCCCGCCGAAGTCACTCCACGACCGGCTTGCAGCATCCGGCCTGATTACAGCGGAGCCAGGCGGCAACGATACCGGCATAAAAACCTCTACAGATGACCCGACAGCGCAGACGCCGTTTGTGGTAGTCTGGCATCATACTTCTATTGGCCAGCTTCCGAGAAAGGAAACCTCCATGGCACAACTCAAGCAATACATCAATGGCGAGCTCGTTGGCGCTTCCACCGGCGAGTGGTTCGATGTTGAGAATCCCTATAAGTTGGAGACCATCGGTCAGGCACCGAAGGGCAACGCCGAGGATGCCAATGCGGCCATCGAGGCGGCAGCAGCGGCCTACAAGACCAGCTGGCCGAAGCTGCCAGCCGAGACCCGCGCCGGCTACCTCAAGCAGTTCGCCCAGATCATCCGGGATAACCAGGCCGAGCTCACCGATCTGCTGATTGCCGAGCAGGCCAAGATTGCCGGGTTGGCCGGAGTGGAGATCGGCTTTACGGCCAGCTACTTCGACTACTATGCCGGTTGGGCGAATATCTACGAGGGCGAGGTCATCAACTCCTCCTCCGCCCGCGACGATGGCACCTCCAACGAGAACATCTGGCTCAGCTACAAGCCAATCGGCGTGGTCGGCGGCATCTGCCCCTGGAACTTCCCCTTCTTTGTCATGGCCCGCAAGGTGGCACCGGCCATCCTCACCGGCTGCCCGATAGTCATCAAGCCCTCCTCGGTGACCCCGCTGACCACCCTGCGCTTCGCCGAGCTGATTGCCCAAAACATCCCGGAGCTGCCCAAAGGCGTGCTGAACTTCGTCACCGGCGGCGGCGCCACAGTGGGCTCGGCCATCACCAAACATCCGGCCATCCAGATGGTCTCGCTCACCGGCAGCGTGGAAGCCGGCATCGAGATCATCAAGGACAGCGCGGAGAAGGTCATGAAGACCTCTCTGGAGCTGGGCGGCAAGGCGCCGGCGCTGGTCTTTGCGGATGCCGACATCGACCTGGCGGTCGATCGCATCGCCGCCTCCCGCCTGATCTTCTCCGGCCAGGTCTGCAACTGCGCAGAGCGGGCTTACGTGCACGAGAGCGTCTATGACGAGTTCCTCACCAAGCTCAAGGCCAACTTCGATGCCACGGCCTATGGCGACCCCTATGCGGCAGACAGCGTCTACAGCTCCCAGGTCTCGGCCGATCAGCTGGATAAGATCAAAGCCATCACCGAGCGGGCGGTGGCAGCCGGTGCCGAGGTCGTCACCGGTGGTGCGGTGGCGGATAAGGGCACCGGCTACTTCTACCAGCCCACCATCCTCACCGGTGTGGCGCAGGACTCCGAGATCGTCCAGAAGGAGATCTTCGGCCCGGTGCTGCCGGTACTGAAGTGGAGCGACTACGACGCCGTCATCGCGGCCGCCAACGACTGCGAATACGGCCTGACCTCCTCGGTCTTCTCCACCAATGTCTCGACCGTGATGCAGGCCATCAAGGACCTCAACTTTGGTGAGACCTATGTCAACCGTGAGCACTTCGAGGGGCTGCAGGGCTTCCACGCCGGTTGGCGCAAGAGCGGCATCGGCGGCGCAGACGGCAAGCATGGCCTCTACGAGTACCTCCAGTCCCAGGTCACCTATCTGCGGTACTGATCCGCCATGCCAGACAAACCGAAGATCACCCCCAAGGTGGCCATCTTTGCCACCTGCATCAACGACGTGATGTTCCCCGAGACGGTCATCGCCACGGTGCAGCTGCTGGAGCGGCTGGGCTGTACGGTGGAGTTTCCGGTGGAGCAGAGTTGCTGCGGGCAGATGTTCACCAACACCGGCTACTTCCGCGAGGGCCTGGGCTGCGTGCGCAGCTATGTGGAGGCCTTCTCCGGCTATGAGTATATAGTGGGGCCGAGCGGCTCCTGTGTGACCGCGGTACGCGACCAACACCCGATGCTGGCGGCGCAAAGCGGTGACGCTGGCCTGGCCGCTGCCGTGGATGATGTGGTGCGGCACAGTTACGAGTTGACGGAGTTTCTCTGCGATGTACTGGAGGTGGAGGATGTTGGCGCGGTGTTCGCGCACAAGGTGACCTACCATCTGACCTGCCACTCGCTGCGCTTCGCCAGGCTGGGCGAGCGGCCTTTGCGCCTGATGAGCAAAGTGCGCGGGCTGGAGCTTATCGAGCTGGAGGGCTTTGACCAGTGCTGTGGCTTTGGCGGCACCTTCTGCGTCAAGAACCCGGACGTCTCGGCCGATATGGCCAGCTGCAAGGCCGGTTATGCCGTGGATACGGGCGCCGAATACCTGGTGTCGCTGGATAACGCCTGCCTGTTGAACATCGGTGGCGTCCTGCACCGGGCGGGCAGCAGCCTCAAACCCATCCATCTGGCCGAGATACTGGCTTGTGGAGAGGGGGGATTGTGATGAGCGACAACAGGGACAAGGAGCAGGGCTTGGGCAACGAGAGCAGCGCTGGCGCGGGTGGTGGCGCGGGTGCTGGTTTGGGTGTGGGCACCGGTACGGTCGCCAGCACCCATCAGCGTCGCACCCCTGCCCCGCCAGCTGGCCGGCTGATTGATTCGCCGCCCTTCCCCGCGGCTGCCGCCAGGCTGATTGGCAACCAGACGCTGCGGGCCAATATGCGCCACGCCACCCATACCATCCGCGCCAAACGCGCCAAGGTGGCCGCCGAGTTGCCCAACTGGGAGCAACTGCGCCAGGCCGGCGCCCAGATCAAGGACAGGCTGGGACGCCATCTGGACTACTATCTGGAGCAGTTGGAGGCCAACCTGATTGCCAACGGCGCCCAGGTGCATTGGGCAGCCGATGCTGACGAAGCCAACCGCATCATCATCGAGCTGGTCAAGGCCCAAGACGTTGACGAAGTGGTCAAGATCAAAAGCATGGTCACCCAGGAGATCGAGATGAACGAGGCGCTGGAGGCTGCCGGCATCGCCGCCTGGGAGACCGATTTAGCCGAGCTGATTGTGCAGCTGGGCCACGACCGGCCATCGAATATCCTGGTACCGGCCATCCATCGCAACCGCGACGAGGTACGCGAGATCTTCCTGCGGGAGATGAAGCTGTATGGCAAGCCGGCGCCTGAGGACCTGGATAACGAACCCGCCCATCTGGCCGCCGCTGCCCGTGCCCACCTGCGTGAGAAGTTTTTGCGAGCTAAAGTAGCAATTTCGGGCGCCAACTTCTGCGTGGCGGATACCGGCACGCTGGTGATAGTGGAAAGCGAAGGCAACGGCCGGATGTGCCTCACCTTGCCGGATGTCTTGATTTCGGTCACCGGCATCGAGAAGCTGGTGCCCACGGTAGAGGATCTGGAAGTGATGCTGCAACTGCTGCCACGCTCCTCCACCGGTGAGCGGATGAACCCCTACACCTCGATGTGGACCGGCGTCACGCCTGGTGACGGGCCACAGGAGGTGCACGTGGTGCTGTTGGACAACGGCCGCAGCCGGGTGCTGGCTGACCCTGAAGGCCGGGCTGCCCTGCGCTGCATCCGCTGTGCGGCCTGCATGCACAGCTGTCCGGTCTATGAGCGGGTGGGTGGCCATGCCTACGGCTCGGTCTACCCCGGGCCAATCGGTGCTATCCTCTCACCCCAGCTGCGTGGCATCAACGATGCGGTGGATAAGTCGCTGCCCTTTGCCTCCACCCTCTGCGGCGCCTGCGCCGAGGTCTGCCCGGTCAAGATCCCCATCCCAGACATCCTCGTCCACCTGCGCCACCGCATCGTGGAGGAGGTCAAGCGCAAGCACCTGGGTCTGGAGCGCTTCTTGATGGGTGTGGCCGGCTGGGCGATGGCACGGGGGCGCCGCTTCGGCCGGCTGGGCAAGCTGGCCGGTGTGGCTCGCCGTCTTACAGGTCGCGAGTACCTGCGCCGCCTGCCCGGGCCAGCCCACAACTGGACGCGCGCCCGCGATTTGCGCATGCCGCCCAAACAGAGTTTCCGTAGCTGGTGGAAGAAGGAGCATGGCTGATGGCTGAGACAACCGGCAAAGAAAGGATCCTGGCCGCCGTGCGGGCGGCTTTGAGCGACGTGACTGTGGACGACCCGGTGCTGGACTCCCCCATCGACTGGCAGTACGGCCAGGCCACGGCAGTGGAGCAGGTGCTGGCACTGTTCATCGAGCGGGTGGAGGATTACAAGGCCGTGGTACTCAGCGCCGCAACCGCCGCCGAGATACCGCAGTTGATAGCGGATTGCCTGCAGCAGGCCCAGGCCACCACCGTCGTCGTCCCGCCGGGCCTGGAGCCGGCCTGGACGACGACGGCCGAGTTGGATGGCCTGCGTATCCTGCGCGACGACCCACCGCTGGATAAGCTGGAGCTGGATGGCGTCAGCGCCGTTATCACCGCCGCAGCGGTGGGGATGGCCGAGACCGGCACCATCGCCTTAGATCACCGTGCCGATCAGGGGCGGCGGATAATCTCACTGTTGCCCGATACCCATATCTGCATCATCCGCCGCGACCAGATCTGCACCGACGTACCCCAGGCCACCGCCCGTCTGGCTGCCGCCATCCGGGATAAGCAACCGATAACCTGGATCAGCGGCCCCTCGGCCACCAGCGACATCGAGCTCTCCCGCGTCGAAGGCGTCCACGGCCCCCGCAACCTCTACGTGCTCATCGCGCCTTAGGAAGTGCTGAGCAAATCAGCGTTGCCTTAACCCAGTATCCGCGCCAAGTCCGCCTCCGGCGTGCTGATTGGAGCAACGTCGAAATTCTCCACCAGGTAGTCAAGCACCGCAGGCGAGACGAAGGCCGGCAGGGACGGGCCGAGCAGGATGCCCTTTATCCCCAGAGACAGCAGGGTCAGCAGGATGGCCACGGCCTTTTGCTCGTACCAGGACAACACCAGCGTCAGCGGCAGCTCGTTGACGCCACAGCCGAAGGCCTCGGACAGCGCCAGGGCAACCTTGATAGCCGAGTAGGCATCGTTGCACTGGCCCATGTCCAGGATGCGCGGCAGCGGCCCAATCTGGCCGATGTCAAGGTCATTGAAGCGGAACTTGCCGCAGGCCAGGGTGAGGATGACCGTATCGGCCGGCGATTTCTGCACGAACTCCGTGAAGTAGTTGCGCCCCGGGCGGGCGCCGTCGCAGCCGCCGACCAGGAAGAAGTGGCGGATGGCGCCCTGCTTGACAGCGTCGATGACCACATCGGCCACGCCCAGCACCGCGCCGTGACCAAAGCCGGTGGTCACACTGGTGCCGCCATTGATGCCCGGCAACGTAGTGGCCTCAGCGAAGCCGCCCAACTCCCTGGCTTTGGCGATGACGGCGGAGAAGTCCTTGTTGCCCTGCTCGCCTGCCTCGATATGGCTAAGACCGGGATAGCCGACCACTGAGGTGGTGTAGACGCGATCGGCATAGCTGTCGCGCGGCGGCATCAGACAGTTGGTGGTGAACAGCACCGGTGCCGGCAACTCGGCGAACTCACGCTGCTGGTTCTGCCAGGCGGTGCCGAAGTTACCCTTCAGCTGGGGGTGCTTCTTCAACTGAGGATAGGCGTGTGCCGGCAGCATCTCTCCGTGGGTGTAGACATTGACGCCGCTGCCATCGGTCTGCTCCAGGAGCATCGCCAGGTCATGCAGGTCGTGGCCGCTGATGACGATGAATGGGCCAGGCTCGATGGTCTGCGTGACCGTGGTGGGCTGCGGCGTGCCATAGGCACCCGTGTTGGCACCATCCAGCAGCGCCATGACCTTGAGATTGATCTGGCCGGTCTGCATGGCCAGCGGCAGCAGGGTGTCGATGGTGGCATCTTCGGCAGCGATTGCCGCCAGAGCCTGCGGGAAGAAGGCGTCCACCTCGGCATCATGCTGGCCAAGGGCGGCGGCATGGTGAGCATAGGCAGCGATACCCCGCACACCCAGCAGCACCAGCGTCTTCAGCGAGCGGATGTCGTCGTTTGCGCCCCACAGTTGCAGCATATCGTAGGGCTTCGAACCAGACTCCTGCTGGCGGGCGTGCTCAAAGACCGCCAGTGTCTTATCCAGCTGAGCCTGGATAGCCGCATCCGAGAAGTTGACGTTGGTGCCAGCCATGAACAGGCCATCGACGAACAGCTGGGTGGCACTGGCACAGGCCGCCTCGCCGCCCAGGCCCAAAGCCAGCCCAATCAGGGCACCGGTCAGCTCATCTTGCAGGCCTGCCGCACTCGCCGACTTGCCGCAGACCCCAACGTTGCCGGCACAACACTTGCCACCGGCGGTCTGCTCACACTGATAACAAAACATCTCACTCATGGTTCTCTCCCGTCTTGGTAAAGGTATCCGTTTACACCTGCTTACACTTGCAACTCTGGACAAGATAGTAGTAGGATTGTGGCCATGAGTCGGTTGTATTTACAACATATCCCGGTTTTATCCACCAGCCCGCTGTTCGCCGGCATCGCCGAGACGGACCTGCCAGCCCTGCTGGGCTGCCTGGGTGCGGAGGAACATGACTATCTGCGGGACGAGTTCATCCTCCGGGCTGGCCGTCCGATCACCAGCGTGGGCGTATTGGTGGCTGGCGGCGCCCATATCATCCAGGAGGACTACTGGGGCAACCGGGCAATCATCGCCCGCGTGACGCCGGGGGATTTGTTTGCCGAGTCGTTTTGCTGCGCGCACGTCAGCGAGCTGCCGGTCAGCGTCCAGGCCCTGGCCGATTCGCAGGTGCTGTTTTTGGACTTCAACCGCATCCTCGGCGTCTGCTCCAACGCCTGCAACTTCCACTCCACGCTGCTGCGCAACATGCTTCAAGTGCTGGCGGAGAAAAGCGTCCAGCTGACCGGCAAGCTCAAGGATGTCTCGCAGCGCTCCACGCGCGAAAAGCTGCTCTCCTATCTCTCGCGCTGTGCTTTAGCCTGCGGTGCGAGCAGCTTCGACATCCCCTTCAACCGTCAGGAACTGGCCGACTACCTGGCCGTAGACCGCAGCGCCCTTTCAGCCGAGATCTCACGCATGCAGCAAGACGGCCTGTTGCGCTACCACAAAAGCCACTTCGAGTTGCTATGACCCACCTGCACACTGCTGGAGATGCTCAGCTATCAACTTGCAGAACCGCTCGCCATAACGCTCGGCCTTGTTGGCGCCTACACCGCTGATGTCCAGGAAGGCTTCGAGCTTGGTTGGCCGGGCCTGACTCATCTCGCGCAGGCTGGCATTGGTGAAGATGACGTAGGCCGGCACCTCGGCGGCATCGGCCAGGCGCCGCCGCTCCTCGCGCAGCTTCTCGAACAGGATCTCCTCATCGGCAGTGAGCGGTGCAGTGCTGCCGCCGACGCCCGAGCGCCCTTCTCCCCTGCCACTTCGGCCAGAGGGCTTCTCCGGGCGCGGTGGACGTATGTCCTTGGGCAGCTTCAGCGTCAGCGGCTTGCGGTCGCGGACGACGTCGGCCGCCCGCGGGCCGGCCAGCAAAGCCGGATAGCGCCCGGCTGTCAGCGCCAGATAGCCCTCATCCACCAGATAGTCCATAATCTGGCGGATGCGCTGCGCGTCTGTATCAGCCATGATGCCAAAGGTGGAGAGCTGCTCCATCCGCCAGCGGGTGACCTTCTCCGTCGCCTTGCCGCGCAGGATGTCGCAGATGGTGGCCTGCCCCAGGCTGTCCAGCGAAGTGTCGCGCAACGAGTTGACCACCCGGATGACGCAGGAGACGATCTTCTGGGCATCGATTGTGATGTCGAGCTCCTCAAAGGCCGTCAGGCAGTTGCCGCAGCTGCCGCAAAAGGCCGGCGCCCGCTCGCCAAAGTAGCGCAGGATGAAGGAGCGCAGGCAGTCGCTGGTGGTGCAGTAGAAGGTCATCTGCTTGAGCAGTTCCAAATCGTTGGCGATACGGGCCTCGCGGGCTGCTGGGTCGCTCTCCTCACTCTCCTCGCCGGACTTCTCAACCAGGAAGCGGGCGGTGTGCACGTCGCTGGCGGAGTAGTAGATGATGCAGTCCGCCGGCTCGCCATCCCGCCCGGCACGCCCGGCCTCCTGATAGTAGGCCTCCAGGTTCTTGGGCATGTTGTAGTGCAGCACAAAGGAGACATTGGACTTGTCGATACCCATGCCAAAGGCATTGGTGGCCACCATCACCGTGGCGCGGTCGTAGAGGAAGTCATCCTGGTTGCTGCGCCGTTCCTGCTCGCTGAGGCCAGCATGATAGCGGGTGGCGTTGAGGCCGGCCTTGCACAGCCGGGTACAGACATCCTCGGTGGTCTTGCGGGTGGCGCAGTAGATGATGCCGCTTTGGCCTGGGTGGCCGCGCAGATAGCGGAGAAGCTCGTCGCTTTTCTTGACCGGACGCTGCACGGCCAATTTCAGGTTGGGACGGTTGAAGCCGGTGACCAGGGTCAGTGGGTTGCGCAGCTGAAGGCAGCGGGAGATGTCCTCACGCACCCGCCCGGTAGCCGTAGCCGTGAAGGCCGCGATGGGCGGCCGCTGGTTGAGGGAGGCGATGAAGCCGGCGATCTTCAGGTAGCTGGGCCGGAAGTCATGCCCCCAATGCGAGATGCAGTGCGCCTCGTCGATGGCCACCAGCGACAACTTGACGGTCTTGGCTAAGCGCAGAAAACCCTCAGCGCCCAGCCGCTCCGGGGCAACATAGAGCAACTTGTAGCGCCCCTCGGCAGCTTCGCGCAAAGCGCGCTCCTGCTCCCAGGCGCTCAGCGAGCTGTTGATGAACGCCGCGCCGACCCCGGCCTGCTGCAGCGCCCCCACCTGATCCTTCATCAACGATATGAGCGGCGAGACGACCAACGCCAAGCCGTCTTGGATCAGTGCCGGAATCTGATAACACAGCGACTTACCAGCACCCGTGGGCATCACGCCCAGCACATCCTGACCAGCCAGGATGGCGTCAATCAACTCCTCCTGTCCATCACGAAACTCCGTATAGCCAAAATACTCCCGCAGCGCCTCGAACTTGTCCATCCCGCACAGACACCTCTTCTCCCAGATTGAAAACCGCTGAGTCCAGCATAACAGCCCAATCTGTCAATTCCACCCAACGTCAGCCGACAAACTGTCGAACAAATCCTGACAGGTTTCTGTCAAATTGCCCGCACAGGCACGAACCAGTTGTCCTTGTTGACCGGCATCGGTTCTGGAATCATGCAAATCACTACTCCCGAGCCCAGCTCGACCTTGGATTCGTTTTGAATACCCTTGAACGGATTGAGTACGGCAAAGTTCTTCATGTCGTTCGTGCCGGGAGACGCTGTCTTCTTTATCTCGATTGGATATAGTGTGCCATTCTCAAAGATGAGTAAATCAATCTCCTTCTTGTCTTTATCCCTGTAGTAATAGAAAGGTGAACGCAACCCGGCGTTCAGATAGCTCTTATATAATTCGCTGAAGGCCCAAGATTCGAAGAATTGGCCGGACATCGCTCCGCGTTCGAGCACAATTGGGTCACTCCAGCCTGTGAGATAGGCGCATAGTCCTGTATCCAAAAAGTGAAGCAGCGGCATCTTGACAGTACGCTTAAGCAGATTGTGGTGATACGGCTGCACCAATGCGATAAGGTTTGAGGACACCAAAACCGAAAGCCATTTTTTTGCCGTAGGAGCCGAAATACCAGTTTGGCGTGCCAGATCCTCATACTGGACAGGCTTGGCAGTATTTGCAGCTACAATGGTGAGAAAGCGTAAAAATGTTGTTTCATCTGCAACTTGCGTCAGGTCACGGATGTCTCGCACTAAGTAAGTGTTAATGTAAGAGGCAAAATACACGTCCCGGTCAATCTCAGGATGCGCAATCAACTCTGGCATCCCACCGTTATGGATGCGCCTGTACAGGGTTTGTAAATCAAGCTGGGTTGTGTCTTTGGTGCGCGCCATTATGGTCTCAGAGTCGGTTTTAAACGGCAGCGATACACCTCCATCGATCTCCCTGTTGGACAGCCCCAGCAAATTGAGTATGCCCACACGCCCTGCCAGAGATTCACTGACATGCCGCATCGAATGAAAGGTTGGCGAACCAGCAAGCCAGTATTGCCCTCTGGCCTCAGATTTGTCCACTTCCATCTTGATATATGGAAGCAGGCCTGGTGCGTATTGTATCTCGTCAATCAGGACTGGCGCCGGAAAACGCTCCAGAAACAGTTGCGGGTCACTTTGCGCCAGAAGTCTGGAGGGTGGATCGTCAAGCGTGACATACTGGCGGCTTGCTTCCATCAGCTGTTTTAACAGCGTTGTTTTGCCAACCTGCCTGGGCCCAGTAAGTAGAAGCACCTTGAACTGATTGCTGATACTCAACACCACTGGTTCGAGTGAGCGCTTGATATACATTATACCCCCAAATTTTGGCTATTCTAAACTTCAATTTTAATTTAGCCAGAATTTCGAAACAAGTCAACTTAAGTCTCCCAACCACTGGGCACCGCACAGGTTGAATCCAACAGAATTACCAGTAGACACAAAGCCCGCAAATCAGTAGAATAACGTCCGCTGCATTTTTCGCACTGCAGCGCCACCCAAACGCGGGGTGTTAGCTCAGTTGGTTAGAGCGCTGGCCTGTCAAGCCAGAGGTCGCGGGTTCAAGTCCCGTACATCCCGCCAGTATCGCATAACTAACCCGCCTTTTTTGGCGGGTTTTGTTTTGCGATAAAGACTGTGTGTACGGGACTTGAACCCGAGAGGGCGAGCAGCGTCAAGAAACGTGCCTGTGGCACGTTTTAGCTGCGAGAACGAGCGAGCGGAGCGAGCGAAGTTGCACAATCGTGAGCGCAGCGAAACGAT
>JAISUQ010000174.1 GCA_031272005.1 Coriobacteriales bacterium | reverse complement strand
GATCGTCAAACGGGTCCGTGGCGCCGCGCACAGCTATGGCCTGCAGGACAACGATTTGCTCTTCGACCCTCTGACAATGGCGGCAGCAACCGACAACGATGCGCCAAATGTCACACTGCAGTGCGTCCAGCACCTGACGACGCTGGGCCTGGGGACAGTTCTGGGCGTCTCCAACGTCAGTCACGGACTGCCCGACCGCCCGATCCTGAACGCCGCCTTTGCCGCCGCTGCCGTAGCCGCTGGCCTGTCGGCGGCGATTGTCAACCCCAACGACTCGCTGATGCGCCAGGCGGTCAAGGTGGCCAACGCCGGCTTCAATCATCTCAGCCTGGATGATCTGCTGCCGGAATGGGATCTGGCGTTGGCCGAAGCTCTGCGCAAGGCCGCCCGCGGCGATCATGCCCGCCTGTCGCAGACGGTTGAGGCACTCCATTCCGCGGCTGGCGTGCTGGAACCTGGCAGCGAGCCGCGCACAGCTTCTCAGCGCCTGCGCCATGCTGTGCTGCGCGGCGATACGGACTCCATGGCCGAACTGATTGATGCGGTGGTTGCCGAGGGCACGCCAGCGGGAGGGATCGTCGACAGCCTGCTCTCGCCGACCTTGCAGGATTTGGGTGATGATTTCGCCCGCGGCCAGGCTTTTTTGCCGCAGCTGATGCTGGCCGCCGCAGCCATGAAGGCTGCCGTAGCCCATATCCGCACGCTGCTGCCGCCCGCCCTGGCTGACTCTGCAGCGGGCAAGGTGCTGTTCTGCACCGTCAAGGGTGACGTTCATTCCATCGGTAAGGACATCTGCGTAGCCCTGCTGGAAAGCCAGGGTTTCAAACTCTACGACCTGGGCGTCGATGTTGCCATTGCCGATATATTGGAGACCGCAGTCAGAGAGGATATCGACGTCATCTGCCTCTCGGCACTGATGACCACTACCCTGCCGAGCATGCAGGCTACTGTGGAAAGCATCCATGCCCAACTCCCGGCCTTCCGCGAAGGGCGGCTCAAGGCGGTACTCGTCGGCGGCGCTGTGGTTTCTGAGCGTTGGGCCAGCTCTATCTCGGCAGCCTACGCACCGGACGCGCCTTCCTGTGTGCGTTTCGTACAATCCATTTGCCGTCACAAATCCAGTCTGGTAGAATAATTCGGTTCGTCTGATTCCCCATGCAAAGGGCACCAATACTTACTTTGGAAGGATAGCTTACAGTGGCAAATATCAAGAGTCAGAAAAAGCGCAACAAGACCAATGAGAAGGCCCGGCTGCGCAACCGGGCCATTAAAAGCGAGTTGAAGACCGCCACACGCGCGGTCCACGATGCTGTCGCCGCCGGCGACAGCGAAACCGCCCAGGCCAAGGCCCAATATGCCGGCAAACTCCTGGATAAGGCGGCTTCCAAGGGCGTGATTCACAAAAACCAGGCCGCCAACCGTAAATCCGGCGTGGCCAGACTGGCTAACAGCGTCAAGTAGTACAGCAATCCACCAGCCAGACACGCAGCAGATGATCGGGATCGGCTCCCGATTTCATCTGCTGTTCTATTTGTGGGGCAGCAATCAACGCCTGCACCAACACCTGCTGTGGGTAGCGCGCCGCACCCCGCAATGATGCCCGAATCTGCCATTCCTGCTTTCCTAAAGCTGCCGCTGGGTTGCCGTCTCCTCGATCCTTGAGTAACTTGATGCTCAGTATCTCCCGCAGCCGGGCCACGCACTGGGTAAACAGAAAGCGAGCGTCCTGGCTTTCAAGTCTGCCCAACAGCAACAGGCAGCTGCGCAGATCGCGCTCGGCCAGGGCGTCGGTCAGATTCCAGGGTTTGGCTTCCACGGTTCTGGTGACGGTCTTGCGGATATCGTCGGCGCTGATGCAGTCGCGGCCGGCAGCGCGGACAAATGCCGCCAGTTTGTTGGTATTGCTGCGCAGAGCGACCGTCGAGTCACCAACCATCTCTATCAACAGCGCCGCAGCGCCCGCTGCCAGCGACACCCCCTGCGCAGCCGCCAGGCGTGTCACCAGCTGAACCAGATCGGTGCCTTTCATCGGCTCACAATCGATGACAGCCCGCTTATCCCGACTGGCAATGACCTTGTAGAGTCGACTGCGCGCATCCAGCTTGGTCGCTGTCAGCAATACCACGGCCGTATCCACGACAACCTGCAACTCGGCAGCCAGGGCATCCTGGATGGCCTTGGGCAACTTGTCGGCATCCTTGATGATGACCAGACGCTTGTCGGCGCCAAAAGGCATGGTGTTGATAGCGTCCAGCACCGGTTCGATGGATTTCAGGTTGGCGGCATTGAAGCTGCTGGTATTCATCTCCATATCGCCTGTGGCCTGCATCCGCTTGCTCAGCCTTTGCAACAGTGTCTGACGCTTCAGTTCATCACTGCCGTTGTGCAGATAGACTCCCTGCAGGGGCTTTTCCTCTTCAGCCATCAGTCCCTTTCCCTTATTCTGGCGCACTTAGCGACTGGTCAGTTCTGGAGCTATACTATCATAGCTGACCTGGATTGCTGTTGGCCCGAAATCCAGGGTGATGTCGCCGTGCAGGTCGGTACGGAACAAGGCGACATCGGCAGCCTCCAGCGTCGTCAGGGTCTGAGCGGTTGGATGACCATAGTAGTTGTCGGCACCGACGCAAATCAGGGCGATCTCGGTCCGCATCAACTGGAGCTCTTCAAGCCCGATGGCATCATTGCTGCCATGGTGGCCGACCTTCAATACCTGATAGGTCTGTGGGTCGTCTGCCAGAATCAACCGCAGCTCGGGCAGCTCGGCATCTCCGGTCAGCAGGGCCTGGGTTTCGGGTTGCCCATCCAGATTACAGTCGTAGCTCAGACGCAGGCAGAGGCTCTGATCGTTACCACCTTCCCGCACCGGCTCGGCTGGCCAGACGACAGTCAGGGTGAGTTGCCCGGAGACCAGCAGCTGATCCTGGCTGGCAAGCTCAGAAGCTCCGTCAGCATCCAGCCAGGCGGCGGCAGACACAGCTGCATCGTCTGCCTGGTACGTCAATAAATCGGCGGCGAAGAAGACGTCCTCTGTGGGTATGGTGCCGCGCAAGGCCGACAGCGCACCGCAATGATCCAGATCCAGGTGCGTGAGGACAACTGCGTCGATGTGGCTGATATTATTCCTGGCCAGAGCTCTGAGCAAGGCCTTTTCATCCGGGCCGGTATCGATCAGCACGCAATTGCGGCCATCACGGATGATCAGGGCATCCCCCTGACCGACATCCATGACGATCAGCTGGGCGCCTGTCGGTAGATTCAAACAGAGCACGTTGGCGCAGACAGCAGCAACCAGCATCAAGGCCAACCCCAGCCGAGGTCGTGGTCCGGGCTGAGGCCAGAGAAGATAAAGCAACGCCGCCAGCAGCAGGAACAGCAACAGCGTCGGCACCATGTCCACTGCCACCGGCCAGGAGGCATATGGGATGCCCGACAGCCATTCGGAGAGCTGGGCCGCGGCCTGGCCCACCAGGCAAAGCAGCCTGAAGACAACCAGGCTGAGATCAGAGCACAATGGTACCAGGCAAGCTGCCACAATTCCGCCGCCAACCATCAGGGTGACCAGCGGCGCCGCCAGCAGGTTGGCCAGCGGACTGATCAGCGAGATGGTGGCAAACAGCGGCGCGGTCAGCGGCAGGGTGAATAATTGGGCTGTCACCGTCAGGCCGGCTGGCTCAAAGACGCGGCCCAGCCATTTGCGGCCAGGCCCGGATTGGCTGCGGCCGGTGAACAGACAGATCAGATGCGCTGTAATCAGCGGACAGAAGACCGTCAGTCCGAACACAGCGAAAACCGAAAGCCAGAAACCGATGGAGGCGGCTGTCGGCGGCCAAGCCAGCAACATGATGCAGGCGACCAGCGACAGGGCACTGGGGGTATGGTTACGCCGGCCGACCAGGCGGGCAGTATTGGCGGCCAGTGTCATCGCGCAGGC
>JAISUQ010000059.1 GCA_031272005.1 Coriobacteriales bacterium | reverse complement strand
GCCATAGACAACCGGTAGGGTTATTGCTCGAGGACTGTAGAGCAGGAACATGCCTTGGACATCGGGTCAAACATGAAATTCGGCGTTTTTTGGCACAAATTTGCGTTAGTTAGTGAAATCCGGGCAAAAAATGCGGCATTTCGGGCTTGGTGACACCGCAGTTGCCATGCTTGTTTCAGCAGCAAGGCCAGCTGCAAGCCATTTACCAGCGCATTTAACTCACCATCGTTTTTTGTAGCTGGACGCACGGCATAAAACTCTGCAAACTAACGCAAATTTTTACCAAAAAATGGCTCTTTTCGTGTTTGACCTCTGTTGCTTTGGAGAATGTCAACCACTGTGGTGATTCCCTCTCCACTGAGGAGATCCCCATTCACCGTGCAGTACTCAAGGCATTGACAGTGAGGACGGTTCTTACCGCCACACACCAGAAACACTGATTCAATCCCCAAGCACCTGCCAACCTGCAAATCGTGTCGCACAAAGCCCGCAATCTGCGGGCTTTGTACTTTTCGGCAGCGCGGATGCGCTGCCTCAGTATAGGAGTGCCGGGCCTTGAGACCGGCATAAGGACGATCGTTACTTGATGCGGATTTCTGGTTGTAGACCTTGCGCCAAAATCTTGCTATTCTGTTCCTCAGGGAGAGTCAAAGAAAGTCATCGAGAAGACTGAGGGAGAGGGAGATTATCCGCGTATTCTCTGGAATATTCTCACCTCCGGGGCTGAACAGGCCAGGGTCGTTGCATCTGTAGCCTGATGAAGCCGGATTTGCTGAACGTCGGGCTGTTGGCTTATCGACTGTGAGGCAGTTGGGAGTGGAAAATGACAGATGACAACGTTTTGGGCATTGCCGACATTGATTCCGAGGCAGCGGCGGCAGAGGCTATCAAGGCCGCGGACGCCCTGACGTCAGCCGCAGCGGAGGCAGCTGTGGAGGCCGCAGAAACCCTGGCTGCTGTGGCTGCAGCGGATGTATCTTTGCTGGAGCAGGCGGTTGCCGGGATGACGGAGCAGGCAGTAGCCCCGGTTGAGCACTTATCGCAGCGCAGTCGGGCGAAGACGGACTTCACCTGGAGCACGTCGACCAGGCTCGGCCAGCTGCCGGATGCCAACGCCACAGCCGTGGCCCGCTCGGTCGATTATCCGCTGACCGACAGCCAGCGCCAGTTGCTGGCAGCCGCCCTGAACAGCGAGCACGAGGCCGCCGGCAATCTGTCCTGTGCTCTGACACTGAGCGCAGCTCTGGACATCGGGCGACTGGCCGCTTCCTTTCAGGCCCTGGTCGACAGGCACCAGGCCCTGCGTCTGGCCTTCCATCTGTCAGCGGACGGCCAGCCACGGCAAAGTGCCGTGGCGTCGGTGTTGGCGCCGCTGGCCACCCTGGCCTTGCCGGATTTTGAGTCGGAATCGCTGCAGACAGCGATGCGGGAGTTCTTCGGACCTTTCAACCTGGATAATCCACCACTGATCCGTCTGGGCCTGGGTGTGCCGCCAGAGCCGGAGCAGCGCCGGCTGCTGTTGCTGGAGGCTCACCGCGTGGTGGCTGATGACGCTACCATACAGATGCTCCTGGAGGAACTCGGGGCTTTATATGCCGGAGAGACGTTGCCGCCGGCACCTGCCGGCTATCTGGAGTACGTTTTATGGCAGGAAGGGCAGACTTACACCGAGCAGCGCAGTTACTGGCTGCAGACGCTGGCGAATCTGCCCGCGCCGTTGACGTTGCCACTGGATTTTATCCGCCCGCCGCAACGCAGCAATGCCAGCGCGCTGCTCAGTGACTGGTGGCCGGCCGAACTGAGCTCAGGGGTTGAGGAACTGGCCCAGGTCGCCTCGGCAAGTCCCTTCAGCGTAGTGGCGGCTGCGGTCTTTGCCCTGCTGGCTGGCTACGGGCGCTCGGAGGATTTCTGCCTGGGGATGGCGGTCAGCGGTCGCAGCAATCCGGCTATCGTCCGCACAGCCGGGGCGTTCGCCAACACGCTGCCGCTGCGCGCCCGGCCCCGTCGGGAGCTGACCTTCAGGCAACTGGTCGGCCAGGTAGAAGCAGCGGTGTCGGCCGCCCGGGAGTACCAGGATTATCCCTGTCAGCGCCTGATGGAGGAATCGGACGCCGACCGCGATTTTACAGCCGCGCCGCTGTTTAACGTGATGCTGGCTTTTCAGAGCATCGACTTGACCGGCACCAGACTGGCAGACGTTGAAGCCCAGCTGTTGGATACCACGCAGCACAGCTCCTGCTACGACCTCAGCCTGAATATCAGAGCGGGGGAGGAATACTGCATCAGCGCAGAGTATGCTCCGGAGCTGTTTGGCCCGCAGACCATCCAGCGACTGCTGCATCATCTCCAGGTGCTGCTGGGCAATGCCCTGATTGCTCCGGATCTGCAGCTGGGCGAGCTGAGCGTGCTGGATGATGAGGAGCGGAAGCTGGTGCTGTCGATGGGCACCGGTTCGGCTGGGATAGCCCGGCCGCTGACGCTGCCGGAGTTGTTGGCCGCCGCCGCCGAGCAGTCGCCGGATGTAGCGGCTGTGGAGTGTGCTGGCGATACCCTGAGCTATGCCCAGCTGGAGCAGGCGGCCGCGCAGATTGCCGCTGCCCTGAATGACCTGGGCGTGGCGCGGGGTGACCGGGTGGCGCTGGCGCTGCCGCGCAGCGTGGGCTTTGTGGCCGCCGCGATGGGCATCAGCCAGGCTGGAGCGGCCTGGGTGCCGATTGATCTGGCCAGCGCGGCAGCCCGAGCCGGGTACATCGTTGCCGATGTCGACTGCCGGGTCGTGCTGGTCGACAGCAGCCTGGCTGTGGAGCAACCGGCAGCGCTGGCCGGATTGCCTGGCGCCCTGCCCCAGCTGGATTTAGCCAGCCTTCAGTGGCGCAGTGACCAGCTGGTGGCGAAGATGGCGCCGAAGCTGAAGGTCCTGCCCGGCGATCTGGCCTGTTGCATCCACACCTCCAACACCACCGGCCGGCCGAAGAGCGTGCTGCTGGAGCATCGGGGCCTGGGCAACCTGCAGGCGCTGTTTGCAGACACCCTGGGCATCGAGCGGGGCAGCCGGGTGCTGGGCCTGGCCAATGTAGCGTTGGATGCTTCGGTCTGGGAATGGCTGATGGCTCTGAGTACCCAGTCTACGCTGCATCTGGTGCCGGGTGAGCATCTGGAGAATGAGGAGTGGATAAATAGCATGATAGCACAGTTGCAGCCAGTTGTCAGTGTTACACCGGCGCAGCTGGCCCAACTGGAGCTGGCGTCGGCCAGTCTGGTTGTCTGCTTTGGTGCTGAAGCCCCGGTACCTGCTGATCTGACCAGCGATTTCGTCAACGTTTACGGGCCTACTGAGGCCACCATCTGCGCTACGGTCTGGCCGGCGTTTGCCGGCGGTGGCAATCTGCCTCGCCCGCTGCCGATTGGCGGCCCGATTCCCGGGGCCGCGATCTATGTGGTCGATGAGCGGTTGCAGCTGGCTGGCATCGGCCAGCCCGGCGAGCTGGTGATTGGCGGCACAGGCGTGGCCCGGGGCTATTGTCAGGCGACTGACGACCAGCCCGGGTTTCTGGCCAACCCCTTTGCGCCAGGACGGATTTATCGCACCGGCGAGCTCGTCCGTTACAACAGCGACGGCGAGCTGCTCTTCTTCGGTCGCAACGAAGCGTAGGGAAGTGCAGAGAAGCACAGGGAGGCACAGGGAGGCACAGGGAGGCGCTGTGCTATACCTTACGGCTGGCGACGATTACTATCACTATCATCGCCAGGGCCAGGGCGGCGCCAAACAGGGACATGCCGGTGAAGCCGATGGCGACGGCGATGATACTGGAACTGCCGCCGGCCAAAGCTGAGGTCATGGAGACCAACACATCAACGTTGCCCTGGGTGCGGGCGCGCTTCTCGATGGTGGAGGAGGCCACCACCAGGGTGGTGCCGGAGATGAAGCCGAGGTTCCAGCCGATACCCAGCAATAACAGCGCCAATGTCGACATGGCCAGAGAATCCGCTGGTGCCCAGGCCGCGATGGCAGCAGCAGCTATCAGGGTGACGCCGCCGCAGACGGCCATCCGCCGCCAGCCGATACGGTCGGTAATCAGGCCGGTGACCAATGAGGGGAAATACATCGCCCCCACATGCAGACCAACCACCATGCCCACGCTGGCCAGGGCGTGGTCGTGAGCGCGCATCTGCACCGGGGTCATGGTCATGATCATGGCCATCACAAACCAGGCAATAATCAGGATAAAGGCGCCGAGGGCTACTCCCTTGCGGGAGCCTTCAGCGCCTGTGGCGGGATGGGTTGCCGGGGTTTGGGCAGTTGCAGCAGCCGGGGTTTCTGTGCCGGCTTGGGTCTCGGTAGCCTCAGCAGCCGGTGCAGCGTCAGACTGGGCGGCCGGCGTCGTCGGGGCGGCAGCGTTTCTCTCCGCTGCTGCTTTTACTTCGTTGGCAGCCAGGGCTTTGGCCACCAACAGCGGATCGGGACGCAGGAAGACGAAGAAGACGGTGGCCGCCAGGGCGTAGGCCACAGCCGCCAGCATGAAGACTCCGCACAGCCCGGGGGCGCCGGCTGCCTCCGCCAGGGGCGTCAGGGTGGCCACCATGTTGGGGCCAACCACCGCTCCAAAGGTGGTGGAGACCATGGCCATGCTGACGGAGAAGGCCCGCCTTTTGGCCGGAGCCAAATCGGTGCCGGCGTAGCGAGCCTGCATGTTGGTGGCGCTGCCAGAGCCGTAGATGAACAAGAAGCAGAAGTACAGCGCAACATTGCCCCAGATGGCGCTGAGCACCACGCCAACAGCGCCGATGGCGCCGACTAAGAAACCACCGCTCAAGCCGACACGCCGCCCGCTGCGGTTGGAGATGTTACCGAGCAGCCAGGAGGCCAGAGCCGCGCCCAGCGTGAACAGCGCCTGGGGCAGCCCGACCAGGCTGTCGGAGACCTGCAACTCCTGAGCCAGCAGGGCGCCAACGGTGATACCAGCTGCCAGCCCGGCGCCGCCGAGGAACTGCGCCAACATGACGACAATGATTGTGCGCTTATGCAGCTGCGCCACTTCTGACGCGGAGTAGTTTTTCGCCATCGGTTTTGCCATGTCTATATGATAACGCCTGCTGGCCGCCGATGGTTAGCAACAGATGATTGCAGGCCCGAAATAAATCGGAGAAGCCAGCGGTCAGTTCAAAGCGTCGTAGCCTTCCTCGCCGGTGCGGATGCGGGTGGCGCTGCGCAGCTCGTAGCTGAAAATCTTACCGTCGCCCACGTTGCCGGTAAAGGCGGCCTGTTTGATGGCCTCGATGGTCTTGCGCTCCCATTCCTCGCTGGAGACCACGATCTCGAACTTGACCTTGGGCAACAGGGTTATCTCCACCGCCGATCCGCGTACATACTCCTTATAGCCCCGCGACTGGCCGGCCCCCATGACCTGGGAGACCGTGAGGCCATTGACCTCAATGGCGTTCAGGGCATCCTTGACGTCCTCAAAACGGTCCTCGCGAATGATAGCTTCTACCTTGATTATCATCATAGCTCCTTAATCCAGACCATTGAATGACGGATAAGCGCTTTCGCCGTGCTGGGAGAGGTCCAGGCCGGTCTTCTCCTCGCGCTCACCGGCGCGCAGCGGGCCGAACAGCCGGCAGACGCCCAGACAGACCGCCGTGCCCAGGCCCGACCAGGCGATGGTCGCCGCCGCCGCCGCCAGCTGGATACCCAGCTGGGTGAAGTCGCCGGAGAAGGCCAGGCCGTCGTGCGGCAGCACCGGGTTGATGGCGGTTGAGCCAAACAGCCCGACCATCAGGCCGCCGAGCAGCCCACCGATGCCGTGACAGCCGAAGACATCCAAAGCGTCGTCAGTGCGAAAACGCTGCTTGATCAGGCGCATCACCCCAAAGCAGATCGGTGAGGCTGCCAGGCCGGTGAGCAGCGCCGCCCAGATGGGAATATAACCCGAACCCAGAGTCACGCTGGCCAGCCCGGCAATGGCGCCGGTGGAGGCGCCCACCAGTGTGAAGCGCTTCTGGGTCAGCTGGTCGAGGGCCATCCAGGAAAGCATGCCGGTGGCCGCTGCCGCTCCGGTGGTCATGAAGGCGTGCACCGCCAGGCCGTCGGAGATGCCCATGGCGCTGCCGGCGTTGAAGCCAAACCAGCCAAACCACAGCAGCGCCATGCCCAGCGCCACGAACGGCACGTTGTGGATGCGATAGTCGACGCCGTGCTCGAAGCCTTTGCGTCCGCCGAGCACCACCGCCAGAATCAACCCGGTGACACCGGAGCTGATGTGGATCACATTGCCCCCGGCAAAGTCCACCGCGCCCAGGCCGCCGCTGGTGCCCAGCAACCCACCGCTGCCCCAGAACAGATGGGCCAGCGGGTAATAGACCACCAGCGACCAGGTGGCAATCAGCACCAGCAGCGTGGCAAAGCGCATCCGCCCGGCGATGGAGCCGGTGAACAGCGCCGGCGTAATCACCGCGAACATCATCTGAAAGGCCACAAACAGCATGGCCGGGATAGTGGGGGCAAACGGCCCGGGTGCGCTGGTGGAGACCCCGCCCAGAAAGGCGTTCTGAAAGTTGCCGATCAACCCCAGGGTATTGCCGGAGAAGGCCAGACTGTAGCCCACGCACATCCAGAGCACGATGCAGATGCCCATCGCCGCCACCGAGGCAAAGATATTGTTGATGACATTCTTGCGCCGCCCCAGGCCGCCGTAGAAAAATGCCAGCCCCGGTGTCATGATGAACACCAGGACCGTGGACAGCACCATGAACGCCGAATCACCCGCCGAAATCTCAGACATCAGGACCCTCCTCCAGACAATCAGTCGTTACAAACAAGAAACAATAACCGAGTGTTGTTTCGAGTATGTTACGGATTCACAGAAAGCGACTGATAATGCAGAGGTGCTTCCTAAAGCTCAAACAATTGGTGGGGGGATTGGGTGAAGATGTCGTAGCCGTCTGGGGTAACGACCCCGAAGTCCTCGATGCGCACGCCAAACTCACCGGGTAGGTAGATGCCGGGCTCCACGGTGACGACGTGGCCGGCCACCAGGGGCTTGTTCTGCTTGGGGGCCAGCACCGGCAGCTCATGGATGTCGATGCCTACGCCGTGGCCCAGGCCGTGGCCGAAGCGCCCCTCAAAGCCGGCTTGGTTTATGATGTCCTCGGCCACCCTGTGTGCCTCAGCGCCGGTGACGCCGGGGCGCAGTGCGGCGCGGGCCGCCGTCTGGGCGGCCAGCACGGCGGCGTAGACCTCACGCTGGCGCTCGCTGGCCGGGCCGAGCACCACGGTGCGGGTCATGTCCGAGCGGTAATCACCCAGGCGGGCGCCATAGTCCATCAGCACGATGTCGCCACGCTGAAGCTCGCGGCCGCCGGGTACGGCATGGGGCCGGGCGCTGTTGGGCCCCGAAGCCACGATGGTGGCAAAGGCTACCCCCTCAGAGCCGTTGCGGCGCATGAAGAAGTCCAGCTCGCAGGCCGCCTCCTGCTCGGTGATGCCGGGGCGGAGAAACTCCAGCATGTGCTGAAAGGCGGCGTCGGTGATGGCCTGGGCGGCGCGCAGGGCGGCAATCTCTTCGGCATCCTTGACGGCGCGCAGGCTGGTGACCAGATCGCTGAGTTCGACGAGCCGCACCGACTTCTCCTTCATGGAAGCCAGGGTCTTCTCCAAAGCGCGGTACTGATTCAGGCGCAGATCGGCTTCGATAGCGATTCGTTGTTTTCGGGGTTTGGCGGCCAATACCCCGGCCGCGAATTTGGAGTGGCCGATTCGCTCATCACAGATGTGCCAGAGGCCGCCTCGGTCAGCATCGCAGGTTCGCAGGGCTTCGGAGTAGCGGGAGTCGGTGTGCAGTTCGGGCGGCCGCAGCGGATCGGCGAACAGCACAGCCAGATGGGCCTGTTCCTCATCGAAGACGCCGGCAAAGCCGGTCAGCCAGCGGATGTCGGCAGTATGGGTGATGAGGCAGGCATGGAGCTTCTTTTCTCGCAGAACCAGCGCCAGGCGCTCAATGCGGGAGTTGCTCTGCATACCTCGACCCAACAGTTCGGCTCAGACTGGCGCAATCGCTCAGTGCTCGTCGATGTAGTTGATCAGGTAGGCCAGGCCTTCTTCGTAGGAGACCACACCCTTGCCCTTGAACTGGGCTACTGTGACGTCCTCCATCAGCGATACGCGGCGAAAGCCCTCGCGCACGGCGATGTCGGAGTAGTGCACCTCGACCACCGGGGTGGGGATGGCGGCTACGGCATCGCGCAGGGCGATGGAGTAATGCGAGTGGGCAGCCGGGTTGTAGAGGATGCCGGCGTAGGTGTCCGGAGCCTTCTGGATCATGTCGATCAGCACGCCCTCGTGATTGCTCTGGTAGAAGTACAGCTCCACACGGGCATGTTCGGCGCGGGCCTGGTTGAGGCTCTCGCCGTACTGCGCCAGGCGGCGGTTCAGGTCGTCCAGGCTGGTGGTGCCGTAAATCTCTGGCTCCCGCTGGCCGAGCAGGTTGAGGTTGGGGCCGTTCAGTATCAGGATCTTCATCTTCCCTCCCTTATCGGGCAATATTGCTTGCTGTTGCAGTTTCTGGTAATTGTATAACACTTTTTAACAATGCTGAGGCTGAGTTTGCATTTCGGTTGGTCCTGACTGCCCCCGCCTGTCCCCGGCGACCCCCCCTGGCGACCTCCGGCGACCCCTTTGTTGCTGCTCACGACCTCCATCTACATCCGCGCCTGCTCCCATAATATCAGGTAGATCTTCACCAGGTCGGGATCGACGGTAACTGTTTCCCAATCTCCAGGAGCCTTGAGCAAGACAAAGCGCAGCTGGCCGTTGCGGACCTTCTTATCCGCCAGCATCCGGGTGAAGAGCTCATCGGCGGAGATTTGCTGGCTGATTGGTGCCAGGCCCAGGGCGTCCAACAGGGCCTCCTGGTCTGAGGCCAGTTGCTCTGGGGCGCCGATGGCCTCGGTGGCCAGGTGGGCGGCGAAGCGGATGCCCTCGGCCACGGCCTGACCGTGGGATATGGAATAATCGGTCGCAGCCTCCAGGGCATGGGCGAAGGTGTGGCCGTAGTTCAGGCACTCCCTGAGGCCACTCTCCCGCTCATCACGGGCCACCACCCGGGCCTTGAAGCTCAGGGAGCGGACGATGGCCTGCTGCACGGCGTCGGCATCGTGGGCTGCCAGGTTGGCGGCCTCCTTGCCAAGCCAGTTATGGAAGTCGCCGCCGTCGATCAGCGCCGATTTGGCAATCTCGGCAAAACCGTTGTCCCACTCTGCGGCAGGCAGGGTGGTCAGCGTCTCGAGGTCGGCGGCGACGTAGATGGGCTGGCTGAAGCTGCCTACGAGGTTCTTGCCGCCCTGGATGTTGACAGCGGTCTTGCCGCCCACCGAGGAGTCCACCATGGCCAAAAGGCTGGTCGGCACCTGGGCGCAGGCTACCCCGCGCATGTAGGTGGCAGCCACAAAGCCAACGAGGTCGCCGACCACACCGCCGCCCAGAGCCACAATCAGCGAGTCCCGGCCGGTGCCGAGCAGAGCCAGGGCATCCCAGAGCTCGGCGGCGACCTCCACGCTCTTGCTGGCTTCACCAGCGGGGATGGTCATGTCGGCGGGAGAGAAACCGGCCCGTTCCAGCGAAGCCCGGACGCTGGCCAGATACAGCGGCCCCACATTGGAGTCGCTGATGATCACGGCCTGGCCTGGTTGCTTGAGGCCGGCTGGTTCCAGGGCTTCGACCAGATGGCGGCCGAAGTTGGCCAACAGGCGCGTGCCGACCCGGATGTCGTAGCCGGCGCCACCCTCCAAAACAACGCGCAGACGGTTGGTGCTCATAGT
>JAISUQ010000108.1 GCA_031272005.1 Coriobacteriales bacterium | reverse complement strand
GCCACTCCCAGACCGCCCTGGACGCCGTCTGCCTCAAGCCGCGCTCGCCACAGGCCTACCAGCCGGCGCTGGAGGCCATCATGGCCGCCGACGTCATCGTGCTCGGGCCGGGCTCGCTGTTCACCTCCATCATTCCCAACCTGCTGGTGCCGGGGGTTCTGGAGGCCATCCGCCAAAGCCGGGCGCTGACCTGCTTTGTCTGCTCGCTGACTGATATGCAGGGTGAGACCTGGGGCCTGGACGCCGCCGAACTGGTGGAGATGCTGCTGGCCCATGGCATGGATGGCCTGTTGGACGTGGTCATCGCCCAGCAGGACAGCGAAGGGCAGCGGCCTCAGGGCAATGTCACCGCAGCCTTTGCGGCCATCACAGAGCAATTCCCGCCGTCTGGACAGGCGCAGTCTGGTAAAACCAGCACCCATCGGGTTACGATGGATGAAGCAATGGCACGACGGGTATTGGCACATGGTATACAGGTGGTGCTGCGGGATCTGACAGACCCGCTTCACCCCTCCTCGCACGACGTGTCCGCGCTTTCTGACGTACTCAAGGGAGTCATCAGTAGATGTCCTTCACGGCTGAAGTAAAAGACGAGCTGTCGCGGTTGATGCCAGAAAACTCCCTGGCTTGCAAGGCCGAGCTCTCCGCGCTGGTGCGTGTTCAGGGTCGCCTCTCGGCTAATTATCGTCTGGAGATAACCACCGAGACCGCTCCGGTAGCCCGGGCCGCAGTCAAGCTGATCCATGATATCTACAAGCTCAAGACCGAGATCACCACCCGGCGCAGCGTATTGCACAAGACCTACAACTACCTGATCACCGTTCCGGCTCAGATCGGTTTGGAGGAGGCGGTGCGCGACCTCGGTATCATCTCCAAATCCGGTTTGGAGCTGGGGGTTGATCCCCGGTTGGTGCGTCGCACCGACAGCGCCGCCGCCTATCTGCGCGGTGCATTTTTGGGCGGCGGGTTCATCTCCAATCCCACGGGCGACTTCCATTTCGAACTGACCTGCGGCCATGAAGCGCTGGCCAACGGCCTGGTGGCGCTGCTGTCGCGTTCCAACATCCCGGCGCGCAGCCTCAAGCGCCGCGGCAGCTGGGTGGTCTACAGCAAGGGCGCTGAGCCGATTCTGGACTTCCTGGCTCTGGTCGGCGCCCATAAGAGCATGTTGGCGATGGAGAACGTGCGGGTCACGAAGTCGCTGCGCAACGACGTCAACCGGCGACTGAACGCCGAGATGGCCAACCAGGCCAAAGCCATCGATGCGGCCATGGAGCAGGTCCGCAACATCCGCCTGCTGGTTGAGCAGCAGGGTATCGAATCGTTACCGCCAGCGCTGCAGGAGCTGGCTCGGTTGCGGCTGGCGCACCCGGACGCCTCGCTCAAGGAGCTGGGGGAGTTCGCCAAGCCGCCGTTATCCAAATCCGCCGTCTATCATCGCGTCCGGCGGATTGAGGCCATCGCCCGGGAGTATGTTGGGCAGGAGCCTTGAGGCAGTCTGTACGCGTTTGGGAAGACACCAGGTGTCAGAGTAGTGAGCGTCCGTAACAGGGTTTTTGAGAGAGGAGAGCGCAATGACCGTTCGAGTGGGAATCAATGGTTTTGGCCGCATCGGCCGACTGGTGCTGGCGTCGATGATCAACGATCCAGAGATCGAGGTAGTCGCCGGCAACGACCTGAGCAAGGGCGAGGCCATCGCCCATCTGCTGAAGTACGACTCCGTGCATGGCCGGCTCTTTGAGAGCGTGGAGCTTCTGGACGACGGCCTGAAGGTCAACGGTAAATACATCAAGGGCTTCTACAGCCGCGACATCTCCACCATCGACTGGGGTTCGGCAGGCGTGGACGTGGTCATCGAGTCCACCGGCAAGTACAACGACGCCACGGCTGCCCGGGCGCACATCGACGGTGGCGCCCGAAAGGTGTTGATCACCGCCCCGGCCAAGAACGAGGACATCACCATCGTGCTCGGCGTCAACGACCAGCTTTACGATAAGGACAGGCATGATATTGTCTCCAACGCCTCCTGCACCACCAATTGCCTGGCCCCGGTGGCCAAGGTGCTGCTGGATAACTTCGGCATCGTCCGCGGCTATATGAACACCATCCACGCCTACACCGGCGACCAGCGCCTGCTGGACGGCACCCACAAGGACCTGCGCCGGGCCCGGGCCGCCGCGATGTCCATGGTGCCGACGACCACCGGCGCCGCCAAGGCCGTCTCACTGGTGCTGCCCGAGCTCAAAGGCAAGCTGGATGGCTTCGCCACCCGCGTGCCCACACCCGACGCCTCGATGGTCGATCTGACGGTGGAGCTGGGCCGGGCGGTGAGCAAAGACGAGGTCAATGCGGCCATCCAGGCGGCAGCCGCAGGTCCGCTATCCGGTATCCTGGAATATTGCACCGACCCGGTGGTCTCGGTGGACATCATCGGCAACCTGCACTCCTCGGTCTTCGACGCCGGCCTGACCATGGTCCTCGGCGACGAAAACACCCTGGTCAAGGTGATCTCCTGGTACGACAACGAACGCGGCTACGCCGAGCGCGTCAAAGACCTGGCCAAACTGATGTTCAAATAGGGAGTTTCCAATGAAATATGTCAATGAAGCCGAATTGGCCGGCCGGCGCGTGCTGCTGCGCGTGGATTTCAACGTGCCCATCGTCGATGGCAAGGTCTACGACGATACCCGCATCCGCTCGGTGCTGCCGACCATCCGCTACCTGATCGACAACAAAGCCCGCGTCATCGTCATCTCGCATCAAGGCCGCCCCAAAGGTGAGGGCTTTGAGGCGGAGTTCTCTCTGGCGCCCATCGCCTATGCCCTGGGCAAGCTGCTGAAAAAGGAGGTCCCGCTGACCGGCGAGGTGCTCGGCGACAAGACCAGCGCAGCGGTCGCCGCCATGCAGGATGGCGACGTCATTGTGCTGGAGAACCTGCGTTTCGACAAGCGCGAGAAGAAGAACGACCCCACATTCGCCAAAGGCCTGGCCGCCCTGGCCGACCTCTACGTCAACGACGCCTTTGCCGCCGTGCACCGGGCCCATGCCTCCATCAGCGGCGTCGCCGACTATCTGCCCAGCTACGCCGGCTTTCTGCTGCGCAAGGAGCTGGACACCTTCGACCGCATGCTGGCCGATCCGGAGCGGCCCTTCGTGGCCATCCTCGGCGGCTCCAAGGTCTCGGACAAGATCAAGGTCATCGACAAGCTGCTGGACGTGGTGGACGTGCTGGTCATCGGTGGCGCGATGTGCTTCACCTTCCTGCAGGCCCAGGGCTATCCGGTCGGCGCCTCGCTGAAGGAGGACGACTGGCTTCAGCCGGCTGCCGAGATGATGAAGAAGGCGGCGGAGAAGGGCGTCAAGTTCCTGCTGCCGGTGGACGTGGTGGTGGCCAGCGAGGTCTCAGCCGACGCCGAACGGGCGGTCTGCGATGTCGTCTCCATCCCGGAGGGCAAGATGGGGTTGGACATCGGCCCGCGGACCTGCGTATTATACTCGCAAGCTATTGTCAAAGGCAAGACGGTGCTCTGGAACGGCCCGATGGGCGTCTTTGAGATTGAGGCCTTTGCCAACGGCACCCGCCAGGTGGCCACGGCGGTGGCCATGAACAACGAGGCCACCACGATTATCGGCGGTGGCGACAGTATCGCCGCCATCAACAAGTTTGGCTACAATGACCTGGTGACCTTCATCTCCACCGGCGGCGGCGCCGCCCTGGAGTTGCTGGAGGGCGTAGAACTGCCCGGCGTGGCCGCGCTGAACTGAGCCGCCCTGGCCTCAGGGCGAGGCGGGCTCCGACCACAGAAGAAAGGACCAACGATGCCCCGTAAACCGCTAGTCGCCGGCAACTGGAAGATGAACAAGACCACCGCCCAGGCTGTGACGCTGGCCCAGGACATCTCCAACCTTTACGACGACCGTCTGGACGGCGTGGATGTGGTACTCTGCCCGCCGTTCACCGACCTCAAGCAGGTCTCCACGGTTCTGGCCTACGACAAGTCCAGGATGACCCTCGGCGCCCAGAACGTCTGCTGGGAGCGCAGCGGCGCCTATACCGGTGAGGTCTCGCCGGAGATGCTGCATGAGATCGGCTGCCTGTGGTGCATCGTCGGCCACTCCGAGCGCCGGGCGTACTTCGGCGAGACCGACGGGCTCACAGCTGTCAAAGCCCTGGCCTTACTCAACGAAGGCCTGACGCCGATTATCTGCGTTGGCGAGTCCCTGGAGCTGCGCGAGCAGGGCGATCAGGCTGCGGAGGACTTCGTGGCCTCGCAGGTGCTCAACTCCTGCAGTGGCATCCCGGGCGCCGAGCTCAGCCGGATCGTCATCGCCTACGAGCCGATCTGGGCCATCGGCACCGGTCGCACCGCCACGCCGGAGCAGGCCGAAGCGAGTTGCGCGGCCATCCGCGCTGCTCTGGCCAGGAATTCCGGCCCGGAGGTTGCCGAGGCCATCCGCATCCTCTACGGCGGCTCGGTCAAGCCGGAGAACGCGGCGTTGTTTGCCCCGATGCCGGATATCGACGGCGCCCTGGTCGGCGGGGCTTCCCTCAACGCCCGCGACTTCATCGATCTGGCCAAGGGCTTCATCCCGAGATGACCGCCGCAGCTCCCAAAACCGCGCGGATTCCGGCCCTGCTGGCCATCCTGGATGGCGTCGGCATCGCCGAAGCCTGCCCAACCAATGCCGTGACCTGTGCCGATGCGCCATTTTTAGACGAGCTGTTCCATGGCGACCGCTGGCCGCACCGCACCCTCAGTGCCGCCGGCCGCGATGTCGGCCTGCCGGAGGGCCAGATGGGCAACTCCGAGGTCGGCCACCTGAACATCGGCAGCGGGCGCATTGTCAACCAGGAGCTGACCCGCATCGACTGCGCCATCGAGGACGGTTCTCTGCGTCAGAATCCGGCGTTGCTGTCCGCCATGCAGATATCCCGCGACCACGGCTCCACCCTGCACTTCTTCGGCCTGCTCAGCGATGGCGGCGTACACAGCATGCAAGACCATCTGGAGGCTCTGCTGTCCATGGCCGCCGATTTCGGCGTGCAGCGCATCCGCATCCACGCCTTCCTCGATGGTCGCGATGTCGCCCCCACCAGCGGCCAGGGTTATGTGCAGCGCGCCCGGGATTACTGTTACCAGCTTAAAGCCAGCCATCCGGGCCTGGATGCGCGCATCGGCTCGATTTCCGGACGCTACTACGCCATGGACCGCGACAACCGCTGGGAGCGTATTGAGCAGGCCTGGGAGGCCATCGTCATGCCCGAACTCAGCATCAACCCGGCCCTGGTACTGCCGCCTGGCAGCGATCCGGCGGCCTATGTCCAGGCCTCTTACACCGAGGGCGTCACCGATGAATTCGTCGTCCCGGCCGCCATCGGTGATGATGGCGTCACAGACGGCGACTGCATCATCTTCTTCAACTTCCGTCCCGACCGGGCCCGCGAACTGACCCGGGCCTTCATCGACCCCGAGTTCTCCGGTTTCGACCTGCCGCAACGCCCATTGGTCACCTACGTCTGCATGACCGAATACGACCCCGCCTTCGCCGAACAATACGGTGCCCTGGTAGCCTTCCCCAAGACCTTTCCGGAGAATGTCCTGGCTGATTACCTGGCCAGTCTGGGCCTGCGCCAGCTGCATATCGCCGAGACGGAGAAGTACGCCCACGTCACCTTCTTCTTAAACGGTGGCATCGAAGCGCCCAAGGCCGGGGAGCAGCGCCTGCTGATTCCCAGCCCCAAGGTGGCCACCTACGACCTGCAGCCGCAAATGAGCGCCCCGGCTGTCACCGCGGCCCTCGTCGAGGCCATCAACAGCGACGCCGCCGACGTCTACATCGTCAATTACGCCAACGGCGACATGGTCGGCCACACCGGCGTGCTGCCGGCTGCCATCGAGGCCATTGAGGAAGTGGACAAAGGATTGCAACAGGTGGTCGCGGCCATCCTGGACAAAGGCGGTGTGGGCATCATCACCGCCGACCACGGCAACTCCGAGCAGATGACCACCCCCGACGGCCAGCCCTGGACCGCCCATACCCTCTCGCCGGTGCCCTTCGTCGTGCTCGGCGCTGAGCCGGGCACCACCCTGGACAGCGAAACCCCCGCCCGTCTGGCCGACATCGCTCCCACCCTCATGGACCTGATGCACCTGGAAATCCCCCCCGAATGGACCGGGCACTCACTGTTACAGAGGATATAGGGGTGGAGTGGGCCTGTAAGCCGGATTCTGTCGGGGATGACCATTTATCTGGGACTGCTGTCGCCAACAGCCTCTAGCAGGCAACCCGAGTGCGCGCCGGGCCAGCGCATGGCACTCCTATTCGCCTTTGCTCCGGATGGGGTTTGCCAAGCCGTGTTGTTGCCAACACGCTGGTGCGCTCTTACCGCACCGTTTCAGCTTTTCTCGGCCCTGGAGCAACACACACACTCGGTCTTTGGCCTGTGGCCATCGGTTCTTTGCCTATGGCCGTGGCCAGCCTTGCGGCTGGCGCGGCCGGCTGCTCGCCAAGTGCAGGTGTTGCTCCAGGGCCGGGAGTTTTCTTTTCTGTGGCACTTTCCGTCGGCTCGCGCCGCCCAGCCGTTAGCTGGCATCCTGCCCTGTGGAGTCCGGACTTTCCTCACGGGACAGGCCCGCGCGGCCATCCAGCCCACTCCGACTTGCATTGTACCACGCAAAGTGTGTTAGTATGTACGGCTATAGAATTCAACGGCAAGTGGGAAGGGTTACGGAAATGGCAGCACAGCCGGATATAGCAGAGGTCGCCAGGCGTATACGCTCCCTGCGCGAGGACCTGGATCTCAGTCTGGAGCAGATGGCCGAGGCCACCGGACGCAGTGTGGAGGAGTACGCCGCCCAGGAAAGCGG
>JAISUQ010000055.1 GCA_031272005.1 Coriobacteriales bacterium | reverse complement strand
TGCAACAGCCGATGTATCCCAGGATGTCGCGCCCAGCACCATTGTCCCCACCCCCGAAGAGATCCTCTCCGCCAGCTTTGGCGTCCCCATAAAGTTCGAGCAAGTCGACGACTGATCAGCGAAAGGAAGCGCCCCCACATGGACATGAAGAAGATGATGAAGCAGGCCCAGAAGATGCAGGCTGAGCTGGCCAAAGCCCAGGAGGAAGTAGCCACTCTGACCAGCGAAGCCTCGGCTGGCGGCGGCGTGGTCAAGGCTGTAGCCGCCGGCGACGGCAGCATCATGAGCATCACCATCGACCCGGCGGCCGTAGACCCCGAAGACGTCGAGATGCTCCAGGACCTGGTACTCACCGCTGTCAACGACTCGTTGCGCCAGGTCTCCGAGTTGGCCAACATCCGCATGAGCGCCGTCACCAACGGGCTCAATATCCCGGGCTTGTAAGTGGCTCAGGCCATCTCCATACAAAAGCTGCTGGATGAGTTCGAGCGGCTGCCAGGGATAGGCCCCAAGTCGGCGCAGCGCATCGTCTACTGGTTGCTCAACGCCAATGAGGAAAGCGCCCAGCGCCTGGCTTCAGCCATCGTTGAGGTCAAGGAAACGGTGCACTTCTGCCCGCGCTGCTTCAACTATGCCGAAGGCGAGTTCTGCGCCATCTGCACCGACGAGCGCCGCGACCAATCGCTGCTCATGGTTGTCAGCGAGCCCCGCGACATCACCGCCATCGAACGCACCCACGAATTCTCCGGCCTTTATCATGTGCTGGGCGGTGCCATCTCGCCGATAGACGGCATCGGCCCCGACGACCTGCATGTCAAAGAATTGCTAGAAAGACTAGCAAATACCGAGATACAGGAAGTCATCCTGGCCACCAACCCCAATGTCGAAGGCGAGACCACAGCCACCTATCTGGCCCGCCTGATCAAGCCCCTGGGCATCAAGGCCAGCCGCCTGGCCAGCGGCCTGCCCGTCGGCGGCGATCTGGAGTTTGCCGATGAGGTCACCCTGGGCCGGGCCATCGAGAGCCGGCGCGAGCTATGAATCGAGACAGCCAGCTATGATGATGCGCCGCAGCACGCGCAAGATGCTCTTCGCCGGAATCCGCGATGCCTTGATAGCCGTAGCCCTGCTGGCTCTGCTGCTGCAGTTCTTCGCGCCGATGGTGGTCATCGGCCACTCCATGCAGCCAGGCATCCAGGACAACGACATCCTCTACATTGCTCGCAGGGCCTACTGGTTCTCCGAGCCCCAATACGGCGACCTGGTGGTCTTCGACGTCCAGACCAAGGACGAGAGTGGCCAGGTAGTCAAGGAGAAAAACCTCGTCAAGCGAGTCATCGGTCTGCCTGGCGACACCATCTCCGTGAAAAACGGCAAGGTCTACCGCAACGGAGAAGCCCTCAATGAGCCCTACCTGATGAGCGGCACCACCCCCGGCACCATGGCCGCCCTCACCGTGCCCGCCGACACCATCTTCGTCCTGGGCGACAACCGCGAAGTCAGCAACGACAGCCGCAACCCCGCCTTAGGCCCCATCGCCCAATCCAGCCTCAAAGGCAAGATAATCTTCCGCATGTTCCCCCTGGACCACATCGGCAGCGTCAGTTGAAGAATTGCGGAGTTGAGCGAAGCTTGCGCGAGGCTTGAGCAAAGTAATGGGCTGTCTGAGAGCATCAAGTTGAAAAGCGCTTGAACATAATAAAGGCTTACTAAGCGGGCTGCTGAGCCTTTCCTGGCCGTTTATCCTGATTGCGGTTCCTTATTTTTGCCGTATACAGTAGAATCGTAAGGCTGCACTGATTGTGTGGCTTTTTGAGCATGGTCAAGTCTGGGGCCGTGTGTTGTCAGATTAACGAATTGGAGGAGTTTCATGCAGTATCTAGCCTGGCTGGCGCCGATTGCCGCTATTGTGGGATTGGTGTTTGCCGCCTATCTCGCGTTCTGGGTGTTGAGGCAAGATCCCGGTAACGAGCGGATGCAGCATCTTTCGGGGTTGATTCAGAAGGGCGGTCAGGCTTTCCTGATTGCCGAATATAAGAGCTTGATAGTGTTTGTGGTCATTGTGGCCATCCTGCTCAGCGTGGCTTTGCCCGGTGGACACGGCTGGCAGACGGCTCTGGCCTTCATCACCGGCGGTGTACTCAGCGTACTGGCCGGCTACATCGGCATGTATGTGGCCACCCGCGCCAACACCCGCACCACCCAGGCTGCTACCGTGAGCATCGCCGGAGCTCTGAAGGTGGCCTATCGTTCTGGCCTGACCATGGGCCTGGTCGTGGCTTCGCTGGGTCTTCTGGGTATCGCCCTGTGGGCTATCTTCTTCCTGCTCAGCGGCCATAATCCGGAGCCGGAGGTCGTGGACGGCTTCGTGATGGGTGCTTCCTCTATCGCGCTGTTTGCCCGTGTGGGCGGCGGCATCTACACCAAGGCGGCCGACGTCGGTGCCGACTTGGTGGGCAAGGTGGAGGCTGGCATCCCCGAGGACGACCCGCGCAACCCCGGCGTCATCGCCGATAACGTGGGCGACAACGTGGGAGACGTGGCCGGCATGGGTGCCGACCTCAACGAAAGCTATGCCGGGGCGCTGCTGGCGCCGATGGTTCTGGCTGTGGCCATGGCTTTGGCCGGCACGCCGTTTTCCGGCAGTGTGCTGGGTCCCTTCTCCGTCGATGGCATCCTGGCCATCGTCATGCCGATGCTGTTTGCCGGCGGCGGCATCATCGCCTGCATCATCGGTCTGGCTGCCGTGAACACCAACGACAGCTCCAAGATTCACGCTGCCTTAAACCGTGGTACCTACGTCACATCGGGTATCACCCTGGCTCTCATACTGGTGCTCTGCATCGTCTGGAACTCCTTGGGCTCTGCTGAGATCAACACCGTCTGGCTGTTCGGCTGCACCGCTGCCGGCCTGGCTGCCGGCCTGGCCATCGGCAAGCTGACCGAGTACTACACCTCCTACCACCAGAAGCCGGTGCAGAAGATCGCCGACGCCTCCGAGAGCGGCTCGGCCACCAACATCATCGAGGGACTGGCGACCGGCATGCTCTCTACTGTGGCACCGGCCATCGTGCTGGTGGCGGCTGTGGCAGTGGCCTATCTCTGCGGCATGCAGGTGGCTGGCGAGCAGTATGCCATGCAGTTCGGCGTCTACGGCATCGGCCTGAGTGCTCTGGGTATGCTCTCCACTACCGCTGTGACCGTGGGCGTGGACGCCTACGGCCCGGTGGCCGATAATGCCGGCGGTATCGCCGAGATGGCCGGTCTGCCGCCCGAAATCCGCGAGCGCACCGATGCTTTGGACACCGTGGGTAACACCACCGCCGCCGTGGCCAAGGGCTTTGCCGTCTCCTCGGCTGCTCTCACCGCCCTGGCGCTGTTCGTCTCCTTCAAGACCAACCTGGCGGCCAAGGCTGCCGAGTCCGGCGAGTGGTCGCTGAATCTCTCGCTGGATAACCCCTACGTCATCGTCGGCGTGGTGATCGGCGCCATGATGCCCTTCTTCTTCGGTGCCATGACCATGGGCGCGGTCTCGCGGGCGGCCAACAAGATGATCATCGAGATTCGTCGCCAGTTCCGCGAGATCAAGGGCCTGCTGGCCGGGGAGGAAGGCGTGGAGCCAGACACCGAGGCCTGCGTGACCATCTCCACCAACGCCGCTCTGCGCGAGATGCTGCTGCCGGGTATCCTGGCTGTGGTCATTCCGGTGCTGCTGGGCGTGTTGGACGTCAACATCCTGGCTGGCTTTCTGGTCGGTGTGCTGGCGGCTGGCTTCTTGATGAGTGTCTATATGGCCAACGCCGGTGGCGCCTGGGATAACGCCAAGAAATACATCGAGACCGGCCAGCATGGCGGCAAGGGCTCCGATGCCCACAAGGCGGCCGTGGTCGGCGACACCGTGGGCGACCCCTTCAAGGACACTTCCGGCCCGTCCATCAACATCCTGATCAAGGTGGTGACGGTGGTCTCGCTGGTCTTTGTGCCGCTGTTCTACACGCTTGAAGGCGGTATCCTGCACGGCTTTTTGAGCTTCTAGCCGCAACCAACCCCCGACCAACCTGACCAACCCGCTAACCAATACCGACTGCAATACCCCGACGGCCTCCAGCAATGGAGGCCGTTTGCTCTATAATCACTTCGACAGGTCATTTGCCAACAGAGATGGTGAGGATTCCCGTTGATCACTGATGACGATATCCGGCGAGTGCGTGAGGCCACCGACATCGTGGCTCTGATCGCCGAGCGCGTCGTACTGCGGCAGAAGGGCCGGGATTTCTGGGGCAACTGCCCCTTCCATAACGAGAAGACGCCATCCTTCAAGGTCGATACGGTGATGCAGCGTTACAAGTGCTTCGGCTGCGGTGAAGGCGGCAGCGCCTTCGATTTCGTGATGAAGACCGAAGGGCTGGAGTTCCTGGATGCGGTGCGCTCGCTGGCCCAGCGGGCCAACATCGAGCTGGAGCAGGGGTCAGGTGACCGCGCCAGCCGCGGCAAGAAAGCCCGCCTGCTGGAAGTCTGTGAGCAGACGGCGCAGTTCTACCATCAACAGCTGATGCGGGCCAGAACCCCGGGTGCCGAGCAGGCTCGTGGCTATCTGTCCCGCCGCCAGATGGGCGGCAAGCTGCCTGCCGAGTGGACGTTGGGCTATGCTCCCGGCCATGGTGAGTTGGTGCGCCAGCTGACCAGGCTGGGCTTCTCCCGTGAAGAGATGCTTCAGGCCAACGTAGCCTACACTCCCCAGGAAGGCAGCAACCGTAACATGCTGCGCGACCGCTTCTTCGAGCGGGTCATCTTCCCAATCCGCGATTTGCAGGGGCGGGTCATCGCCTTTGGCGGGCGGGTGTTGGAGAAAGGCGAGCCCAAATACCTGAACAGCGCCGATACCCAACTGTTCCACAAACGTGACAACCTCTATGCCATCGACAAGGCCAAAGCGCCAATCACTGCCAGCGGCGCGGCCATCGTCGTCGAGGGTTACACCGACGTCATCGCCATGCATGCCGCCGGCTTTGCCAATAGCGTGGCCACGCTGGGTACGGCGTTGACGCCGCAGCATCTAAAATTGCTATCGAGATTCACAAAAAAGGTCCTGTTGCTCTTCGATGGCGATGAGGCCGGCCAGCGTGCCGCCGATCGGGCGGCGGAGCTGATCAGCGTGATGGTCTCGCCTCAGTCCGGCGGTAAGGCCGACGTCTACGTCGCCCTGTTGCCCGGCGCCCAGGACCCGGCGGACTTCTGTGCCGGCTCCGGGCCGGAGGCCATGCGCCAGGTATTGGCAAACGCCATACCCCTGTTGCGCTTTGCCCTGGACCGGCGTCTGGCCAAATGGGACCTGCTGGTCCCGGAGCAACGCAACCGGGCGCTGGCGGACGTAGTCCAGCTGCTGGTGCCGGTCAAGGGCACTCTGCTGGCCGTCGACTACCTGAACTACCTGGCCGATGTCTTCACCGTCGATTATCAGACCGTCCTGGCGGCTCTGAATCTGGCCAAACCATTGCCGGGCTCAGCGCTGGCTGATGGCGGCGGCGTCAGAGCAGCGCAGCCGGCAACTGCACAGCCGGCAAGCACGCAGCCGCCAACCGCGCAGCTGGCAACCGTGCAACCGCCAACCGGTCAGCCGGCAACCGCACAGCAGCCAGCCGGCCAGCACCAGCAAGCAGCGGGACCGGCCGCAACCGCCGCAGCCGCCAATCACCCAGGCTCTCAGGTGCGCAGCTACGAGTGCGAACTGCTGCGACTCTACATCGAAGAGCCCACCGCTCGGGCGTACCTGCGCACCGAGCTGCCCGCACTGGCCTGGAGTGAGGCGGACTATCAGCAGCTGGCCGAGCAGATCCTGGCCCTGAATGTCGACGCCGCGCCGGCGGCGTTGCTGTCTGAGCTGGAATCCCGCATGCCCGCAGCCGCCAATCTGCTGACGGCCACCCGGCTTTCGGAGTTTGCCGGTGTGGAGCCAGGACGGCTGGCCAGGCAGCTGGTCTTCGCTATCCGGGAGAAGCAGCTCAAAGCCCGTATCCGCCAGATTAACGCCCGACTGCGGCAGCTGGCGGTCAGCGACCGCGAGCTCTATGACCGGCTGTTTGCCGAGGTCGCCGGCCTGCAGCAGGAGCTGGCCGACTTACGCCGCGACCACAAGACCGACTATTGATGGTGCGGTTTGCAAGTCCAGGCCAGCCCGTCATTCTCCGGCCAGACGATTCGCCGTTCAAAAGCGACGGCTTTCCCCGTTTCCCCGTTTCCCCATTCCTTCCGTTCCCCCGTTCACCCATTTCCCATATATTACCCATTGGTATCAGTTTTCTCCGGTAAACGGAGTTTTCGCCCAAAACCGGCTTCATACAGGGTATACTATGAGGTTCGCGAACAGGTGCGCCTGTTCGCGAATGGGTGCGTTGACAATCGCCTTCGCCTGCCCCAGTAACCAGGGCGCCCCAATGGATTGCGAATAGATTGGAAGACTGTGACAGAAACCACTGAAAACAACCTGGAGCCGGAAATTGAGATGCTGGAGCCCGAGTTGGAGAAGCTGGTCGGCCAATGCAGGAAGGTCGGCTCCATCTCCGAGGAGGAAGCCAAGGAGTTCTTCTCGGATTATGACATCAGCGAAGCCCAACTGACACAGATCTACAGCTATCTGGCCACACAGGACATCACCGTGGTCAAGGATGTCGATGAGGACCTTGACGTGCCGGCAGAGGTCGAAAATATCACCGCTCTGGTCGACGACGAGGACGACGCCGCGGTCACCCTCTCCGACGACGACATCCTGGAAGGCATTCCGGAGGATGAGCTGAAGACCGCCGAGACCATCGACGTCGTGCTGCCCAAGGTCACCAACCGCTCCAAGAAGGGTGCCAAGAAGCGCTCCGGCGCCGACTCCACCCAGGTCTTGCTGACCGGCGATCCGGTGCGCATGTATCTCAAGGAGATCGGCAAGGTCTCGTTGCTGAATGCCGCTGAGGAAATCGACCTGGCGATGAAGATCGAGGCCGGCCTGGAGGCATCCAACCAGCTGGAAGACGCCTTCCGCAACAAGGTTGAGTTGGAGCGCCGCGAGATGCGCCGCCTGACTCGCGTGGAGCAGGTCGGGTTGGATGCCAAGCAGCAGCTGATTGAAGCCAACTTGCGCCTGGTAGTCTCCATCGCCAAGCGCTACGTCGGCCGCGGCATGCTGTTTTTGGATCTCATCCAGGAGGGCAACCTCGGCTTGATTCGAGCTGTGGAGAAGTTCGACTACACCAAGGGCTTCAAATTCTCCACCTACGCCACCTGGTGGATCCGCCAGGCCATCACCCGGGCCATCGCCGATCAGGCCCGCACCATCCGCATTCCGGTGCATATGGTGGAGACGATCAACAAGCTGGTACGCATCCAGCGCCAGTTGCTGCAGGAGCTGGGCCGCGAACCGACGCCGGAGGAGATCGGCGAGAAGATGGGCATGCCCGCCGAGCGCATCCGCGAGATCCAGAAGATCTCCCAGGAGCCGGTCAGCCTGGAGACGCCAATCGGCGAGGAGGAAGACTCCCAGCTCGGCGACTTCATCGAGGACGGCGCCGCTGTGGTGCCGCCGGATGCCGCCAGCTTCAGCATGCTCCAGGAGCAGTTGGGCAAGGTCCTCGACGGCCTGGCCGAGCGGGAGCGCAAGGTCATCGAGCTGCGCTTTGGCCTGATCGACGGCCACCCCCGCACCCTGGAGGAGGTCGGCCGGGAGTTCGGCGTGACCCGCGAGCGCATCCGCCAGATCGAGAGCAAGACCCTGGCCAAACTGCGCCATCCCTCCCGCTCCAGCAAGCTCAAGGACTATCTGGAGGAGTAAGCCCCGCCAGCCCAAGCCCCACTGCCGACCCGCTGGATTGCCTCGCGGTGGCAGCCTGCTGGGCAGTTGTAGTATCATGGATGTTTGCCGGTTTTATCCCTGTATTCCGCCGGCACCACTGTAAAAAAGGAGAATGTTTTGGCAGTTAAGATTCGCTTGGCGCGGCATGGCGCCAAAAAGGCCCCGTACTATCGCGTCATCGTTGCCGACGCCCGCTCACCGCGCGACGGTCGCTTCATCGAGGAAGTCGGTCGCTACAATCCCTGCGCCAACCCGACCTTCATCAAGCTGGACCTGGAGAAGATTGACAACTGGGTCAAGAATGGCGCTCAGCCCACTGAGACCGTCGCCAAGCTCATCGCCCAGGCTAAAGAGGCCTGAGCGCCATGAGCGAGCAGGATAACAGCATCACTGCCCTGGTCGAGAGCATCGTCACTTCGCTGGTGGATGAAGTCGACCAGGTGCGGGTGGAGAGCAGCGAGCAGGATGACACGCTGTTGGTGGAGATTGAGGTCGCCTCGGAGGATACCGGCAAGATCATCGGTCGTCAGGGGCGTATCATCAAGGCGATTCGGACTCTGGCTCGCGCGGCATCATCGTATGTCGGCGGTGCCCACGTGGAGGTTGAGGTCGTCGACTGACCTGTCGCCATGACTGACTACGTGCAGGTAGCCTATATCAGTAAAGCCAAAGGTCTGATGGGGGAGGTCATCGTCACGCCTGTCGATGACCGCCCTCTGTTGTTGCCTGCCGGCCTGGAGGTCTGGGTAGTTCCGCCTCAAACAGGAGTTGTGCGCCACAGTCGGGTGTTGGATCTGCGCCAGCAGGCCAAGGGCTGGTTGCTGACTTTGGCAGACGTTGCCGACCGCACCATAGCTGAGCGTCTGGTCGGGTGTTACCTGCTGGCTCGGGCGGGGGATGTGCCGGCAGATTCCGGACTGGCCGGCTTTGCAGCAGCCGACCCTGCAGTGGCTGGTTCTGCGGCGGCGGTTGCAGAGCCGCCAATCGGCCTGCCGGTGCTTGATGCCAGTGCCGCTGACGGTCTGATTGGCATCTTGCGTGAGGTACGCCATGGCGTTGCCCAGGACCTCTGGGTGGTTGATGGCGGCGTTTACGGTGAGGTGCTGATACCGGCTGTGGAGGAGTTCATCTGCTCCCAGGATGCTGCCGGCATCCGGGTGATGTTGCCTGCAGGTCTGCTGGAGCTTTCGAGCGGCCAGGCGGTAAAAGCCAAGGGGGCGGGATAAGGTGCGCATCGAGGTCCTCTCCATCTTTCCCCAGATGTTTTCGGAAGTGATGTCAACTTCAATCATCGGTCGGGCTCGCGAGGCTGGCATCCTCGAATTCGTGGCTCACGATTTGCGCAACTGGACGCATGACTTACACCGCACCACGGACGACGAGTGCTATGGCGGTGGCGCCGGACAGCTGATGAAGGTCGAGCCGGTCTTTGAGGCTTTGGATGAGCTGCTGGGCTGTGCAGCGGATGTTGGCTCAGCCCCCGCATCGGCTCTCGTATCGGTCCCCGCGCCAACCCCCACATCGGCCCCCGCATCAGCCCCCGCATCAGCCCCCGCGCCAACCCCCGCATCGGCTCTCGCATCAGCCCCCGCACCGGCTTCTGCGCCAGCCGCCAATCCGGCCAAGGTGGTTTTCTTCACCCCCGCCGGTCAGCGCCTGGACCAGCGTCTGGTTGAGCAGCTGGCTGCCGAACCCCGGCTGCTGCTGGTCTGCGGCCGCTATGAGGGTTTTGACGAGCGGGTCTACTCCCGCGCCGACCTCTGTGTCTCAATAGGTGACTATATCCTCACCGGCGGCGAGCTGGCGGCGATGGTCCTGGCCGACGCCATCTGCCGGCTGCTGCCCGGAGCCTTGGGCGACGCGACCTCACCGCTGGAGGAGTCCTTCTCCGCCAGCCAGGGCGGTCTGTTGGAGTATCCGCAGTACACTCGCCCGGCTGAGTATCGGGGTCTGGCGGTGCCGGAGGTGCTGCTCGGCGGCAATCATCGTTTGATAGCCGAATGGCGCCGTGAACAGGCTATAATCAAGACAGCACAACTACGCCCGGATTTGCTGTCCAGCGCCGATTTGAGCGCCAGCGACCGGGAGGTGCTGCAAAGACATTGGGAGGCTGATTCTTGAGTTCATCAGATTTGGAGTACATGCCCGAGCTGGATGTCGACGACTCTCCGGAGCCCAAACCAGAACCCCGCGGGCGGCGTATCCTCCGCGAAATCCTGGAAATCGTCGTCATCATCTGCGTGGCCATCGCCTTGACCACGCTGCTGCGGCTGTTCGTCATCGACCAGTACGTCATCCCCACGGGCTCC
>JAISUQ010000045.1 GCA_031272005.1 Coriobacteriales bacterium | reverse complement strand
CGGGATAACAATCCTACGGTTCTGCCCGTCAGTCAGCCGCTGGAGTTGGTGTTGGGCAACGAGTACGGCCTGGTGGACTACTCCAACTGTTCGCAGGGCTACATCCGGGCCTGCAGTTATCTGGCCGGCGCCCGGATGAAGATACTGGTCAATGCGCCGGATGGACGTCGCTACCAGTACGCTCTGGAGCAGTACGGCGAGTTTGCCACCATCCCGCTGAATGGCGGCAACGGCAGCTACCAGATTGTCCTGTATGAGCACGTGCGCGACAACCTCTACAAACGGCTTACCGGCGGCGTCATCGACGTGCAGCTGGACGACGCGATGCTGCCCTATCTCTATCCCAACCAACGCGTCGACTTCGGTGATGGCGACGCCGCGACCGCCCTCAGCGCCGAAGTTACCGCTGTGGCCACAGACGACCTCCAGGCGGTTGACAACATCTACAGTTGGGTGCTGGCCAACGTCGAATACGACTTCCTCAAAGCTGAACAGGTGTCATCAGGCTATATCGCTTCCTGCTCCGAAACAATATTGTCCAAGAAGGGTATTTGTCTGGACTATGCGGCATTGACCGTGGCCATGCTGCGCGCCCAGTCGATCCCAGCCAAGCTGGTCGTCGGCTACTATGGCAATACCTATCACGCCTGGGTAGAAGTTTGGCTGGAGAACGGCGGGCGTGGTGCCAGCGGGCAGTTCTACGAATCCCAGGGCTGGACGCTGCTTGATCCCACCACTCGCTCCCAGGGCGTCACCTCTCACAACAAGCCTTACGTACCGATGCTCGAATACTGACAGCGGCGCAACGGCGTGACAGGTGCGACAACGACAACGGTCCCACAACGGCGCGACAACGACAACGACAACGGTCCCACAACGGCGCAACAACGGCGCAGCAGCGTGGCAGGCGCGGCGGCACAGGCACGACAACGGCGTGCTGCAAACTAAGATTTGCCTGATGTTGGGCAGGCGTGCTATAATCTGCTCTGGGCGAAAGCAATATCATCTGCAAGGGTGATGGGGCGGCGGAAAATTTCAACAAGCGGGCGTTTCTCTGATTTTCTGAATTTGCCTTAGCGCAACATCTGCGCTAACTGTAGGACTACCTTTTCAGGGGCGTGAGAAGGTTGTTGGTCTATCAACGAATCAACGGGGTTCTCTACACAACTGTTCTCTTTGCAGTATTATTCGTATGTCAGTTCAGTGCTTGCGCAAAAGTTGAGATTTTGGCAGCGCCGGGGGTTTCGGAGTCTGTGTCGGCCACGTTGGCCGCATCAGATATATCGAGTATCAAAACCGACACAACTACATTAGCCAATAATGTCAGTCCAGCATTCCCGGAATCTGCGGTTTCAGGCACTGCCGCAGCCGGCAGCGGGTTGGCAGCTTCAGGCGCAACCAACAGCGAGTCGGCACTCGCGATCGCAGCCGGCAGTAAAGCAGCGCCCGCAGCCGCAACTGGCAACGCAGCCGGCAACGCAGCCAACAGCGAGGCGGCGGCTGAGGGCTCCACGTCAACCTCCAACATTACTGCTGTGCGCGACAATGCCCCCACAGTCCTGGAGGTCAGCCAGCCGATGGAGCTGGTGCTGGGCAACAAGTATGGCCTGGTGGATTATTCCAACAGCTCGCAAGGCTATATCCAGGTCTGCAGCTACCTGGCCGAGGCGCAGATGAAGGTGCTGGTCAATACGCCAGATGGGCGCCTCTATCAGTATGCTTTGGAGCAGCCTGGGGAGTTTGTCACCATCCCACTGAATGGCGGCAACGGCAGCTACCAGGTTGAGCTTTATGGGCATATCTCCGCCAACCTCTACAAACGGTTGGCAGGCGGCACCATCAGTGTTCAGCTGGATGATGAGCTGCTGCCGTACCTGTATCCCAATCAGCGCGTGGATTTTGACCAGGGCGACGCCGTGAGCGCCCTCAGCGCCGAGATAACCGCCGATGCCACCAGCGACCTGCAAGCTGCCGACGAGATTTACCGTTGGGTGCTGGCCAACATCGACTACGATGTCGTCAAAGCCGAGCAGGTGACCTATGGCTATATCACTTCTTGTGCGCAGACGCTGCTGTCCAAGCAGGGCATCTGCGTGGATTATGCCGCCCTGACGGTGGCCATGCTGCGGGCTCAGGGGATTCCGGCCAAAGTGGTGGTGGGCTATTATGGGGACACCTATCATGCCTGGGTAGAGGTCTGGCTGGAGAAAGGCGGCGTCGGTGCCAGCGGCCAGCTGTATCAAGCCCAGGGCTGGACGCTGCTCGACCCCACCACCCAGGCTCAGCTGGCGCAGCAAGCAGAAGCATCTCCAGGAAGCATCATTCTTAGCCAGCCATATCAACCCATGCTCGAATACTGAAAGGCCGCCCTCCGGGGTAGCCGCCTCCTCCCTGGGGTGTGGACCGTAAACGAAAAGCGATATTCCTGAGGAAACGCTGATCAAGCTCCAAGCCACTGCTGGTCGTAGGGACGCGATTCATCGCGCCCCTACGACCAACAGTGGCTTGGGGCTCTGTCAGCGCTTACCTAGCTCTATAGCCATACAGCAGGATGTCGCCCCCCCTGAACGGGGGGGGTGACATCCTGGCAGATTGCGCGGCGATAGCTATTCGGCTGCTGGCGTCGCTGGGGAATCAGTTGCTGGGGTCGTGTCTATTTCTGCGTAGATAGTGTTCAGGGGTTGCTCAAGATTCGCAAAGTAAGCTGCCGGGCTGATAGCCTGGATGCGTGATATTGGAAAACCTGCGTCGCGAGTGATTATGTAATCGGCAGCGAGTTTTTCTGCACAGACTTGCACCGAAGCGTCCTCCAGGTCGTTTTGGCCGAAGCTCAGAGCCTTGTCGATGTCTTGTTCGGTGAGGCTGCAAATGTGTAGAAAACTGCGGCAACGACGTAGACTTTCCTGGCTGCTCAAGCCCAGAGACCCTTTGCCACCTTGAGAGAGGATATAAAAGACATCGTTGATCTGGCTTGCGCTGATCCATAATTCGACTTCTCCGAGCACACCAAGTATCATCAATTTGCGAGCGTCAGCGAAAAACGGCTGACGCATGGCTAGATAGTCGACCAGGATATTGGTATCAAGCAATAGCCGATCATGTGCGCTCATCTTAAACAACACCCAGACGCTCGCGCCTGATTTCGTCATCAGTCATGGTGGCGAAGCGGTTACCTGTCATCAAAGGAATGCTGTCAACAACAGCGATACGACGTTGTATCTCCGCCGCATCCAACGCCGTTGGCTCTGCAAAAGGAAGGCGGCCCTGTTCAATGATGAAATCATACAAACGATTGATTACCGCAGAGGCATTGGTCCCAAGCTGCGTCAATATCGCATTGCCGGCCTCTTTCTTACTCTGAGACATCCTGCCAGTCACCATCGCGTCCATATTACCCTCCAATGTTGTACAGTACAACAATACTAGCACCATGCCCAAAAAGATGCAAGTAAAAGACTGCTGCTGCTGCTGCTGCTATTGTTGTTGTTGAATCCCGGATACCGTCCCCACTGTCATCCAGCGCAGAGACATGGTTTGAAAATCGGGTCAAACATGAATTTTGGAGGTTTTTGGCACAAATTTGCGTTAGTTAGTGAAATTCGGCTTATTTATGCGGCAATTCAGGCTCGGTGGCACCGTGGCTCTCATGCTTGGTTCAGCAGTAAGGTCAGCTGCAAGCTATTTACCAGCGCTTTTAACTCCGCGTCGATTCTTGTAGCTGAACACGAGACTGAAAATCCTGCAAACTAACGCAAATTTTTGCCAAAAATTAGCTTTTCTTGTGTTTGACCACTGCTACTTTGGAGAATCCCGGCCACTGTGGAGAATTCTCCGCTATAGCAGTTTGTGTCATTTGGAGTTCTCTGCGCTGGGGGGCTTCCCGGCTCGTCAGTGTAACGAGCCGGGGATTTTGTTCAGTTCGGCGAGGGTGAAGACCGGGCCATCGAGGCAGATGTAGAGGCTGCCGATGTTGCAGCGGCCGCACTTGCCGATGCCGCATTTCATCTTCATCTCCAGGGTGGTGATGATGTCCTCCTCGGCAAAGCCCAAACCTACCAGCATCTCGCGGCAGGTGCGGAACAGACTGGGGCCGCCGCACAGTACCACCACGCGATTATCCTGAGACAGCTTGAGTTGCTCCAAAAACGGCGCCGTGTAGCAGACCTCGCCTTCCCAGCCTTCGCAGGGCTTGTAGATGCTGACATGGCAGTGCACATCAGGCAGCTGGGGCCAGACGTTGGTGATGTCGTCGAGGAAAATCAGGTCGTCGGGCGTGGAGCCGGAGTAGACCAGGTCGATGCGACCGTAATCCTCCCGATGGTCGAGCAGGTAGGTGAGCAGCGAACGCAGCGGTGCCAGGCCGATGCCGCCACCCACAAACAGCACGTCCTTGCCTTTCAGCTCCTCTGTGGGGAACCAGTTGCCGTAGGGGCCGCGCAGCCCAACGGTGTCGCCGGGTGAGAGGGCGTGCAACTTCTCCGTCACATAACCGACCTCTTTGACGGTGAACTCCAGGTAATCCTGGCCCTGGGCCGAGACGCAGAACATGCACTCGCCATAAGGGATGACGGAGAGCATCGCGGTCTGGCCGGGGCGGCACTCGAAGGGCTTGGTGCCGTCAAGGGCCTGGATGCGGAAGGCTTTGACATCGGCCGTCTCCTGGCTCACCGAAAGCACCTTGCAGGCGATGGGGGTCAGGGCGATGGCGCCTTCGCGGGCGCAGTCGTGTTGGATGGTCACAGGCGACATGGCTACTCCCCCTCCCCGGCTGGCTGAACAGGTTCAGCGGCATTGAGCTGGTCGATGAGTACGGTGATGTCTAGGGCGACCGGGCATTTCTCCACACAACGGCCGCAACCCACGCACAGCGTCTTGCCGTAGCGCTGCTCGAAGAAACACAGCTTGTGCAAAAAGCGCTGACGCACACGCGGCATCTTGTCGGCGCGCGGATTGTGGTTGCCGGCCATCTCGGTGTAAGCGAAGAACATGCAACTGTCCCAGCTGCGGAAGCGCGTGCCTTCGCGCATCCGGTTCTCCTGGCTGATGTCGAAGCAGTGGCAGGTGGGGCAAACATAGGTGCAGGTGCCGCAGGTCAAACACTTGCGGGCGGTCTGCTCCCAAAGCGGGTGGTCGTACATGGCGTCCAACTTGGCGGCCAGACCCTGGGTGTTGACCTTCAGGCTGCAGGAGACCTCAGCAGCGGTTGACTCGGAAGAATCGGCGGAGAAGCCCGCTGCAGCCAAGGCCTGCTGGCCTTTCTCCGTCTGGGCGGTTATCTGCCAGGCTCTGCCATCGGCGGTCTCGTTGAGCAGGATGTCGGCCGCTGGAGCCTGCACTGGCGAAAGACCCATCGAGTCGCAGAAGCAGGTCTCGGCCGGAGCCGTACAGCCGATGGCCACGGTCAGCAGGTGCTGGCGGCGGGCCTGGTAGTTCTCGTCGGCGAAGCCCTTGGTGAGGAAGACATCGTCCATGCACTCGATACTGCGTACGTCGCAGGGGCGGATGCCGAACAGCACCACGTCGGTGCTCTCGCAGATGGAGTTGATGAACGGCTGACCCTCGGCGTCGATGCCGTAGCGGTACATCTTCTCGCTTTGCGGGAAGAGCAGATCCTTAGGTGGCAGCATGGTGTTGACCAGATCGAAGCGCGGTTCACCCGTCCCGGCGCTGCCGTAGGGCGCGAATTTGCTGATGCCGTCAATCTCGGCGGGTACGTAAACAGTTGCGCTTTCGCTCAACGCTGCCAGCAGTTGTGGCAGTTGGTCTTTTGTCAATGTGCTCACATGAACTCCTCTCGGTCGGAGAGGTCGTATGAGGTCAAGGCCGGTTGTCCGTGTTCGGCCAAACCGGCTTCACCGGTGGCGAACAGCTCGTCGAGGTCCTTGATCATCTTGCGGTTCAGCAGCATCAATGGCAGGTTGCTGGGGCAAGCCCGCTCACACTCACCACATTCGATGCAGCGGTCGCCAACGTGGAACAGCCGGGTCAGGTTGTAGAAGCGGTTCTCGGCCACGCTGTTTTGCTTGCCCTGCCAGCCCTGTGCCAGCTGGTCGACAAAGCACTCCCGGCAGGTGCAGCAGGGGCAGACCTCCCGGCAGGCATAGCAACGGATGCAGCGGGCATAGGCAGCGGAGAAGAACTCGCGTCGCTCCTCCAGCGAGCGGCCCTCCATCTCCAGTACGTCGGCAAAGCGGTCGTTGCCATCCGAGGGAGAAGGGTCGGGCTGGAGGTTGCCCAGCAGCTCATCGTAGATCAGCGGGTCGGCGTGGGTGCAGGCCTCGCACTTGGCCAGCGGCTGACCCTGGCGGCTGGTCATGCCGGGGCAGGGGATGCCGATGAGGTGTACCTG
>JAISUQ010000132.1 GCA_031272005.1 Coriobacteriales bacterium | reverse complement strand
CGAGCCGGTGCCCTCGGGCTGTCCGTAGCCGCCGGCAATACTCCAACACTCCACCGCCCCCTGAGTGCCGTAGCCCACGGTCGCGGCCGGGAAGTTGACATTGGCCAGCGGCATGATGGATGTCTCGTCGCTTTGAGAAGTGATGGTCCCCTCGGCCGCTGCCACATCCGCAGCGGCTGCCTCATCAACAGCAGGAGAGCTGCCTGCGGCTGGCTGCCCGGCATCGCTGGCACCGCCATCCTCAGCCGCTGGGGCTTCAGCTGGCGCATCGCCTGTCAGGTTGTCGTCGCTGCTACCTGCAGCGTCGGCTGCCTCACCGCTGGCTGCCTCACTGGCAGCATCGCCGCTGGCTTCTCCACTCTGAGCTGGCTGTTCTGCAACAGGCGGCGCTACGGCCTCGGATGGTTGGGCTGCTGCACTGTCCGACACCTGTTCCTGCTCAGCGACAGATGAGTCACTGGAGGTTGCCGACAGCTGCGACTCAATGGCGCTGGCCGTTGAGGCAATCAGCATCAACACCAGAGCCGGAACAACCGTCAACCTGTAAAGCCATAACCGTCTATTCTTTTTGACGCCCATATCAAACCCTTCAGAAACTCGACACCCGGGCCAGCAAGCTGGCAGTTTCTTACTTATGGTTACCTAAGATAGCCACTTCTCCCGTCGCAAACTACACCCATTCGGGGCATAAAATGTTTTTTCAGCAGTTTTTGGCACAAATTTGCGTTAGTTAGTGGATTCAGGCGTCGTATGCGTCGCCGCAAATTTGACGTCGCAGCAAACCCGCAGGTAAACAGGCCGCTTTTTTCTTTGATGTTTATATAAACAAAGGAGAAGCGCCAAAGAGGTATCGAAATCGCCTGATTTTGGCCGATTTTTCACTAACTAACGCAAATTTTTGCCAAAAAGCCCGAAAATCCGTGTTTGACGTTCAGGCTCTGACTGTGCAGCATAGCTTTTCGGGAAGCTTGGCTGAACTACAAGAAGAAGTCCCCGCGCAGGGTCTCGCGGCGGACCGGGTCTTTCAGGGCCTCGTAGAGGTCATGCGGAACCAGGCTGACCATCAGGTCGCAGAATTGTTTGAGAGTGACGTTCAACTCCCCGGACTCGTATTTGTTGCTCATCACCATCTCGGCATGGGGCAGCGCCTCGATTTGGAAGTTCAGGCGGTCGGTAAGCTCCAGGTGCTTCCACTGAGTGATGGTCTCTTTCAGCGTGGCTACGCGATGGCGGGCAAAGAAGGGCATGCCGGCGCTGAACTCGTTGTTTTCTGCTGCGCTGAGGAAAAGCGTCTTGTAGCGCTGCATGCCCCGGGTGGTGTTCAGATGGCCCTCAAACCAGGTCAGGGTTCGTCCGGTCTGGTCGATGCCGTTGGCATAGAACTGCTCTGTCAGCCAGAGCACAACGGCATTCTTGTCGGCAAAATGATGATAGAAGCTGGAGCGGGAAACCCCAGCTTGAGCGGCAATCATATCGATGGGTAACCGCGCGAACGGCGTCGCCTGACATAACTCGTTTAATGCCTGCGCGATACGCAGCTTCGTTTTATAGGCACGCGAAAGCCCATCATCCCGAATTGAATGCCCAGCATCCATGACCCGCCCAGCGCTCTCTGTCCTTCAACCAATGCCTGATATTGTACCATTGCCGCTACACGATACCTGATTCGAGTACATGTTACTTGGACAAACTGCCCAAACTGTTCAATTTCGTGGATGGATAAAAGCGCCGCCATTGGCGATTATTACCTACTGGGGAATCTCCGACGGATTCCAGCATGGACAATACTTGCAGGTGCGCACGTCGCCGCATCCATCAATCAGCAGTAATGCCGGGCGGCTAAAGAACGCAACGAATTGTGCTCCTGCGAAGACTGACGTAGCTGAAATGACCCGATAGTTGATGGAGCTGTAAACGAGAGAGGACAGCAGATGAGCAGAGGAAGATACCAGAATGCGGTGCTGGTCGGCCTGGTGGTGCTGTTGGTAGGCCTGAGTGTATCCTGCATCCAGTACAAGGTACCGACCATCATGACCACCATCGCGCCGGATTGGGGGCTTACCTCCGACGCCTCCAGCTGGCTGATGAGCATCTTCACCCTGGTGGGCATCTTCGTCTCCCTGCCGGCAGGCGGCCTGGCTCAGCGCTTCGGCTTCAAGCCGATGATGCTGGTATCCTCCGGCATCATTATCCTGGGCTCGGTGCTCGGGCTGCTCAGCGGGCACAACGGCATCGTGCTGATTGTCTCGCGGGCCGTGGAGGGCATCGCCCTGACCTTCATCACCGCCTGCGCACCGATAGCCATCCAACAGTGCGTGCGGCCGGAGAAGATTGGCACGGCCATGGGGCTGTGGGGCTGCTGGGGCAACGGTGGAGCGGTTATTGCCGCCCTGCTCACCCCGCAGATCTTCGGGCTGGCCGGCTTTACCGGCGTCTGGGTGGTCTTTGCGGTCTTTGCCGCTGTGGCCGCAGTGGTTTTTGGCCTGCTCGTCAAACAGCCCCGGCTTGGCAACCTGAGTGCCGGCACGGCGCCAGACGCCGACCCCCAACAACCCGAAGCAGCTGCCAAGCTCGCCGTCAGCTCGCCGGCGGCCGGCGCCTTCGCCAGCTCACCCGCTGCCAGCTCGCCGGCGGCCAAACCCCGCTACAGCGAGCTGGCCAAAAAGGACGTCGCCCTGTACCTGACAGGCTTCGTGGTCCTGAATATCATCATGCTGGCCATGCTGGGCATGCTGCCCAGCGTGCTGATGTTGCCGGAGAAGGGCTTCAGCATGGAGTTGGCCGGCTTTGCCTCCACTCTGGCGTCTCTGCTGGCGCTGGTCTCCACGCCTCTGGCCGGCATCATCGCCGACAGGATGGGGCGCATCAAGCCGCTGCTGCTCGGAACCTTTGCTGTACTCGGCCCCTGCCTGCTGCTGATGTATACCCAAACCGGCGCCCTGTTCTGGGCAGGAGCGGTATTACTGGGAGCAGTGGGCTTTGGCTCTGTGGGGCTGTTCATCGCCGGTTGGATGCAGGTGGTTCCCCGCCCGGAGCTGGTGCCGCTGGCCATGGGCGTGCTGACCTTCGTGCAGTGTCTGGGGCAGTTTCTGGGCACCTTCCTGGTCAGCCTGCTGCTGGGTCCGGATCTGGGCAACTGGCTGGTTACCGGAATTGCCCTGTGCGCCTTCGGCTTCGCCGGCGTAGGCGCAGTAGCCCTGGTACGCTTCAGGTAGCTCAGACGTTGAAGTACAGATCGCCTTTGGTCAGCTCCCGTTGCACGGGGTTCTCCAGGGCTTCGTACAGGGTTCGAGGCACCAGGGAGCAGGCCAGGTTGCAGTAGTCCTTCAGCGGCATCTGCCATTGCCCCTTGTCGTAGCGCCCGGAGGCGGCAATCTCGATTTCGGGGAGAATCTCAATCTGAGCTCTGAGCTCGTTGGTCAGTTCGCGTTGCTGGTACTCGCAAAGCGTCTCGGTAAGGTTCTCCCGGCGGTGCCGCCGGTAGAACTCCCGCCCGGAGGCATAACCGCTGTTCTCGGCTTCGCTGGAGAACAACCTGCGGAAGCGCGTGAAGCTGCGGGTGGTCACCAGATAGCCCTCAAACCAGGTCAGGGTGCGGCCAATCTGGTCCACGCCGTGCAGATAGAACAGCCTGGTCAGCCAGAGGATGACGGCGTCCTTGTCCTCGAAATGGTGATAGAAGCCGGAGCGACTGAGGCCGGCGGATTTGACGATGTCGTCTACGGTCAACCGCGTATAGGGCGTCTCAGCGCAGAGTACGTCCATCGACTGGGCAATCTTCATCTTGGTCCGATAGGATTTGCTCAGCGATAAGTCTGCCAGCAGCGGGTCTGCCGCAACCGGAATATGCGCTGCCTGCGTTGCCTGTGGTGCCCGCTCTGTCTGCGCTGCCTGTGGTGCCTGTGGTGTCTGTGTCATCTCTGCCCTCCCTGCGCCAGCTTGACTAATCATACCCATACATCGAGCCCAGCACAATTGGACATCCTGCCAGCCGTGTACAACTTTGCTGCATGCTCCGCCACTCCTGCATCTTGTTGCTGGCAGCCAGCGGCCGGCAAACTGGCAGCAGCAAGAATCACAGCCATTCGGCAATGCCAGACAGCATCCACCGGGTTGCGCTCCAGCCCGGGGATGCCGGCAAGAAGGGAGAGAGCTATGCCAGCAGACAAGCCGCTCAAAATCAAGGACCGCACCACCACCAAGTGCCTGAGCATCTGTGGTTTTGGCCTGGGCGCCAACGCCACGGATGTGGACGTGCTCGATGGGCGCATCGTGCGCATGCGGCCGTTGCACTACAGCGAGAACCACACCCCCGAAGAGTTGCGGGCCTGGTCGCTGGACAAGGACGGCCACCACTTCGACCCAGGCTTCAAAACCCTGCTCAGCCCGCACAGCCTGGCCTACAAGACCCGCACCTACTCGCCCAACCGGGTGCCTTTCCCGATGAAGCGGGTGGACTGGGAGCCGGGCGGCGACCCGGATAAAACCAACACCATAAATCGCGGCATCTCCAAATACGAGCGCATCTCCTGGGACGAGGCCACCAACATCGTGGCCGCCGAGATCAAGCGCATCCATGAGACCTACGGCCCGCACTCCATCTACTGCCAGGGCGAGGGCCACGGCGAGTCCAAGAACTACGGCGGCAGCCATGGTTGCCAGATCCAGCTGCTCAAGCTGTGCGGCGGCTCCACCGTCCAGGCCCGCAACGCCGACAGCTGGGAAGGCTGGTACTGGGGCGCCAAGTGGATCTGGGGCATGGACCCGGTGGGCCAGAACGTCTATCAGAGCGGTGTTTTCAAAGACATCACCGAGAATGGCGACGCCGTCCTGTTCTGGGGCGCCGACCCCGAGACCACACCCTGGGGCTGGGGTGGCCAGCTGCCCTCCCGGATGTGTTACTGGTTCAACGAGATCGGTGTGCTCTCCATCCACATCGCCCCGGACGTCAACTACACCAACGCCGCCCATGCCGACAAGTGGATTCCGATCATCCCCAACACCGATGCCGCCATGCAGCTGGCCATCGCCTGGATCTGGCTGACGGAAGGCACCTACGACGAGTCCTACATCGCCAGCCATTCAGACGGCTTCGACTGGTTCAAGGCCTATGTCCTGGGCTACATCGACAATGTGGAGAAGACCCCCGAGTGGGCCGCCCCCAAGTGCGGCGTGCCGGTCTACCGCATCAAGGCCCTGGCGCACTACTGGGCCAGGCATGCCGTGAGCATCGCCCACTGCAACGGCGGCGGCTACATCCGCTCCTGTTTCTCGCATGAGCCCGCGCGCCTGGAGGTGGCACTGCTCGGAATGCAGTCCCTGGGCAAGCCGGGTGCCAACCAATTCCAATTCATCGAGTGGACGCTGTTCAACATGCCCACCAAGTCGCCAGTGCCCACCAGCGAGATCTATCCCTCCTCAGAGATGGCCTATCACGGCTTCGACATGCAGACCGGCCCGAGTTTCATCCCCAAGACCCTGCTGCCCAAGGCCATCATGCAGCCGCCGGTGAAGTGGTACGGCCACACCATGGCCGGCTACCCCAAGGAAGACCAGCTCAATGCCTTTGAGTTCCCGCTGCCGGGCGATGCCGGGCTGCACATGATCTGGAGCGACGCCCCCTGCTGGTCGACCTGCTGGAACGGCGGCTTCGAGATGCAGGAGGCCCTGCGCCATCCCAGCCTGGAGTTCTTGCTGTTCCAGCACCCCTGGATGGAGAATGACCTGCTGTTTGCCGACATCATCCTGCCTACGGCCACATTGATGGAGTGCCCGGATCTGAATACCGACAACATGAATGGCCAGTATGCTCTGATATACATAGAAGATAAAGCTATCGAGCCCTGCGGCGAAGCCATCAGCGATTATGAGTGCGTCTGCGAGATCGCCAAAAAGCTGGAGCTTTTCGGCGGCGCCTACGAGGACCTCTACCAGCGCTACAACCTCGGCCTGGACGCCGAAGGCTGGATCAAGCGCGGCTTTGAGAACTCCGGGGTGGCCGACCGCATCAGCTACGAACAGCTCAAAGAGCAGCGCTTTTGGGCCAGTCCGACCCGCGCCGATTACGACGAGCTGCCAGTTGGCCTGCGCGCCTTCCATGACGACCCCGAAGCCCACCCCTTAGACACCCCCACCGGCAAGCTGGAGTACTACAGCACGGTGCTGGCTACGCACTTCCCCGAGGATACAGTGCGCGCGCCCTATCCACAATGGATCGAGGAGACCGCCGAACACCAGGAGCGCATCACCAGCGACCGCGCCCAAGATTATCCTTATCCGCTGATGAGCAATCATCCACGTTGGCGAGTCCATGCCAACATGGACGACATCCCCTGGCTGCGTGAGATTGAGACCTGCAAAATCGAGGGCCCGGATGGCTACAAGTATGAGCCTGTCTGGATCAACCCGGTTGACGCTGCCAGGCATGGCATCAAGCATCACGACATCGTCAAGATCTACAACGAGCGCGGCACGGTACTCGGCGGCGCGCATGTCACCGAGCGCATCATGCCCGGCGTGCTCTATCAGGACCACGGCGCCCGCATCGACGCCATCGTCGGTGGCCGCAAGGGTCTGGATCGCGGCGGCGCCAACAACCTGATCTGCACCGATGCGACCACCAGCAAGAACTGCGTGGGCGAGGTCACCAACTCCTTCCTGGTCGGTATTGCCCCCGTGGACGTCAGCGAGTTGGCTGGCCAATACCCCGAGCAGTTCTCCCGCAACTACGATGCCGCTGCCGGCCTGGTGCCCAGCGCCTATCTGGCCTGAAGCCACAACCTTTGAAGGAGGAGCAAGATGAGCAAGGTATTCCTGGTGAACGTGGACCGCTGCAACGGCTGCCATGCCTGTCAGGTGGTCTGCAAGGACGAGCATTGCCAGCAGGCCTGGCCGGGCTACACGGCCGAGCAGCCGCTGGTTGGCCAGTTCTGGTGCAAGATAGACTACCGTGAGCGCGGCCAGGTGCCCTGGGTGCGCGTGAGTCACATCCCGGTGCTCTGCAACCACTGCGCCGATGCGCCCTGTATCGCCCATGCTGCGGCGGCTGGCAAGCCGGAGGCGGTATACCAACGCGATGATGGCCTGGTGATCATCGACCCGGAGCTGGCCCGGGGCATCAGCGGACTGGCCAAGAGCTGCCCTGTTGGCGCCATCTACTACAACGCCGAACTCGACCTGGCCCAGAAGTGCAGCGGTTGTGCGCATCTGCTGGACAACGGCTGGTCGGTCCCCCGCTGCGTGGACGCCTGCCCCACCGAGGCGCTGCTCTATGTTGAGGAGTCTGAGGCTGATCTGAGCAGCACCACGCAGGCCCCGGAGCTGGCCGGCAAGGGCTCACGGCTGTACTACAAAAACTTCCCCAAGCGCTTCGTGGCCGGCACCATCGTCGACATGGAGCATAACAACGTGGTCATCGACGCCAGGGCAGTGCTCAAAGACGCCGCCGGCAACGTTGTCGCCGAGCAGATGACCGATGAGTTCGGTGACTTCAAGTTCAATCAGATAGAGGCGGCCCGCTACACCATCGAGATTACCGTGCCCGGCTTTGACAAACTGGTGATCAGCGCTGATGTCACGGAGCAGGACCTCTCCGTCGGCGACAACGACATCTCGCATCTGCTGGTCGACCTGGAGACTGCCAAGGCTGCCGCCGAGGCTGCCGACAAAGCTGCCGCCGAGGCTGCCGCTGCTGCCCGCGCCGTATCGGAGAAGCTGCGCGAGGAAGCCGCCGCCAGGCATGAGCATGTGGCCAAGGTCTCCAAGACCTCGCTGATCTGCCCGAAATGCGGCAAGAAGATGGTCGCCGAGAAGATTGAGGACGTCACCCGCTGCCAGTTCTGCAAGGAGGACTTCACCGTCTACACGCTGGAGCAGCTGGGTGCCACCGGCGGCGACCTGCTGGCTGGCAACGCAGCCGCAGCCGCAGCCCCATCGGTAAGCGCGCCGAAGCTGGAGCTCTAGCCCGAAGTCGCCCCAGGCGCACACACCAGTACGGCTCAGGTGTGTGCGCTTGAGCACCGTGCAACACTTATGAACAGTATGCCTGGTTTGTGCAATCAACCTCCACGACCAGGCGCCCATGTCGGGTCTGTTGATATGGCGACAATGAAGTGCTCATTGCCCTGCTTCGCCAGCGTTTTAGCATGAGTATCGTCAAATTCCCGAAGCTCCAAGAAGGAGAGGAGAGTCTATGCCAAAGCCATGGAAACGTGAAGAGAATGGCGAGACCATCATCCGCAGCTGCGCCTGGTCGCCCCCGGGGTGTCACCCGGTAGGCTGTGGCGTGCAGCTACACGTCAAAGACGGTGTATTGGTGGATGTCGAAGGCGACCCGGATCACCCGATCAACCGCGGGGCGCTCTGCCCGCGCTGCCTGGCCATCAAGGACGTCGTCTACCACAAGGACCGCATCACCAGGCCCCAGATCCGCGACGTTGCCGACCGCGGCAAGAACAAATGGCGGGAGATTTCCCTGGACGAGGCCATGGACCTGCTGGAAGAAAAGACCCGCTACTTCCGCGACACCTACGGCCCGGAGTCCATCGTCGTCTTCTGCGGTACCGGCCGCGAGGCCACGATGTATCACAACGAGCTGACCTTCATGAGCTTCGGCTCCCCCAACGCCTGTTATGCCCAGAGCGGTTGGTCCTGCTACGCCCCACGCGTCAGCTCGGTGGCCTACCTGATGGGCGGCGGTTATCCGGAGATCGACTATGCCGCCCGCTATGCGGACCGCTATGACCACCCGGGCTGGTCGGCTCCCAATTACATCATGCTCTGGGGCAAGGAGCCGCTGAAGTCCAACGCCGACGGCTTCTGGGGCCACTCGGTGGTGGACATGATGAAGGACTGTGGCACCAAGTTGATTGTCGTCGACCCCCGCCTGACCTGGATTGCCTCCAAGGCCGATGTCCATCTGCAGCTGCGCCCGGGCACCGACGCCGCTTTGGCCCTGGGCCTGCTGAATGTGATCATCAACGAGAACCTCTATGTGCCGGAGGCCGTGGAGAAGTGGACCTACGGCTTCGATGAGTTGGTCGAGCGGGTCAGGGAGTATCCCCCGGAGAAGGTCGCCGAGATCACCTGGGTACCGGCTGAGCAAATCTACGACGCTGCCCGCAAGTATGCCGCCCATCCAGCCGATCCCGACTCCGATGAGGGCGTCAAGCACTCAGCTATCGGCTGGGGTCTGGCCGTGGACCAGAATCCCAACGGCATCCAGGTCGGCCATGCCCTGCTCTCGCTGATTGCCATCACCGACAACATGGACGTCCCCGGCGGCAACACCATGGGCCTGCCGACCAAAAACGACACCAACGTCGACATGATCAGCCGGGCTATGGAAGCCGGCACCGTCTCCAAGGAGCTGTTCGACAAGCGCATCGGCGCCACGGAGTTCCCCTTTGTCTGCGACCTGATGTCCACAACCCATCCGGACAGCACCCTGGATACCCTGGAGACCTTTGAGCCCTACCGCCTGCGGATGGGCGTCTTCCAGTCCTCCAATGTGGTCGGCGGCGCCATCTCGGCCGCGCAGACCCGCTGGCTGGAGGCCATGAAGAACTCCTTTGAGTTCGCCGTGGCCACCGAGCTGTTCCACAATCCCACGACCATGGCGGTCTGCGACCTGGTCATCCCGCTGAAGACCTGGGTGGAGCATGACACCTTGGTGGTCAGCCACTACAGCTTCAACATCGCGTTTTATGGCATGTGCAACAAGGCCATCGACGTGGTGGAGGGTTACTCCGATCTGGAGTTCATGATTGAGATGGGCAAGCGGATGTTCCCGGAGTACTGGAACGAGGTCAACACCCCGGCCAAGTACTTCGAGAAGTACCTGCTGCCCCCCGGCGAGACCTTCGATTCCCTGCGTGAACAGGGCACCATCCAACCCGAGGAGATCTACCGCAAATGCGAGAAAGGCCTGATGCGCTTTGATGGCGGCCTGGGCTACATGAGCCAGACCGGCCGCATCGAGCTGTGGTCCACGGCCTACAGCCAATATGGCGATGACGCCCTGCCCTACTTCATCGAGCCGCCGCGCTCGCCTGTCTCCACACCCGAGCTCTTTGAGCAGTACCCGCTGGTGCTGACCACCGGCGGACGTTCCTATACCTCCTTCCACTCCGAACATCGCCAGATAGACCGGCTGCGCCAGCAGGTCAAGTGGCCGCTTCTGGAGATCCACCCCGACACCGCCAAGTCCCTGGGCGTGGAGGACGGCGACTGGGTCTGGAT
>JAISUQ010000073.1 GCA_031272005.1 Coriobacteriales bacterium | reverse complement strand
GCTATCGAGGCTTCGACTCCTCCCGCATCATCTCCCACACCTTCAACGGCTTTGAAGCCATCGAGGATGCCTTCCAGCTGATGGATGCCAAAGCCCCGGACCTGATCAAGCCGATAGTCTACATCTGATATCTGATTTCTGGGAGAACCTCTGTCGCGCCAGAAGCAGCAGCGCCAGCCATCACCGCTTCAGCGCTGCAAATCATCAGGGAAGCGCTGATTAAACTTCAGCTGCGGAAGGCTTCGAAAGGGCGCGATGAATCGCACCCTTTCGAGCAGAGCATTTTCGCAGTTCTGGGAGCCGTTGAATCGAGCCCTTACAAGGTTGCTGTCAACCAGAGGCTATTAATTGCCTTGATTTGGCGCAAACGGCACGCAAACGCCCCAGAGCGTCAGGCACGTTGGTCGTTGAGTCTTGATAATTGTTGAAAAAACGGCAGGTGGCAAACGGCAAGTGTATAATTGGCGCTATGGAAACCGTTGACCTTACTCATATTGATTGGCAGCGCAATATCACCAGTTTCACCAGTGGTGGAGCATATTTCAAGGCTGCGGAACCTGTAGATGGGCAGCGCTGCTACTACAAGCTCTCTAATTATGATGACGAGCTTGGCTTTATCGGCTACGAAAGCGTCTATGAGTTCCTGGCAGCAAAGCTCGGTCGGCTGTTGGGTTTTGCAGTGCTGGACTGCGAGATCATCAAAGCTGCTGTACAGCATAATGGCAAGGAGTACGTCACCTTTGTGCAAAAGACGCAGGATTTCCTGCCTGTTGGGCGCTCCAAGGCGCCTTTTGAGCGGGTTTACGAACTGCAACACCAACCGCAGGAGACACGTCTGGACTTCCTACGCCGCCTTGGTTTTGGGCAACAGGCGGACGAAATGTTGTTGTTTGACTATCTGATTTACAACCGTGACCGTCATTGTAACAACCTGGAGTTGATTAAGAACGGAGAGTTGGAACTGGCACCGCTGTTTGACAATGGCGTATCGTTCTTTGCGCCATTGGCTGGTCGCCAAAGTGAAATCGAACAGTTCGATGTCCTCAGCAACAGAATCACCAACAGTGATTTTGGCAGTCGATATCTGGAAGACAATCTGGCGCTGATATGCACTGACGACCTGGAGTTGCCTTCGCTGGATGAAGGCAGTCTCCGGCAAATCTGGTTCACTGACTTCCAGGATGATGAGGGCTTTCCGCAATGGCATCGTGACAAGTGCCTTAATCTGGTGCTACGCAGATACGCCAGAGCAACTGCGATTCTCGCAAATAACAGTGTTCTTCGCAACAGTGGTGAAGTACAGGAGTAGGGTTCATGCAGTACAGGGTTACCAACAGAGGCGGTTTGGATTTTGGCTTGCTTTCCTTGGATGAGCAGTCTGGCACCTGGTCGCTGCGCATCAACCCGGAGTGTAACTGGGAGAATACGCCGCTGTCGCTTGCTATCTACATCAAGAGTGGCATCCGAGAGTTGAACGCTCAGCAATCCCTGAGCTGGGTCAGGGATCGGCTGTTGCCGCCGAATCGGCAAAACATCTACTATGTCCTCAACGGATTGGATTTGGAACAATATGACGAAGCGGCGTTGATTGCCCACACCCGCGGCGTGTCGCCTAACGATGATTTGTATCTGGAGCCGATAACGTCTTGATAATTCGCCATCAAAGAGACGCTGTTTTCTGGCCTTTTCATACTTTACGACCGATTGGCGCCAGATGGGGTTTAGTACAATGACGGCTTGTTCAGTTCTGTTCGCACTCCAGTAGTAAAGGACACCTGATGACCCCCTCGGGCATCAATGCGTCGCAGGCCGATTCCACAAAGACAGCTCCCAGCGCGCTGCAGGCCGATTTCGCGCTGCCAGCTCCCGGCTCGTCGCCTGATCAGCGCCCGCAACTCTGGACACGCGACTTCTTCTCCGTGGTGCTCTTCAATTTCTTTCTGTTCTGCGGTTTCAACATGCTGCCCACACTGCTGCCGTTGCACTTCCACGACCTGGGCGCGCCCGAGTCGCTGGTGGGGCTGGTGGCTGGCGTCTGGGCTGTGGCCTGCGTGCTGATGCGCCCCTTCGTGGGCCTGGCTATCGACCGCTTTGGCCGCCGGGGCATCCTCAGTGCCGGCTTTGCGGTGATGGCGCTGGCCTGCGTCTGTTATGCCGTGCTGCCGGTGATGGCACTGGTACTGGTGATCCGCTTCATCCAGGGTTTTGGTTGGGCCATGGCCAACACGGCGGCGCCCACGGTGGCCGCAGACGTCATCCCGCGCCAGCGCTTTGCCGAAGGTATGGGCTGGTTCACCACTGGCAACTCGATTGCGGCAGTGCTGGCGCCCTGGCTGACGCTGACGCTCTACTATACCTGGGGCGCCAAAACCTCGGTGCTTGTCAGCGCAGCTTTTTTGTTTGTCGGCTTCGGGCTGGCGCAGCTGGTCAACTACCGGCGCATCGCAGCCGACAAAGCCGCTCGCGAGTCTCAGGAACAAACTGCAGGTAATGCGGAGAAAAGCGTGGAGGACGCAGCGGCCAACCCTGCCTCCAGCGCCACCCCTGCTTCCAGCGCCACGCCTGCCTCCAGCGCCACCCCTGCCTCTAGCGCCGCACCTGCCTCCAGCACAGATGGGCAGCCCAAGGGTTTTCTCCGCATGGCCTTTGCCCGTCTGATTGAGCGACGTGCCGTCCTGCCGGCTGTGCTGATGCTGTTTGTCACCGCTTGTCACGGCGCCATTGCCTCCTTTGTGCCGTTGATGGCCGCATCCCGTGGCATCGAACATGTCCAACTCTACTTTGTAGTGGAAGCCATCGCCATCCTGGTGGCGCGACCGCAATTTGGCCGCCTGGTGGACAAACGCGGTTTTCGCCTGCCGGCGCTTATCAGCTACGCGTGTCTGCTTTTGGCCATGCTTTCCCTGGCCACCTGTTTCAACCTGCCTACCCTGTTGCTGGGCGCCGTCTGCCAGGGAATTGGCTACGGCACAGGCTATACGGTCTTCAACACCATGGCCGCGCGGGACATCGAACCCAACCGGCGAGGCAGTGCCATGGCCACCTTCTATGTGGGCTTCGACACCGGTATGGGTCTGGGCGCTCTGGTGGCCGGCCTGATCAGCGGCGCCATTGGTTTTGGCGGCATGTACCTGGCCTACGCCATGTTGCCGGTGGTGGGCTCTGCTCTGCTGCTGGCGTTAGCCACCAACCGCACATCGGCAGCCGCCCGTTAACTGGGGCGTCTAAGGGGCATCTAAATCGCGGCCAGTTTGCTGCTGGAAGAATGCTATAATTCTGGTAGAAATCTATCAGAGATTTGGAGTAAGAGATGCAACTGGACTCAATTGATATTCGGCCTGTTACTGACTTGCGTAACAAGTTTCCAGAGGTGGAGAAGCAGGTCCATGAGCATAGCCCAGTCTTTTTGACCAAGAATGGCTACGGTACTATGGTACTGCTCAGCTTGGAGGATTATGCAGCACTGTCCAACGATGTGGAACTGCAGCTGGATGAGGCAGATTATGCTGCCGCCATCAGTGACGAGCGCCATAGCCACAAAGAGGTATTCTCGCGTATCCGGAGCCGCCTGTGAAGGCCTATCGACTCCGTTACTTGCCACTTTTCGAGAGTGACCTTACAGAAACTGTAGACTATATAGCCAAGCGTTTGCAAAGCCCCCAGGCCGCTGCAAACTTGGTGGACGCGGTAGAAGCGGCCATCGAGGAGCGCCTGGATAACCCACTGGGCCATCAGCCCTACGAATCGACCAGGAATCGACCGCACCCCTATTACCCAATCTACGTAAAGAACTTCATTGTTTTCTATGTAGTCATCGACGATATTGTAGAGGTGCGGCGCTTCATCTACAAAAAGCGCGACATCAGCAAACTGCTTTGAATGATTCCATCTATGCAGCCGTCGATATTATAATCAGGCGAAATAGGCACTGATAATCAAACAGTCACAAGCGATAATTGGGGAAGCAGTAGTTTGCCAGCGAAAATGTCTCGTCGCGCCGTGGCTACCTCGGGTATCATGGGCTAGTCCCTAAGAATCATCTGGACGGAAGGCGTGATGATGGGCGGGCAGTTGAAGACACTGAGTGATGCTGTTGTTGAAAGTGAGTTGACTTATCCCTCCAGTGACGGGCGGTCGGTAATCCGGGCGCTGCTTTGGGAGCCAGCGGTGACAGCGGTGCCAGCGGCCACATCGGCCACATCGGCATCGGTGTCTGCTGCAGAGGAGGTGACCCCAGCGGCGCCATCGGCGTCAGCGACTGCTGCTGCAGAGGCGGCCTCGGCAGCGCCCCCAGCAGCACTCCCAGCAGCGCCCCGGGCGGTTATCCAGATAGTCCACGGTGCGGCGGAGCATATCGCTCGCTACCGGGAATTTGCCGGCTATCTGGCAAGGCAGGGCTTTGTAGTCTGCGGAGAAGACCACGTTGGCCATGGCGCCAGTATCCTCTCCATGGAAAAGCTGGCCTGTATACCGCTACATGGCGGCAGCGACATCCTGCTCGATGACATGCACCAGTTGCGCATGCTAGTAAGCGAACGTCATCCTGGCGCACCATATGTGTTGCTGGGACATTCCATGGGCAGCTTCATGGTGCGCTGCTATATCACCCGTCATGGTGCCGGCCTGGCGGCGGCAGTGCTCAGCGGCACATCACATCAGCCTACGCTGCTCTCCAACTCGGCGCTGGTGCTGGCGCGGCTGATTGCTGCCCTGCGCGGTGAGGACTATCGCAGCGCCCTGCTGCATAATCTGGCTATGGGTGCCCTGGCCAAGACCATCAAACCGGCGCGCACGCGCTTCGACTGGCTGAACACCGACCCAGCCGCTGTGGACGCCTATATCGCCGATGAGCTCTGCGGCGAGGTCTTCTCGGTTGGCGCCTATGCGGCCATGGCCGGGCTGCTGCTGGGGATGGTGGATTCCAGCGCCGCCGAGCGCATCCCCAAAGAGCTACCGCTGCTGTTGATAGCCGGTGGCGAAGACCCGGTGGGGGAGAGAGGCGCTGCCGTACGCCAGGCAGCAGAGATGTACAGGCAGGCTGGCTTGCAGGATGTGACGGAGAAGCTCTATCCGGGACTGCGGCATGAGATTCTCAACGAGCCCAACCGGCGCGAGGTGTATCAGGATGTCCTGAACTGGTTGGAAGCGACGTTGGCAGGACAGCGAGACGCCGAAGTCGAATTGACGACAGAAACATTGGAGCGGCAGGATGCGGAGGCCGAAGTGCAGGCCGAAGTGCAGGAGCGGCAGAGCGATGAGTAGCCAGCCAGGCGCTTCGAACCAGCGTTACGTCCTGGCGCTGGACCAGGGTACTACCAGCTCGCGGGCCATCCTCTTCGACCATGCCGGCCTGGTAGTCGGCAGTGCTCAGAATGCCTTTGGGCAACATTATCCACAGCCGGGCTGGGTGGAGCACGACCCGCAGGAGATCCTCTCCTCCCAATTGTCGGCCTTTACTCAGTTGCTGGTGGCAACCAATACAGCGCCGGAGCAGATTGACAGCATCGGCATTACCAACCAACGTGAGACCACCATCATTTGGGAGCGGGCTACCGGTAAGCCGATCCATAACGCCATCGTCTGGCAGTGCCGTCGCACCGCGCAGATGGTGGAGGAGATATGCGGCGAGCCGGAGCTTGCTGCCGAGGTCACCCGGCGAACCGGCCTGATTCCCGATGCCTACTTCTCGGCCAGTAAGATTCGCTGGTTGCTGGACAACGTACCCGGCGCCCGCGAGCGGGCCGAGCGCGGCGAGCTGGCCTTTGGCACCGTGGACAGCTGGCTGCTCTGGTCACTGACCGGCGGTGCTGTACACGCCACCGACTATACCAACGCCAGTCGCACCATGCTGTTCGACATCCACCAGGGCTGTTGGGATGCCTGGCTGTTGGAACTCTTCGACATCCCGGCACTGCTGCTGCCCGAGGCGCGCCTCTCCGCCAGTTTCTTTGGCCGCACAGCACATCCGGCCGTGCCCGCCGGGTTGCCCATCTTCGGCGTGGCCGGCGACCAGCAGGCCGCCCTGTTCGGACACCGCTGCTTCAAGCCCGGCGAGGCCAAGAACACCTACGGCACCGGCTGCTTCTTCCTGATGCACACCGGCAGCGAGCCGCCGGTATCGCGCAATCGCCTGGTGGCTACGATTGCCGCTTCGGCACCAGCCACGCCTGCTTCGGCACCAGCCACGCCCGCTTCGGCACCAGCTGCCACCCCGCCCGCTTCGGAGCCCGCCGCCGCGCTGCCAGCTTCGGCACCCGCCTCACCCGTCTTGCCCACTTTGCCATCCGCCGCCACCCTGCCCGTCGCTTCGCCACCGATCGCCTCGCCACCCGCCGCATCAGCCGCCACCCCGTCCGCCTCGCCCCGGCTGGAATACGCCCTGGAAGGCAGCGTCTTCGTGGCTGGCGCCCTCATCCAATGGCTGCGCGATGAGTTGGGGCTGATTACCACCGCCGCTGAGTCCGAGGACTGCGCTTTGGCAGTGGAGGATACCGGCGGCGTTTACGTAGTACCGGCCTTCACCGGCCTGGGGGCACCGCACTGGAATGCCCAGGCGCGCGGCGCCGTTCTCGGCCTGACCCGGGGAACCACCCGCAACCACATAGTGCGCGCCGCCCTGGAGGCCATGGCCTATCAGGTTCACGACCTGGTGCGGGCAGCCGAAGCCGATGCTGGTTGCAAGCTGGATAAACTCCATGTAGACGGTGGCGCGGCAGCCAACGACTTCCTGATGCAATTCCAAAGTGACATCCTGGGTGTGGAGGTGCTGCGTCCTGCCAACACCGAGACCACCGCCCTGGGAGCAGCCTTCCTGGCCGGCCTGGCCAGCGGCTTCTGGGACAGCCCCGAGGCACTCAAGGCACTGGAATTGGCGGAGAATATCGAAAGTGCACCCGCCAGCGACCCTGCTGGCCAGCAACTCTCCACCTCATTCAAACCCTTCAAACCCTCAATGCCCCCAACTACCCGTGAAGCCCTGCTCGCCGGTTGGCAAACCGCCATCGCCCGAGTGTAACCCAGCACGAGCCGCTACAGTTCAAACCCCGTCATTGCGGCTTTACCGCAGTTCGAGGGTTCGCTAATATTCACTTAGATTCACTAAGTTTACCTTGTTGAGCCTTATGAAGTCGATCCTGATACGTACACATGCGATTGTGGCGCGGTCCATCCGAGCATCGCTCAGCAACAGTCCAA
>JAISUQ010000034.1 GCA_031272005.1 Coriobacteriales bacterium | reverse complement strand
GACACCCAGGAGTTCATCGAGCAAATCTACCAGATGGCCGGCAACCGCCCGCTCGACGAGCTGCTCGCAGACGGCGACGACGACTTCTCCTTCGCCATCAAAGGCGTCTCGCGTTTTCGGGTCAACACCTACAAACAGCGCGGCACGCTGGCTGCGGTGATTCGCGTGGTCTCCTTCGACATGCCCGATCCGGCCAGGTACCAGATTCCCGACGAGGTGCTGAAGCTGGCCGAGCTGCGCCGTGGCATGGTGCTGATTACCGGCCCGGCCGGCAGCGGCAAGTCCACCACCATGGCCGCCATCATCAACCGCATCAACACCACGCGCAACGAGCACATCATCACTTTGGAGAACCCCATCGAGTTCCTCCACCGCCACGACAAGAGCCTGGTCAGCCAGCGGGAGATCGGCATCGACACCCGCAGCTACGCCAAGGCTCTGCGGGCTGCCCTGCGCCAGAGCCCCGATGTGATCCAGATCGGTGAGCTGCGCGACACCGAGACCATCTCCATCGCCCTGACCGCCGCCGAGACCGGACATCTGGTTTTCTCCACGCTGCACACCGTGGGCGCTACCAATACCGTGGATCGGCTGGTGGACTCCTTTGCCGCCCAGCAGCAGACGCAGGTGCGGATGCAGCTGTCGATGGTGCTGGAAAGTGTGGTCTCCCAGCAGCTGCTGGCTGCCACGGACGGCTCGCTCGTGCCAGCTTTCGAAATCATGCACTGCAATAACGCCATCCGCAACCTGATTCGCGAGGGCCGCACGCATCAGATTGCCTCGGTGATCAACACCTCCGGCGCTGAGGGGATGATTGGCATGGATACGAGCTTATTAGCATTATATCGAGCATCCCGGATCAGCGCCGATGAGATGCTGACCCACGCCCTGGCCCCCGAAGCCCTGGCTAAACAGGCCGGATTGGGATAAGCCCGGCACCCGGCGCGCCTGGCTGATTCGGTTGGAGAGCCCAAACCCGGTCGCCGGCGCCGCAACAAGGTTCCATCGGGCCTGATCAAGCCCGTGAACGTATAAGCATGCAAGACACGTAAGTTAAAGGAGAACAAAATGGTAGAGAACGTATTCGCAGCACCGCCCAAGCACAACACCTTCACCTGGGCCAATCTCGGCGACATCAAGGAGGGTCGGGGCGATTTGGGCGAGGACATGCCGGTGCTGGTCTATCGGTTGATGCAGTTCACGATGCTGGATGTGTTGACCAAGAATTACGGCCAGGAGCAGGCCGACGAGCTGTTTCGCAGCGCCGGTTATCTGGCCGGCGTGGAATTCGCCCACAATGTACTGGATCTGACCGTCGACCTGAACACCTTCGTGGCCAATCTGCAGAAGGCTCTGGAGGAGTTGAAGGTCGGCATCCTGCGCATGGAGGCCTTTGACGCCGCCACCGGCAACCTGGTGCTGACCGTAGGCCAGGACCTGGATTGCAGCGGCCTGCCGATGACCGACGAGACCGTCTGCACCTACGACGAAGGCTTCATCGCCGGCATTCTGGAGTCTTTCACCGGCCAGAAGTACATCGTCCGCGAGGTGGACTGCTGGGCCAACGGCGACAGAGTCTGCCGTTTTCAGGGCAACGTCGCCGCCTGATAATGCGATAATGTTTGCATGGACCCGGTTGCCCAGATATTCTTCGATTACCTGCGGGATGTGATTTATCGCCCCGAGCAGGCCGAACTCGACCCGGAGGAGGTCCCTGAAGGCTTCAGGGACCTCGCCAAGGGGCTGCTGTACTACGTCCACAGCGTCCGGGAAGCCTCCACCCTGGCCTCCGACATCGCCCGTGGCGACCTCTCCACCTCCCCGCTGTCACCGGGCAACGAGGTGGCCGCCAACCTCAAATCCCTGCAAGCCTCGCTGCGCCACCTGACCTGGCAGATGCAGCAGGTGGCCGCCGGCGACTTCAGCCAGCGGGTCAGCTTCATGGGCGACTTCGCCTCAGCCGTCAACCATATGATTGAGCAGCTGGAGCAACGCCGCAGCGCCTACGTTGCCGAGATCGAAAGCGGCCACGAGCGTAACCGCGAGCTGCTGGAGATTTCCTACAACGACGAGGCCACCAACACCTACAACCGCCGCTTCGGTATGGAGAAGCTGGTGCAATGGCTGGATGAGGGGCGCAACTTCAGCATCTGTTTCATCGATCTGGATAACCTCAAATACGTCAATGACGAGTTTGGCCACAACGAAGGCGACGTCTATATCCTGATGGTCACCGACCTGCTGCGCCAGTTTGCCCCCGAGGGCCTGGTCTGCCGGCTGGGTGGTGATGAGTTCATGATTCTGGCCGACGGCTGGGCCAAGGATGCTGCCCTGCGGCGCCTGAGTGAGCTGCGCTCCCAGCTGCTGGCCGAAAACGACAAGCCAGACAATCAGTACCACCACAGCATGAGCTATGGTGTGGTGGAGATAGACGAGAGCAACCGCCTGTCCTCCAGCGACCTCCTGAGCCTGGCCGATGAGCGGATGTACGATTTCAAACGCGCCCACAAAGCCGAGCGCAAAGTCTACTGAGATTACTTCAGCAATTCCATGGCCCGGGCCTGGACCTCGTCGTAGCGGAAGTTGGTGGCGGCTTCGCGGAGCTCGGCAATCAGGTTGGGGGCATTCTGGTATTGATAGGCGTCCATGGCGTCGAGGATCTTGCCCATGGCGTCGGCGTCGTATTTCAGCGTGGCCTCCAAAAGCATCGACACCGCCTCCTTGTTCGGCGCCACTGCCAGCGGCTTGGCCCGAGCGGC
>JAISUQ010000193.1 GCA_031272005.1 Coriobacteriales bacterium | reverse complement strand
GGAGCCTAGACTTCCATCACTTCGGCTTCTTTGCGCTTCAGGGCTTCGTCGATGTCGGCGACATGCTTGTCGGTCAGCTTCTGGATGCGCTCCTCAGCTCGATGCACTTCGTCTTTGGAGACGTCCTCGTCCTTGATCAACCGCTCCAGCTTGGTGTTGGCATCGCGGCGCTCGTTGCGCACAGCCACCTTGGCCTCCTCGGCCACATGGCGGCACTGTTTGACCAACTCCTTGCGGCGCTCCTCAGTAGGTATGGGGAAGGTCAGGCGAATCACGCTGCCATCGCTGGCGGGAGTGATTCCCAAATCCGAAGCCTGGATGGCCTTGGCCACGGCGCTGACAATCTGTTTGTCCCATGGCTCAACCACCAGCAGATGGGCTTCCGGGGACTTGATGCCCGCCAGCTGGGTGATTGGCGTGGGCGTACCGTAGTAGTCGACCTGGATGCGCTCCAGCATCGTCGCCGAGGCCCGCCCGGTGCGGATGGTGGCGAACTCATGGCTGAGATTGGCCACGGTCTTGTCCATTTTGTTAGTTGTGTTAGCAATTACATCTTCGATTGCCATGGGGCACTCCTCCTGTACGTTCGTTTATCCGACGTCCACTTTACCTGCACATCCGTCACATCCGTCACGTCCGTCTCCCTGTAGACCCCCAATGCGGGGGTGAGCTCAATACACCACGGTGCCGACGGGCTCACCGCGCAGGGCGCGTTCCATGTTGCCGTCGACTCCCAGGTTGAAGACAATCAACGGCAGCTGGTTATCCATGCACAGCGAGATGGCCGTGCTGTCCATGACATGCAGCTCCTTGGTCAAAACGTCCAGGTAGCTGATGCGCTCAAACAGCCTGGCATCCGGGTTGGTAGCCGGGTCACAGTCGTAGACGCCGTCCACCTTGGTGGCTTTCATGAAGACGTCGGCATCAATCTCGCAGGCCCTCAGGGCAGCCGTGGTATCAGTAGTGAAGTAGGGGTTGCCGGTGCCGGCGGCAAAGATGACCACGCGCCCCTTCTCCAGATGGCGGATAGCCCGGCGGCGGATGTAGGTCTCGGCTACTTCGTGCATCTCGATGGCGCTCTGCACCCGGGTGAATACGCCCGCCCGCTCCAGCGCCTCCTGCAGGGCCAGGGCGTTCATCACCGTGGCCAACATCCCGATGTAATCGGCCTGCGAGCGGTCCATGCCCTCGGTGGAGGCGGCCATGCCTCTGAAGATGTTACCGCCGCCGACCGTGATGGCCAGTTCGATGCCGCCATCCTGAATCCGCTTGATCTGCTCCGCCAGGCCGCCGATGACCTTGGGGTCGATGCCATAGCCCTGATCGCCAGCCAGATGCTCGCCAGACAGCTTGAGCAGCACCCTTTTATACTTGAAGTCAGCCACACTTCTCCTAACGCTGATGTGTTTGCACTATATTAGCATTTTTCCCGCTCTGGCGATGCGTTTTACGCAGTCTTGGCTCAATCAGCAGACAATCGGGGGTTCGCGGGTGGGCTTGCGGCCCTGGGGCAGTTGTTGGCTGGAATCGTCGGGGACGATGACCTTTGGAGAGCTGCCGCCGGTGCTGGAGCTGTCATTGGGAGAAGGGCTGGACTGCGAGTCGTCTTCGGTCTCCTCGGCCCAGGGCTCGTCGCCTTCTTCGGCGCCCAGCAAATCGGCCAGCTTCAGGACCTCGAAGCTACGCTGCGGGTCGGTCCAGCGCACGCGATAGACGTTGTAAGCCGGTTGTATCATCCAGCAATAGAAATAATCCGCAGTCACCTGATAGGGGTTCATGGTCACTTCCGCTGGCGCGTCGCGCAGAGTGGTGACGGAGCCGTCGGCCAGACTGAAGGCCATCAGGCTGTTGCGACCTCCCAGCATCCAGGCTTTGTCCTCCTCCACGCTTAAATCAACCGGTGGAGGCGCTTCGTAGACTGCCTTGGTATCGGTGTAAACCACCTGTTGGCCGTGAATCGTCGGCACGGGTACGTTGTAGTTCTCCAGGAGTGTTTCGGTCTCCAGCAGATAGGAGGCGCTGTCGGTGACCATATCAAACAATACTATGTTGTAGTTTCCGCCCTCGCTGCCCTCCACCAGCAAAAACCCGTTGCCGCTGCGGGCGCTGTATTCGTCATAGTAGAAGAGGTCGCTGCTGAAATCAGTAATCACCTCGGTCTCGGGCTGTTTGCTCAGACGCTGCTTGGACAACCGGTAGCTGGTCTGAAAAGTCCTGATATTCAGCGACTCGCAGAGGTAATACAGCTCGCCCTGGTGCATGGCGATGGGCAGATAACCATGGACCGCCGATGGCTCAAACGGTTGATAGACATTGATTACATGACTGTTCATATTTATTGCTATTATTATTGTTTGTTCTATATATTCATGGCGCTCGCTCAGGTGCACAGCACGCAGGTACCCATAGATGATACTGCCTTCACTGTCGAAGAATTTGAATCTGCTATAGGCGCTGTCTGCTTCGATTTTAACCACCGAGGGCGAGAGCAGCAAAGCTAGGCGTTGCCCTTTGTTGCCGTCATCGCCGAAGAGATAGACCTCGCAACTCAGCCTGCCAGCGGCGTCCACCTGAGCCTGGACCAGATGCAGCTGGTCGTTGAACTCCAGCAGGCTGAGGCTGAGAAAGCCATCGCTATGCTGCCTGTGCAGGATACGCGGCGCGGCTCTTTCGGCATCATCCACGCCGATGACATAAGAGGTATCGGTAGAGCCATCAGCAAAGACGATGTAGGTCTGACCGTTGCGCTGAACGATATTGGACTGCAACTGCGGCCCAGCGCCACCCTCAGCCTGCAATACCTCGTTGGCGTAACTCAATGGCTGGTTTTGGGGCGTAGCATCCTGCTCCACATGCTCGCGGCCATCATCCGGAGTTGGGATGCCATATGGGTCATAATCCGGATTGATTGGAGTCAGCGGATAACTGCCAGCGCTGGCAGAAGTCTGCTCCACAGCAGGCTGCTCCTCTGCCACCGGCCGCAGGCAGGCACTCAGGCCCAATACCAGCACCAACAGGCACAGCCCAAGCAATCCCAAAGCAAAACGCTGTCTGAAGCAGCAGCTCACCCGCCCAACAATTCCCTCTCTCGCCCTCTCCCTGACCCTTTAAGCCATATCTCTTGATAAATGTATATGACTTGGCTTAACTGTGAATCAAACAAAATACAGTTCTGGTGGAATCGGTTCACCAGTATAATCGCAATCGGACATATCGGCAATGACACTCGGATGATGTGTCCATAGCTTGCTTTTGCTGTCAACCAGCAGTGCATAAACCTCGGTCTTTGTAAGCTCTGACAGAGTTTTATTCAATGTCCACCCTCGACGCACCGAAACAATTTCGGCAACATAGAGGTCTGCTCGAAACAGTTCCATCTCCTCCAACTGAGCCTGTCGATAAGCCTCAACACTGTGATAATGCACGATATTCGCCACAACAACCCAAGCGATTATTAGACCGAACAAGGTCCATAATGCAATTCCTATGACTTTATTTTTAGTCATTATTGTTTCTAACACCATCTTTTACATAGCTTATATCCTCGTTGCTGATGCTCCGCATTGCTTGTTGAGCTTCTGCTGTTTCGGGCAGTTTTCAGCAGGTTCAGTGGTTGAGTGTTTCACCAACATTCGGAACACTACCTGGCTCCAGACATAGGTACCCTCCCAATCCTCAGTTGTTATACTGTGATGCCAGTGACTCCCCGCGCCTGGTATCCTCCCACCAACAGGACTTATATAGCCCTGTGAATGAATATTAACATTCGGCTTAGAGCGAGGCAAGGTTCCTTGCCTGGTTGCATTCAACCATTACCTTCAGCCTCCATGCGATTTGCAACGAAGGGCGCACCTGAACTCAGGTGCGCCCGATTCGTGGACTATCTTTTTTGGTGGTTCGGTTGGTGGCTCAGTTGCCGCCCAGGGCGAAGCGGTCGAAGCCGAGGACTTCTATTTCATCGTTGTTGGCCTTGGAGACGGACGCAATGACGTCACGCACTGTACGGTCCGGGTCCTTGATGAAGGGCTGCTCGACCAGCGCCGACTCCTTGAAGAACTTCTCCAGACGACCGGTGGCCATCTTCTCCTGAATCTCTTCCGGCTTGCCGGACTCGGCGGCCTGGGCCTTGTAGATGGCCTTCTCCCGCTCGATGACCTCCGGAGCAAAGCTGTCGCGGGAGACGGCGCCGGGGTTGGCGGCCGCCACCTGCATGGCGATGTCCTTGGCCAGCTGCTGGAACTCAGCATTCTCCGGCGTGGTGGCGTTCTTGAAACCGTAGCTGACCAGGATGCCCAAACGTCCACCACCATGAATATAGCTGGCAATAGCGCCAGTGGGGACGCTACGACGCACGAAGCGGGAGATCTGGATGTTCTCGCCGATGGTGTGGATGGCTTCGGTGACGGCTTCCTCTACGGTGCCGCCGTCTACAGTTGCCAGCTTCAGGGCCTCCAGGTCGGCTGGGTCGTTGTCCAGCACAGCCTGGGCGATCTTGTTGGCGAAGGCCGCGAAGGTCTCGTTGCGGGAGACGAAGTCGGTCTCGCAGTTCACCTCGACCAGTGCGGCGGATAAGGCATCATCGGATACCAGCGCCACAATCAGGCCCTCGTTGGTGGCCCGGCCGGCCTTCTTGGCCGCTGCGGCCAGGCCGCGGGTGCGCAGGACGTCGACAGCCTTTTCGGTGTCGCCATCGGCTTCTACCAGTGCCTTCTTGCACTCCATCATGCCTGCGCCGGTCATTTCGCGCAGCTCTTTGACCTGCGCGGCGGAAATCTCTGCCATTTTGTGCTCCTATCTCTGTTCAGCAGCTACTTCAAGCTGCATAGGTTTTATTGGTGTTTCAGGCCCCAGGGGCCTCCGCAGATTATGCGGTCTCGGCGGGCTCAGCGGGCTCGGCTGGCTCGTCGGTTGCTTCGGCTGCTTCGGTTGTTTCGACCGCGTCGGCATCACCAGCGGGCGCTGTCTCGGGCGCCCCGGCGGCCTCCTCTACTGTCTCGGCGACTTCGGCCTCGATCTCAGCAACCGGAGTCTCGGCGGCGTCGGCCTGAGCCGACCCTGCCTCAACAACCACAGGCTCAGCTGCAGCAACCGGCGCACTCTGGGCTTCTCCGCTCATCTCCTCTTCGCTGACCGAAGCCTGGCTGGCTCCGGCTGATACCGCATCAGCGATGACGTCGCAGAGCAGGCTGACCGAGCGAATGGCGTCGTCGTTGGCTGGGATGCCATAGTCCACCTCATCCGGGTCGGCGTTGGTGTCGATAATACCGATGACCGGAATGCCCAGGCGATGGGCTTCGTGAATGGCAATCTCCTCGCGCTTGGTATCCACCACAAAGACTGCCTGAGGCACGGCCTTCATGGCCCGCACGCCGTTGAGGTTGGCTTGCAGCTTGCCCAGCTCCTTGCGCAGCAGGATCTGCTCCTTTTTGGGCAACGCGGCCATCCGTCCATCGGCTTCCTTGGCCTCGAGGTCCTCCATGTGGGTGACGCGGGAGCGGATGGTGACGAAGTTGGTCAGCATACCACCCAGCCAACGGGCGTTGACATAAGGCATGCCGCAACGCTCGGCAGCGCTGGAGATGGGCTCCTGAGCCTGCTTCTTGGTACCCACGAACAGCAGCGTACCGCCCTTGCTGGCCAAATCCTTGACGAAGGTATAGGCTTTGTCCAGCTCAATCAGAGTCTGCTTGAGGTCGATGATGTAGATGCCGTTGCGGTCGGTGAAGATGTAGGGTTTCATCTTCGGGTTCCAGCGACGGGTCTGATGCCCGAAGTGGACGGCTGCATCAAGCAGCGTGTGAATGTTCACAGTAGTAGCCATGTATTCTCCTTCTGTTAATGCGGAGACGTGCCCCGCCCTCTGCCCGACTCAACCCCCGGTACGCAACCATCACTGGCCACAAGCGCCCGGAGTCCTCAGGCATGTGTAATAGACGAACCGATAAATGATACCACAACTACGGCTGGTTATAGTTGGGATTGTTGGTTAATTTGCAGAGCGGGTAGGAGGGGTGGGAGCTGGCACTGGGCGTGTGGCGCTATTCATTGCGCCCTTTCGAGCAGAGCATTTTTCGCAGGTCGGGAGGGCGCGGCGAATCGCGCCCTCCCGACCAACGGAAGCTTGGAACTTAACCAGTGTTTCCTTACTTGCTGAGGCCTTTGAAGAGGCCGCCGATGGCGTCTACGGGGTGGAAGCCGTCGCCGGTCTTGCCGTCCAGACCGTCCAGCAGGCCGCCAGCTTTGCTGAGTATGTCATCAAAACTGAAGCCGTCATCCGGGTCGGCATCCTTCTTGCAGGCGTCGGCCACATCATCAGGAGTCAGGTCGATGCCGTACTTCTCGGCCAGGCTGGTCAGGCTGCCGATGACGTCGTCTTTCTTGTCACCGGCGGCGCCAGCGAAGTTGGTGGCCAGATCCTTGATCTCGGAGAGCATGTCCTTGTCGCCCAGTGCCTTGGTGATGAAATCGGTTACCTTTGTTGACATGTTGCACACCTTTCCTGTTGGTTGTTGCCCTCGGTCATTACTTGCGCTTGCTATTCTCGCTGCCCACTTCTGCGGCAGAATCGAGCCTTACTGGCTGGCTGCGCCGGTGGTACTCGTGCTGGTGCTGCTGCCGGTATTTTCACCTGACGCACCTTCGCTGGTTGCACCGTCACCGGTGGCGCTATCCTCGGTTGTACCATCGCTGGCAGCACCACTGCCACTGGTATCGCTATCCGTATCGCCGCCAGTAGTGCCGCTGCCTGCATCACTGCCCGCATCACTGCTGGTGTCGCTGCCCGAGGATGAGGATGTATCGCCCTTCTGCAGCTTGGTCCAGGCATCCGGATGCTCCTCGATGGCTTCGTTCAAGCAGCGCTTGCAGATCTCATTGCGCTCATGATCGTTATTGGCAGCAGCCACGGTGCCGGAGAAGATCTCGTCGGTACGGCTGCTATTGATATAGCTGCAACTGTCGTAGAGATGCAGCTTCTCGCCACTCTCGGTCCAGTAGACCTGATCCTCTCCCATCAGGCCTTCAACCACGTAGGCCGGGCTGGAGTATTCTTCCACCGACGGCGCATTGAGGTCCAGCCCGAAGTAGCCGGCTATCACCAGCAGCACTGCGGCGATGCCAGCGACGATGCCCTTCTGCTTGCCGTCCATGTTCTTGTTGGTCAGCACCAGAACAATCAGAGGTACGAAGGCTATCAGCGAGATGAAGAAGCCCAGTTGGTTTTGGATGAAGAATTTAACCGGCTCGGATTTGGAGGCTGGGTCCAACTTGTTGGCGTTTTTCCAGAGCAACGAGCCGGCGATGGCCAGTACCGCGGTCACCACCAGCAGGATGATGATCAGCACCATGTTCAACGGGTCCTGCTTCAGCTGCCAGAAGATGATGGCGGCCTCAGCGGCGATGGCCAGAACCCAGCTGACCAGGGCGATTATCCGCTGCGTTGAAGACTTCTTCTTGTTCTCGGCTGTAGGTACGAACTTGGTGCCCTGGACGTCACGTTTGGCATTGGCCTCAACTTGGGTGACCTTCTTCTGCGTTGCCAATTTTACCTCCCCGCTCGAAAATTGCCGCCTGCTCCTTGTTATCCCTCAGCCCTGTGGGCTTTGGTTTGGTGGGCTTTATTGTGTCATATTTCGCTGTTTAACATTATGGTAGTTATGTGGAGATTATGTGAAGTTGGCTCAAACCATCGGTCAGCGCCAACCCGGAGATAACAGGTTTGCTCAGAGCAGTTCGCCCAATGCCGCAAAGGGATGGTCGGCAGCTAACAGGCTGGCGCAGTCGCAACTCGCTACGTTGAGATTGACGCCGCAATGCGGGCAGAGACCCCGGCAATCGGGCTGGCACAACACGACCTGCGGCAACTCGAAGATGGCGGCCGCCGACACCGCTGGCGCCAGGTCGACCTCACCATTGGCCGGCACCAGGGCAAACTCGTCATCGGCCAGCTCCAGTTCCTCATCGCGCGGGTTGGTGATGAAGTAGCCCTCAACCTCGCCTGTAAGCTCCAGGCTGGCCGGCTCCAGGCAGCGCGAGCACTCCGTGGTGCCTGTGGCGCTGACGCTGCCGGTTAAAAGGATGCCGTTGCCGGTGTTGCTCAGCAACAAGTCATAGGCCAGGCCGTCGCGCAAATCGACGCTCAGGGCGCCTTTGGACAACACATCCAGTGGCAGTGTCCCGGTCACCTGACTGGAGGCGCCTAATTCTGCTAATTCTGGTAACAGTTTATAGAGCAGTGCTGGCATCCGACTAACGGGCGGCCTTATTGTTCAGCCGCTCGCGTACCCGCCGGACGTTCTCATTAAGAGAGTCCAGGGTGTTCTCAATGTGGGAGAAGACGCTGTCGGCATAATCCTCGGCGCCGGCGCGGGTCTCCCGCTCCATCTCGCGGGCGTCGGCCAGGACATTCTCGGCCTGCTGCTGGGCGATGCGCACAATCTCCTGCTCGCTGGCGATGATCAACGCCTGGTTGCGGGCATCCTCGAGGATGCGGTTGCATTCCGCTTCGGTGTCCTCCAAAAGCCCCTGGCGTTCGCGGACAATCTGGCGGGCCTGGGCGAACTCCACTGGGAAGTTCTGCCGCATCTCGTCGATTATCTCCATGGCCGGGCCGATCTCAATCTGCCGCCTGTCCTTGTTGCCCAAGGCAGGCTTGCCGTCTTCAATTAAATCCTGGAGCTCATCAAGCAGTGCCAGTACTCCGGTTTCGTCCATGCTTTGTCCTCTCAGAACTGCTGCGTTTGGTCTGCATATCCGCCCCGAATCAAAGTCGCCAGCGGGCTTTTTGATAGTTTACCAATATCAGCACAAAAGCGCCAGACTAACTATCACTATTCATGCCCGCAGCGCTGTCTGCGGTAGCGTCTGCTGCATTGTCGGTAGTATCGCCGGCAGAATTGTCGGCTGCGTTGTCGGCGGTATCGGTAGCAGTATCAGCAGTAGCGGCAGCCCGATCGGGGCGTTTGCGGGTTTTATCCGTGATGGTGGAGGATGAGGCCTCGCGATCGTGCTCGGTGGCTTCGCAGCGCCAGGCTTCCCAACCCCGCCCGCCGGGTTGGTAAAACGCGCCTCGCTCCAACCCATCGGGCAGATACTGCTGTTCCACGTAACCGCGAGGGTCGAGGTGGGGATAATGATACTTGCCGTATTCCTCGCTGCCCGGACGGTGGCGGTCGCGCAGGTGGTTGGGCACCGCCCGCAGCGGGCCGTTACGTACCTCGCTCAAAGCAGCAAAGATGGCGTTGGTGGCCGAGTTGGACTTCGGCGCCAGCGCCATATAGATGGCGGCCTGGCTCAGGTTGAGCTGGCATTCCGGCCAGCCGATACTCTCCGCGGCCTTGAAGGCAGCCTGAGCCACCAGCAGCGCCTGAGGGTCGGCGTTGCCGACATCCTCGCTGGCGAAGATCAGGATGCGCCGGGCGATGAACTTCGGGTCTTCTCCGCCTTCGATCATCCGGGCCAGCCAGTAGACGGCGGCATCCGGGTCGCTGCCACGCATGCTCTTGATGAAGGCTGAGATGATGTCGTAGTGGCTGTCGCCCTTCTTGTCGTAGGGCAGGGCCCGATGTGGGCTGGCCTCCTGGACCTGCTGGACGTCGATGCGTCCGTCGCTGGCCACTTCGGCAGCCAGCTCCAGGGTGGTCAGCGCAGCGCGGGCGTCGCCGCCGGCCATCACCACGATGGCTGAGGCGGCCTCGTCGCTTAAGGTACAGGCGCCGGCCAGGCCACGTTCATCACGCACTGCCCTTTGCAGCACATCCAGGATGTCGGTATCGGCGAGCGCCTTGAACTCCACCACCCGCGAGCGCGAAATCAGCGCGCTGTTGACCTCGAAGAAGGGGTTTTCGGTGGTTGCCCCAATCAGCACCAGCACGCGATCCTCCACCGCATGGAGCAGGGCATCCTGCTGGGAGCGGGAGAAGCGATGAATCTCATCCACAAACAATATGGTGCGCAGACTTTGCAGCGTCAGACGGCGGGCGGCCTCATCGATGACCCGGCGCAGATCGGCCACGCCACCGCTGATGGCCGAGACCTCGGTGAAGTGGGCATGGGTCTGGCGGGCGATGATCCGGGCCAGGGTAGTCTTACCGGTGCCGGCCGGCCCGAAGAGGATGATGGAGGACAACGAGTCGCCTTCGATGGCGTTGCGCAGCCAGGTGCCCTCGCCCACCGCCTCGCGCTGGCCCACCAGTTCATCGAGGGTCTGGGGCCGCATCCGCACAGCCAGCGGCGCCACGCTGGACAGCGCCTCAT
>JAISUQ010000188.1 GCA_031272005.1 Coriobacteriales bacterium | reverse complement strand
TCTGAGCAGACTTGGCGTATGTTGCACTTAAGGCAACCATTACCACGCCCCTTGCGGTACTGGTTTGCTGACATTAGTTGCCATTCAACCAAAGTAGACCGTCGCAAACATCACCCAATCAGCAGCTTTCTGACGATTCCGCAAAATCTCCACATCTCGCAAATCACCCACGCCGGCGCAGCCAGCGTGGGTGATTCAGCACGGTAGTACCCAGTCTTGCCAACCTGCTCGTTGTTACAGATAACGCCCGCAGCAGTTGGGAGGGCAGGTGGACATGGGGATACAGGTGACGGTGGAGGGTATGCGGGGCAGCTGGTCGGCGCTGCGGCGGCGGCGGCGGTCCACCTGGCAAGGTTGGTTGACCTTGCGGCGGTCGAAGGGATTTGTCATCGTAATCCTCCAATCGTTCAATAGCTTGCGAGCAATATCAATCTCCGTGGACGAGGCGCTGGGGCGGTGACGCTGGACACTGGGGACGAGACTCTGAGGACGGTTCACCTGTCTTGGCAAATCCAGAACCGCTGAGCCGCTTGCAGAACCGCGCCTGCTCACAATGTTTCGCCCGCTCATGCCCGCTCACCCCGCCTGCTTGGCCAGGGCTTCGGGAGCCAGGGCATGGGAGAGCATCGCATCGTGGCTGATCTGTCCGGCGCGATACAGCGCCAGCAGGCTGTTATCCATCCCCACCATACCTTCGGCAGCCGAGGTATTGATCACGGAGGAAATCTGGTGCGTGCGCCCCTCGCGAATCAGGTTGCGCACGGCGTTGTTGCCGTACATGATCTCAAAGGCTGCCACTACTCCCCGGCCATCGGAGCGCGGTACCAGCTGCTGCGAGACCACGCATTGCAGCACCATCGACAGCTGCATCCGCACCTGGTTCTGCTGCTCCGCCGGAAACGAGTCCACCAGCCGGTCCACAGTGTTCACAGCACCCACGGTATGCAGGGTGGAGAAGACCAGATGCCCGGTCTCCACGGCGGTCAGGGCGATGGAGATGGTCTCGGCGTCGCGCAGCTCGCCAATCAGGATGACATCCGGGCTCTGGCGCAAAGCAGCGCGCAGAGCCACCGCGTAACTCTCCGTATCAATGCTGATCTCGCGTTGGGTGACGATGCTTTTGTTGTGGCGATGCAAAAACTCGATGGGGTTCTCCAACGTAATCACATGGGCATTGCGGGTGTTGTTGATGTGGTTGATGATGCTGGCCAGCGTGGTGGACTTGCCGCTGCCTGCCGGGCCGGTGACCAGCACCAGGCCGCGCCGCAGATTGGCCAGCTCCAGCACCTGCGCCGGAATGGCCAGCGCTGAGGGGTCGGGCATGTCGAAGGAGACTACGCGGATCACCGCCGAAAGCGTACCACGCTGCTTGAAGGTGTTGACCCGAAACCGCGACACCCCCTTGATGGCAAAGGAGAAGTCGTCGTCGCCCTTCTCGCCGAGGTACTCGAAGGGGCGGCTGTCGGCCAGGGCGTAGATTTGGCGGATAAGCTCGCGGGTGTCATCCGGCAGCAGCGGCTGCAGGCCGGCGACCTCGATGACGTTGCCGGTCTTATAGCTCAAGGGGCGGCCGGTGACGATGAAGATGTCGGCGGCCTTGCGGGCCACCAGGTCGGTGAGTATTCCCTGTGCGTCCATTTATTGTCCCTTACTCTGCCATTGTTGGATTTGGATGCTGCCATCAGGCATGATCTGCACCGTGACCTCCAGGCTGCGGTGCGCGTCGATGGGGAAGCTGGCGCTGTGCTCGCCAGGGCTGGTGCGGTCCAGCTCGGTCAGCCAGCGCTGGGCGGCGCTGTCGGCCTGGTAGTAACTCTGGGCCGAGGTGGTGGCCATCCGCGAGAGGCGCAGGTCGCTGTTGGCCGAGACCAGCGCCAGCACCGAGAAGGTGGTCAGGAGCACCACCACCATGATGGTGACGATGGTGGTCAGGCCCACGCCCACAGCGGAGCGGCTGGTGCGGGTGGACCGGGCAGCGGTGCCGGCGGCACTGGTGGCTGCACCCGCAGCTGCGCCAGCCGAAGTCGTGGCAGTGGCGGTGGCGCTGCCGGCGAAGCTGATGCTCATGCGTGCTCAACCCCCTTCGCTGTGGTATTGATGCGCTGGCTGGCATCTTCGGTGGCTGTCAGGCTGAACAGCTCTTGCTCGCGCATCAGGGCGGTGAGCGAGATGGTTGCCAGACCGGAGTCGCTGCCTGTCTCACAACGTAGGGTGTAGACCGCTGCCGCCTCGCTGACCGGCGCGAACTCCTGGTCGAAGTACAGTGTCTGGGGGCTGTAGCCCTCAGTGTTGGCCTTGAACGCGCTGATCTGGCTCTGGGCTTCGGCACTGAGGGCGGAGTAGGCGGCACTTTGCTCGCTTGCTACCTTTGCAGTGGAGAAGACCTGGATGCAGACCACGGCACAGATGGCAAAGACCAGCAGATTGAGCACCAGCTCGAGGAAGAGCGCCCGCGATTTGGAGGCGGTGGCCATCAGGCGACACCTCCCTGGGTGGAATTGAGGTAGAGGGTGATGGAGTGTTCGCTGTTGTCGATGGTGGTGAAGGTTATCTCCAGCAGGCCATCGCTGGCCGCCTCAGCGCCCAGAGTCATGGCCTGCATGGGCATGATGGCCTGACTGAGGGTGGGTTGGGGTCGGTCGCCGGGGGCTACCAGCTGTTCGTAGAGGGTGCCCTCGGCCACGTAAATCCAGGTCTCATAACCCAGGCCGCTCTCCTGCTCGGTGAGCACCAGGGCCACCCCGGCACCATCTCCGGCAGCAACCGCATCAAAGCGCACGGCGCCGGCAGCATCGCTTTGACGCAGCTTCTCCGCCACGTAGAGCACACTGGTGCGTTGGTCGTAGTTGCTGGTCATCACCGCCGCCGTGTCCTGGTAGACCCGCGCCCCGATGACCACCAGCAGCAGCGCGCTGAGGGTATAGACGCAAAACAGCGTCAGGACCACCAGGATGTCAGCCGAATGGCGCCGGCTCATTTTTCAATCCCAAAGACACGGATCTGCGGTATCAGGTTGCCGCCCATCGACTCGTAGTAGACGGCATAGCGGGAGTAGTCCACGCTCAGGCCGTAGTTGGCCTCGAGGTAGGCCACACCTTCCTCGTTGCTGGGAAAGCGCCCCTCCACGGCGTAGCACTGCACGGCGCTGCGGCGCACGCTCTCCTCCACAAACTCAGCCTGATTGCTGCTGACGCGCCCGGACAGGCCGTCCAGGGAGAAGGCCACGGCCGCCACAATCACGGCAGTCAGCAACAGCAGCCAGAGCAACTTGGAGCGTAAAAACTTCTTCATCAACTCCCAACTTCCTGTATACGTTCGCTCAGATACTGGTCAGCACGCCAACCAGGGGCAACATCACAGAGAAGAGGATTACGCCCACCAGCACGCACATCACGCCGATCAGGGTGGGCTCGATCAGGGCGATCAGCGACTCCATGCGCCGTTCGGTGGACAGGGTGATGGACTGGCCGATCTTGTCGAAGGCCTCGGCGTCGGTGCCGGTGCGAAAGCCCATCGTCAGCAGGGTCATGGTGTCCGGCGGAAACAACCCGCTGGTCTCCAGCGCTTCCTGAAAGCCCTCGCCGTCGGCCAGCTTGCTGGCCACGCCGGCCACCTTGCGGGCGGCGGTACGGTCGTCGATCAGCGGCTGCACGTAGCCCAGGGCCTCATCCGGGTTCAGGCCGCTGTGCAGCAGGGTCGAGACGCCCAGGGCAAAACGCTGGGTGGCCAGGCGCTGGGAGAGGTCGCGGGTCAGGGGAAAACTCTCGAACAACCGATGATAGAAGCGCCGGCCGGCCGGCAGCAGGTAGAGCAGCACTCCGAGCACAATCAATGCCACCAGCACGCCGCCAACCACAAAGGCTGAGTTGGAGAGGGCCTGCCCGGCCGCCAGCAGCCAGGCCGAGAAGCCCGACATCGTAAAGCCCAGCTGGGCAAAGACCTGCTCAAAGACCGGCATGGCCTGGGTCAGCAGGACCACCACCACCACAAAGACCATGACCATCATCGACAAGGGATAGACCAGCGCCGAGCGCACCGACTGAGCCAGGGCGTCGCGCTTCTCATAATAGCTTGCTAATGCTTTGCAGGTCTCCTCCATGCGCCCGGTCTTCTCGCCGATACGCAGCAGTGACAGCGCGTACTGGGGGATGCCGCCAGCCACCTGCAGCGCCTCGGACAGCGAGTCGCCAGCGGTCACCGACTGATAGACGCTGCGCAACAGGGCCTTGGCGGTACTGTCGGACTCGTTGGTGGCCAGGATGTCAAAGCCCTCCGAAAGCGCCAGGCCGGAGTGATAGGTCAGCTCCAGATTGGCGAACAGCTGACTGAGTTGCAGTGCCGACAGTTCTTTGGTTGCAGGCATGTGCCCTCCTAAGTAACGCTCAATAGTTGAAGACGGTCTGGTAGTTGCTGCCGTCGCCGACGATGCTTTCGATATTGCCTTTACCCTGGCCGGCGGAGTCGAAGGTCGGGTCCATCAGAACCCAGCTGTTGCCGGGAAACTCGATCTCGCGGGTGGTCCAGCCGCTTTCGGCGGTGTAGACGTGAATCCAGGCGTGATAGGCACTGCCGGCATAACCGATGTCCAGCTTGGCCGGCAACCGCTGGGCCCGGCACATCGAGGCCATCAGCACGGCGTAGTCGAAACAGATGCCGTCCTTGCTGGCCAGGGTGTCGTCATTATCCGGCAGGTAGCCGGGAGCCACATTGGCCGCCTTGTCGTAGTCGTAACTGATGTTTTGCACCGTCCAGAGATATATCTGGTCCACAGCCTGGACTTCGCTGGTCGCCCCCTCGGCCAACTGCTGGCTGAGCAACACGGTCTGGTCATCGGGGTCAAAATCCACATATTGATTGGGATAGAGAAAGGCGCCGAACTCATTGGTGATCTCGGCATAGACGTCCTGGGCAAACAGGGCCGCATACTGGTCGGCGTAGACGTTCTGGAACAGCTGCACCACGTAGTTGCCGCTGCCCACCGAAAGCGGAATGGTTATCCAGGCGCCGGATGGGTCCAGTGTGTACTGATACTGGGCACCATCCGGCGCGTTGACAAGCGCCTTGACCTTGACGTCGCCGGCATAGGAGGCGGCGCAGATATAACCTTCGGAGGCGTTGGAGTAATCCAGGGCTGCCGAACCGTCGCCGGCCACAGCTACTCCGGGCTGCTCGGCGACCAGCACCTGGGGGGTGTTGTCGCGTGCCGGGCCTAAGGGCACCACATCCTCGCCGATAGCCTTGCTGCCGTTGGTGCTGCCGTTGGAGCTGCCCGATGAGCCGCCCAGGCTGCCACCAAGATCGATTCCATTGCTGCCACAGCCGCTGAGCAGCACGCCCAGCAACCAGACCAGCAGCAGCAACAGCAACAGTTGGAGGGTCTGGCTGACCCGGGTATATTGATTGGAGTGTTTTGGCAACTTCAACATCTGTTAGTCCACGCCCCTTGTTGGGGCTGATCCTGAGTGGTTTATCGCCGACAGCCACGCTCTGTCAAATGGCTGTCGGCGATGTGGGTGACGCCCCACAGCTATTCTCGCGGCTTCGGCTGTCGCACAATACACCCGGAAATAATTTTTTTTCCGCAACCTGTTCACCCTTTTGGGCGTCGGCAACCGCGCAGGTGGCGGTCGAGAGTCGGCAAATTATGGAACTTTTGTGAATCGCCCAAGCGCCGGTTGCTCACAGTTTTCTGCCAACTCGGCTGTTCTGGCGTAAGCGCTAAGTCTACTGCTTACCCCGCATAGCTGTAGGATATTCAGTAATACACCAGTATGCTATTGGTGGTTATGGATCAATAATCTCAGCGACCAGCTCTTCGCTCAAGCGGATGG
>JAISUQ010000123.1 GCA_031272005.1 Coriobacteriales bacterium | reverse complement strand
AAACTGCACGGCAGCCTTTTGCCCGCGCAAGCGTGCGCCCGGCCACGCCCCACACGCCAGGCGCGGGTGCCCGCGCCTGCCCCCAAAGCGCCCGCCCGGCAAACACATATCCCTTTTTCCAGGCAGCACTTATAACCAACATACGCCCGGCCATAAGCCAACGAACCCATCACCAACCAAGCGCCCGGCAACAAGCGCGCGATTCTCTCCCCAAGTAATCAGGCAACTCAGCTACGCTTGTTGTTATACTGGAAGAGGTTGGCGTAGTCAGAAAGGCAAAACATGAACAACTCAAACAAAACCATTCCGGCCGTGGCCTTTGTCGGTAAGCAGAATTCTGGCAAGACCACGCTTCTTGTTAAAGTCATTTCCGAGCTCACCGCGCAGGGTATTCGTGTGGCTACCATCAAACACCACTCCCATGCTGGCTTTGAGTTCGACGTCGAGGGTAAGGATTCCTGGCGGCATCGGCAGGCGGGCAGTGTGCTTGCGGCTGTCTCTGCTCCCGATCAGATGGCCTGGGTGCGCAAACTGGAGGAGGAGATGCCGGTGGAGCAGATTATCGCCGACATCAACTCTGTGGCAGCCATCGCGACAGCGGAAGGCTCGGCCACACCACCTCCGGATATTATCCTTGTTGAGGGTTATAGACGCTCCAGCCTGCCGACCATTGAGCTCTTTCGCGCCGATAACCCCAACGACCAACAGCGCAATCTGGGCGGCGAGGGTAACGAGATTATCGCCGTCGTCACCGATATGGAGCGCATCTCCGCTGCCGCCAACAGCCAACCACAGCCTCTGCCAGTTTTCGGATTTGAGCAAATAACCAGCCTGGCAGTCTTTATCAGAGACCGTTTTCTTGATAAAATAGAGCCATGAACGAATTGACAGTGGTTATACAGGCAGGGGGAGAATCAAAACGAATGGGCAAGCCCAAGGCCCTCGCCTCCTTTTGTGGCGGGCCTCTGATTTGCCGCAGCCTGAAGCGTCTCGGATCCTGCGCTGATGAGATTATCATCACCTCCAATGATCAGAAGAGCTTGGATTTCCTTTGCGAATCGGTGACTTTCGATAACAAGCTCAGGCTGTGCAGCGATGTCTATAATGTCCGCAATGCGCTCAATGGCATCTACACCGCACTGTACAGTGCCACCAGTCCCTTTGTGGCCATGGTGGCCTGCGACATGATCTTCCCCAGTGCGCCGTTGCTGCTGGCGGAACGCGACATCCTGGTCGAGACTGGCGGCGACATCGCCGTGCCCCACACCAGTCACGGTTTTGAACCTTTTCATGCCGTATACCGCCGGGCAACCTGTCTGCCGGTGGTGCAGGCTGCGCTGTTGGACGGCGAAACCCGAGCCACTGGTTGGTTCGACAAGGTCAGGGTGGAGGAGGTCAGCTCGGAGATGCTGGCCGAGATTGATCCGCGGGGCGGCTCGTTCATCAATGTCAACACACCGGATGAACTGGCGGCCATTGAGAAGCGCATCCTCGATGGTCGGATGACCAAAATCGGTGAGGGCCAGGCGGCGCATCCAAGCGTGATTACCAAACCAAGCTGCGGCTGGAAGGCAATCTGAGGCCATCCGAAAAATAAGGGTTGACAGAATTCTGAGTAAACTAGTAAGATTACTGCCGTTCGTCTTTCAAGCGCCTGAAGCGCCTGAAGCGCGTCTGGAACAGTCCAAAGGAGAGTCGTGTCCGCAAAGCAACAGAACAGCATGAACATGATGATGTTCGGGCGAATGCCCAGCTGACGACTTCCTTGCGCCTGGAGGCCGCCGCCGAGCATTCGCGCCTCCACCCCGGTAGCACCGCTACAAATCAACAAAGCAACAATCCGATAAGCAAGTCCATCAACCCAGCAGTATGCATCCAGCCCGCTTGCTGCGGCACCCACCGACCAGGCAGCCAGGATGCCCATCAACCAGAAAGGAAACCGATTATCATGGCCAACGTCAGCGACACCTCCAAGTGGTCCTTCGAGACCAAGCAGATCCACATCGGGCAGGAAGCACCCGATCCCGCCACCGACGCCCGTGCGGTGCCCATCTACCAAACCACCTCCTACGTCTTCCCCACCGCCAAGAGCGGCGCCGACCGCTTCGCCCTGGCCGAGAGCGGCAACATCTACACCCGCATCATGAACCCCACCTCCGATGTCTTCGAGCAGCGCATCGCAGCGCTGGAAGGCGGCGTGGCGGCGCTGGCCGTGAGCTCGGGTGCGGCGGCGGCCACCTATGCGGTGCAGAACATCGCCCGCTCCGGCGACCATATCATCTCGGATAAGTACATCTACGGCGGCACCTACAACCTGTTCCAGGTCACACTGGCCGAGTTCGGCATCGACACCTCGCTGGTCGACGCCTCCAAGCCCGAGGAAATCAAGGCCGCTATCCGCCCCAACACCAAGCTGATCTTCATCGAGACCATCGGCAACCCCAACGCCACCATCGTCGACATCGAAGCCATCGCCGCCATTGCGCACGAAGCCGGCATCCCGCTGATTGTGGACAACACCTTCGCCACGCCTTACCTGGTGCGCCCCTTCGAGCATGGTGCCGACATCGTAGTGCACTCGGCCACCAAGTTCATCGGTGGGCATGGCACCTCCATCGGTGGCGTAATCGTGGACGGCGGCAAGTTCGACTGGGCGCAAAATGACAAGTTCCCCGGGCTCACCCAACCGCACCCCGGTTACCACGGCGTGGTCTTCAGCGAGGCAGTGGGTAACATCGCCTACATCATCAAAGCCCGCGTCACCCTGCTGCGCGACACCGGCAGCGCCCTGGCGCCGCTCAACGCCTTCCTTTTCCTGCAGGGCTTGGAGACCCTCTCTCTGCGCGTTGAGCGTCATGTCGAGAACACCCTGAAGGTGGTGGACTATCTCAAAGGCCACGCCAAGGTCAAGCAGGTCAACCACCCCTCTTTGCCCGAGCACCGCGACCATGCCAACTACCAGAAGTACTTCCCCAACGGTGGCGCCTCAATCTTCACCTTCGAGCTGGACGGCACGCCGGAGCAAGCCCGCGATTTTACGGAGAAGCTCGAGCTGTTCTCGCTGCTGGCCAACGTGGCCGATGTCAAGTCCCTGGTCATCCACCCGGCTTCGACCACCCACTCCCAGCTTTCTCCGGAGGAGCTGCTGGATGCCGGCATCACGCCAACCACCGTGCGTCTGTCCATCGGCACCGAGAACATCAAGGACATCATCGCCGACTTGGAACAGGGCTTCAACGCGATATAATGGAAGTTCGTGAATTTTGAGTGCTGCTTTGGAGATAAGACTAAAATGCCCGTAAACGTGCCGGATGGACTGCCCGCGATTGAGCTGCTGCGTCAGGAGAACGTCTTCCTGATGACCGAGCAGCGCGCCGTGACGCAGGACATCCGGCCGTTGGAGATCGCCATCGTCAACCTGATGCCCACCAAGATAGCCACCGAGACCCAGCTGCTGCGGCTGCTGGCTAACACCCCGCTGCAGATCCACGTAACGCTGGTGAGCATGGGCGAGCATGTCTCCAAAAACACGGCAGCCAGTCACATGGAGGCTTTCTATACCGATTCCGCCGGTGTTCACAGCCGCCGCTTCGACGGGCTGATTGTCACCGGGGCGCCGGTGGAGACCCTGGACTTTGCCGAGGTTGATTACTGGGGCGAGCTGGAGCGGCTGTTTGAGTGGTCGCGCAGCAACGTCTATCGCTCTCTATATATATGTTGGGGCGCCAACGCCGCCCTGAAGTACTTCTACGGTGTGGAGAAGCGCCTCCTGAACGAGAAGCTCTCCGGCATCTATG
>JAISUQ010000118.1 GCA_031272005.1 Coriobacteriales bacterium | reverse complement strand
GTCGTCGTCGTCGTTTCCAGAAATTGCTGGTATAACAAGCAAAAATACAGCCAGCAGGATGGCTGCCAGCGCTACTACGCCACCGGCGATGCCGACAATCAATCCGGTGCGCGACTTCCTGGCGGGAGCTGGCGTGCTGCCCGGTTGCGCAGGTGGTATCTGTATCTGCTGTTGGGCTGGATAAGTCTGCGTAGCTGGCTCCTGCTGCTGCACCGCAAACGGCTGCGTGGGCGAATACGGTTGCTGCGTCGGATAAGGCTGCTGCGCCGGATAAGGCTGCTGCGCCGGATACGGCTGCTGTACCGGATAAGGCTGCTGCGCCGGATACGGCTGAGTGGCAGAAGCGCCTGACTGCGTTGACGTTGTTGGATGAGGCTGAGCTGTCGGCAGCGGCTGGGTTGCCTGAAACGACTGCGACTGCGGCTGCACCTGCGGCTGCGGTTCAGGCTGCGGTTCAGGCTGCGGCTGCGGCTGCACCTGTGTTTGCGCTGCCAGCGGCTGCGGCTCAGGCTGCGGCAACGGCTGTGTAGCCAGCTGCGGCTCAGGTTGCCCCGATGGCGGCTGAGTACTCGGTGTGCTGTACGGGTTGTTATTCTCCATCAATTCCCTCCCAAAATAGGTTCCCAGGCTTCACTTCACCCCTGATTCCGAGCAGCAGGCCAAAAGGTTACAGCCACTCCGCCAATTGCACGCACACTCTGATGTAGAATGTTAGCACAGGCCGCATCATCTGACAGAGAGGACTGGCTGTTGAGCGTTACCGCAGTGACCTTTGACGTTGGCAATACCCTGCTGACGCCAGCCGTATCAGAGGCAGACGTCTTTGTTGCTGCTGCGGCCGAGGTCGCTGCTCAGCTGGACACGCTGCAGGTGGAGCGCTTCATGCCGCTGGTCTACGAGCGCTACGAGGAGCTCTACGAGCAGGACGACTCCTTCTGGGCCGACGACGAGCGGGCCACAGCCATCTGGCTGGAGATGTACGGCTACCTCTGCGAGCTGGTAGGCCTGGGCGACTACGCCTCGCGCATTGCCCCAATGGTGCACAAGGTCTTCTTTCGCAGTGATTACTGGCGGCCTTTTGACGACGTGATGCCGGTGTTGGACGAACTTAAGCAGCGCGGCATCCGCATGGGCTTGATTTCCAACTGGGATAACTCTCTGGCCGACATCATTTCCGGCACCGGACTGTCTGGGTACTTCGGCTCCGTGCTGTCGTCTTCGGTGGTGCGGATGCACAAGCCCCAGCCGGGCATCTTTCACCTCGCCCTGGCAGAACTTGGCGCCCTGCCAGCCGAGACCGTGCATGTTGGCGACCACCTCCAGGCCGATGTCGGCGGCGCTTTGGCTTCCGGCATTCGCCCGGTGCTGATTGATCGCGACCACAAACACACAAACAGCAACGCCCCCACCATCATCACCGACCTGCGCCAGCTCCTGGAACTTATCTGAGGGAACGCTGAGCAAATGCTAGGTAACCGATAGAGTTGCTGCTCAAGGATTGCAAAGGGCTGCAGAGGACTGCAGGGCACTGCAGAGGATTGCAGAGGATTGCAAAGGGCTGCAGGGGACTGCAGGGCAGAGACATGGCTCGGGCATCGGGTCAAACATGGATTTTGGCGTTTTTTGGCACAAATTTGCGTTAGTTAGTGAAATTCGGCCTGTTAATGCGGCAATTCGGGCTCGGCGGCACCGCAGTTTCCGTGCTTGGTTCAGCAGCAAGGTCAGCCGCAAGCTATTTACCAGCACTTTTAACTTTGCGTCGGTTTTTCGAGTTGACCGCATGCCTGAAAATCCCGCTAACTAACGCAAATTTTTGCCAAAAAATGGCTTTTTTCGTGTTTGACCTCTGCTGCTTGGGAGAATCTCAACCATTGCAGAGCCCCGCTTCCCACTGCGCAGACCATCAATCACCGGGTAATGCTGCCACAGCGGCAGACTTCACCACCCGTGATGACCCCTTCCCACTGCGCAGACCATCAATCACCGGGTAATACTCAATGCATTGACAGACAGGATGGTTCTCCCCGCCACAGAAACGCTTATTCAATCCTCAAACCAGCGTTCCTAGCAGATGCGCGGCAATTGTTCGCCGGTCAGTACGTCCATGATGCGGGTGGTGCCGAAGGGGGTGCGGATGAGGACCTGGGGGCGGGCGGCGCCGGGGTAGTTCTCCAGTGCCACAACTTCGCCGATGATGGCGGCATCAGCGCCATAGTGGCTGCCCCGCATTGCCGCCAGCGCTGCCTCGGCTTGCGCCGGGGGCACCACGGCCACCATCTTGCCCTCATTGGCCACCTGAAAGACATCGTAGCCCAGCATCTCGCAAGCTCCGCGCACCTGCTCCTGTACAGGCACGGCGGCCTCCTCCACCAGCATGCCCACCTGGCTCTGGGCCGCCAGCTCATTGAGGGTCGAGGCCAGTCCGCCGCGGGTGGGATCGCGAAAACAACGGGTGTCAGGTGCGGCTGCCAGCACTGCGCTGATCAGGTGATTCAGCGGTGCGGCATCGCTTATCACGGTGGTCTGAAAACTCAGCTGCTCCCGACAGGCGATTATGGCGATGCCGTGATCGCCCAGCGTGCCGCTCAGCAGGATGGCGTCGCCCGGCTTGCAGCTCGCCCCGCTCAGCGCCAGGCGGTCGGGCGCAAAGACGCCGATACCCGAGGTGTTGATGTAGACGCCGTCGCCATGCCCACGCTGCACCACCTTGGTGTCGCCGGTGACCAGGCTGACGTCGGCTTCCGCAGCAGCTGCAGCCATCGACTGGCAGATGACCTTCAACTCAGACAGCGCCAGGCCCTCCTCCAGCACCAGCCCCACCGACAGCCAGAGCGGCCGGGCTCCGGAGGTCGCCACATCGTTGACGGTGCCGCAGACCGCCAGCCGCCCGATGTCTCCACCCGGAAAGATCCTCGGCGTGACCACAAAGGTATCGGTGGAGAAGGCCAGACGGCCCGGCGGCAACCCCGCCGTCACCCCCACCGGCGCATCTGCCTTCGCTTCGGCCTGTGCCAGCAACGCGGTGTTGGGCAGGCAGAGCGTCGCCGCATCGTCGCCGGCCAGCAGCTCGGCCGAGCCGTAGGCCTCGTAGAAGACCTCCTCAATCAGCTGGCGCATCAACGTGCCGCCACTGCCGTGCGCCAGCAGTATCTGTTCGTTGGCTGCGACATTGTTGGTCATTGTTCAGTCCTCCACCTGATAGCGATAATAGGCCGCGCAGCTGCCCTCGCTGGAGACCATGCAGGGGCCAATCGGGTTTTGCGGCGTACAGGCCCGGCCAAACAGGCGGCAGCGGTTAGGCGGGAGAATGCCGCGCAGCACCTCGCCGCATTGGCAGCCGCGGGGCTCGACAGTTGGCTCCACATCCAGCTCAAAGCGGCAGGAGGCATCGAAGTCGGCAAACTCCGGGCGGAGCCGGTAGCCCGAATCCGCAATGGTGCCCAGCCCCCTCCAGACGGCATCCGCGGGCATGAAGACACGTTCGATGGCCGAGCGGGCCGTGGGATTGCCCTCGTCCATCACTGCCCGCCGGTAGGCGTTGCCGATGTGCGCCGACGCGCCGTCGCGACGCATCGCCAGCAGCTGCTCCAGCAGCGCAAGCAGTCCCTGGAGCAGGTCAATCGGTTCGAATCCGGTGACGACGCCAGGGATGTTGTAGCGCGCAGCCACGAATGCATAGGGCGCCAGGCCGAGGATGGTGCTGACATGCCCTGGCAGAATCAGGGCGTCCAGCTGCACCTGGGGGTCGCAGGCCAGCGCTGCCAGCGCCGAGGGCACCTGCTTATGGGCAGCCAGGACGCTGAAGTTATGCAGGTTCTGGGCACGGGCTCGCTCGATGCAGGCGGCAATCAGCGGCGTGGTTGTCTCAAAACCAACCCCGACAAAGACAAACTGGCGCTCAGGCTGTTCGGCGGCCAGACGCAGGGCGTCCAGTGGCGAATAGACCACCTCCACAGCCGCTCCCTCGGCTTTGCGTTGCTGCAGCGAAGTGCTGGACCCGGGCACGCGGATCATGTCGCCAAAACTCAGCACGGTGAGATTGGGAATCCGGGTCAGGGCGATGATGCGGTCGATGTCGGCGTTGGCCGTGACGCAGACGGGGCAGCCCGGGCCGGAGATCAGCTGCAGGTTGGCGGGCAGTATTGAGCGCAGGCCAGCCCGGGCAATGGCTACGGTGTGCGTGCCGCAAACCTCCATCAGGCGCAGAGGCCGAGGCGCGGCGGAGACTTGCGCGGCCGGCTCCAGCTTGGTTGACTCGGCCGACTGCGCCGTCTCAGACAACCCGGTCATCTCGGTTGACTCCGCCGGACCCGCCGAGTCCGCCGTCTCAGGCAACCCTGCCAGCTCGGCCGCCAGTTGCTCCAGGCGGGCGATCTGGACCTGCGCCAGAGCTGGGTCGCGAAAGCCGTCCAACCACGAAGCGCTCATACGCCCTCGCCGGCCAACTCAGGAAACTCGCGGATCAGTTCCAGGGTCTCGTTAGCATACTGCTCGCTGACCACCTCGATGCCGTAGCCGGCATGAACCAGGATAAAGTCGCCGACTTTGGCCTGTGGCACCAGGTCCAACGCCACCTGGCGTGAGGTGCCGAGGATGTCCACTTCGGCCAGTTGCTCGACATTGATACGGATGATCTTGGCCGGTATCGCCAGACACATGCAACAATCCTTTCTCAGAGGTCAATTACCGAATTGTATGCCAGCAGCCTCAAGCTGTGCCAGCTGGGCTGCGGCCACGGCGGCCTGACCGTAAGCTATGCAGCCGTCATTGGCTGGCAGCTCCCGATTCTTCAGGACCTGAAAACCGGCGGCCTGCAACGCCAGCGGTACATGGGTGCTCAGGAAGCGATTCATGAAACAGCCGCCGCTGAGAGCAACGTGCGCCAAACCTCTCTGGGCTCGAATCAACGTGCAGACCTCGACAATCATCTCCACGACAGCCTGATGGAAGCGCCCCGAGATGAGAGCCGGCGAAGCTCCAGCCTCCAGGTCATCAAGGATGGCGGAGAGGACCGGCCGGGCCTGTATAATGTTATCCAAAATAGCAAATTTATAGCCGGCATTGTCACTGCAATCCGCCGCCGCTCCAGCTGCGCCATACAGAGCTGCCTCCAGCTCCACGGCTGGCTGCCCCTCGTAACTGGGCTGGGTGCAGATGCCCACCAGCGCGCTGACAGCGTCAAACAGCCGCCCCATCGACGAGGTCAACGGGGAGTTCAGCCGCCTGTTGATGATCTGCTCCAACACCGGCAGCCGTTCGCTGCCGATACGCTGGCGCAGGTTGCTGGCACCGGGGTGCTCGGCCAGTCCGCAACTCACCAGCCAGGAGAAGGCCATTTGCTCGGGATGCGCGATCGCTGCCCGCCCACCCGCCAGCGGTACGGTCTGCAGATGCGCCAGCCGCTCATAACCGGTAAGCGAAGCCAGCAGCACTTCTCCGCCCCAGATGTTGCCGTCCTCGCCGTAGCCGGTGCCGTCAAAGGCCACGCCGATGCAGTTGTCGAGGTAGTGATGCTCGGCCAGCACACTGGCGATGTGGGCATGATGGTGCTGGACCTCCAACAGCGAGCCTGCCTGAGCCCGGGCCCATTTGCTGGCCAGGTACTCCGGGTGCCGGTCGCAGACCAGCAGGCCGGGTTGCAGCCCAAACAGACGCTGGTAGAGGTCGGTGGTTTTCAGCCAGGTGGCAAAGGTGCTGGCGTTTTCCAGATCGCCGATGTGTTGGGAGACAAAGGCGGTGTTGCCCCGCGCCAGGCAGAAGCTGCTTTTCTGCTCCGGCCCGCAAGCCAGGATGGCAGCCGACGGCTGTTCGCTGGCGGCGCACGGCAATAAGAGCGGGGTTGGGGCATAGCCGCGGGCCCGGCGCACGAACAGGGTCTCGCCGTTGACCACCCGCACTACGCTATCATCATAGCGTGAGAGTATCTCACGGTCGTTATCCAAGAAGGCGTCCGCCACGCTGCCCAGCAGTTGGTGGGCTTCATCCACGCCCGCCAGTATCGGCTCCTCGCTGATGTTGCCGGAGGTCATGACCAGCGCAAACCCGACCTCTGCCAGCAACAGATGCTGCAGCGGCGTGTAGGGCAGCATCAGGCCGAGCTCAGGCAGCTGTCCGGCCACCGATGGCGCCAGGGCGGTTGCTGTTGGCAATGCCTCGGCCTGAGGCAGGGCGTCTGCAGCGGGCGCCGATTGGGGCAATGCTGCGGCGTTCATCCGCTCCAGGCGCCTGAGCAGTACAATCG
>JAISUQ010000015.1 GCA_031272005.1 Coriobacteriales bacterium | reverse complement strand
GCTGCTGCCACTCGCACTGCCGCTGGCCTGCTTGCCAGCATATTGCTCAAATCTGATAACGTCCATAACGCTCCCAGCACATCTATTTCCAGACCCGTCAAGTTTACCACGGCAGCAGTATGCTTGGGCGAAGCTGGTGCGGATATGCGCCTTGAGGTTGCGGTAGAGGTTGCGGTGGGGCTTACTCCTGCTCTGGCTGCGGCTCCAGGCTGACGAAGGCTTCGTCCATTCGCGCATTGCCGCGGGCGATGTAGTCGCGCATGGCATCGGGGGAATGGCTGATCTTTAAGCCGGGCTCGCGGGCTTCGGCGTGTTCGAAGGTGTAGTAGTAGCGGGCGTCGGCGTAGGCTTGCTTGGCGGCAGCCAGGGTGTCCGTATCGGCACTGCCAGCAGCTTGCGCATCGGTAATCCGCGTCCAGAGCGCATCCAACCGCTCCAGGTAGTCCGACTCCAGCTGAGCCATATCGGCCTGCTTCTGGCGCACGTATTTGCGCATCTCCACCGTATTGCTCACTCCCAACTCGGCATGGCAGTCCAGGCAGGAGCGCATGGCCTCCTCACTGTCCAGCGGCGAGGAGGAGGCGTTATGGCTGACGTAAGTGCTGCCGTCCTGGGCCGTTACCGTGGGCATGTGGCAGTCGGCACAGGTCATCCCCAGCTCCTGATGCACACTGCCCTGGAACAGCTCCAGGTCGGGATGGCCGAGGTAGAAGACATCCACGCCGCGCTCCAGATCGGGGATGGCGGCGATGCCGTATTCCTCGGCGGCCTGGCGCATGCCGTCGGCGTCAGCGCCGTATTTCCAGGGGTCGTAATCCTCCAGGGCGGTCCCGGTCTTGCCCAGCGAGTAGCGGGGATAGGTGCAGGTGGCGTTGTGGCATTGCCCGCAGGACGCCGTGACCGGATCCACGCTTTGCAAAAACTTGGAGGGCGACGCCCGATAACTGGTATATGTAACTATAGTAGCATCAGTGTTTGCTGCCGGCACACCGCTGGCGTGGCAGGTCCTGCAGGACCAATACTCCACCACTTCGCCGGAGACCTCCTGATAGCTCATCGAAAAGACTTCCATACCATACTCGGCATACAAGGTGTTGAAGTCGGCCGTCTTGCAGGACAGGCAGGCGGCCCCGGAGTCGGGCAGACGGGTGTCGGCCTCGGTGTGAGCGCGGGAGGCGGCATGGCTGTGGACCTGGCCGTCGCTGCCCTTATCCATGCCATCGGCGACAAAGGAGGCGTACTCGTTGGGGTAGAGCTGCTGAAACTGGCCAAAGTACTGCGGTGCGGCGGCAAAGCTGATGGTCTGGCCCTCGGCCACACAACCAGCCAGGATCAGCGCCAGCATCACCGCAGCGGCTGTCAACCAGATAATGTTGCGTCGTCGCATCTCAGCACTCCTCCTGGAATTCCAATTCGACAGGATAACCGGCGTTCAGCCATTCGTCATAGCCGCCGGGCATGAGCCAGATCAGCTGCGGGTCAAAGCCCTGGTCAATCAGCTTCTGCCAACCCTCGTTAAGACTGCGGGGGCCAGTGGCCAGCAGCACCAGAGGCGTCTCTCTGGGCACTTCGTTGATGCGGCTGCCGAGCTTCTCTACCGGGATGTTCTCAGCCCCGGGGATATGCCCGAGGGTGAAACCGGCGCGGGGGCGCAAATCCAGCACCAACGGGGGGTCGGCGCCACTCAGCTGCTGAGCCAACCACTCGGCGTTGATTGCCTGATCCAGAGGGTAGACCGGCGGAACAGAGTCTGCGGCAGCATCATCTGCACCACCGGGGCTGTCTGCCGAGGATGCGGAATCATCGCCTGTCTGTTTGGCGGCATCGGCCGCCGCACTGGCAGCACCAGCAGTATCGCCCGGCGCGATGACAGCCGTACTGTCGGCCGCTTCGTCGGATTCGGCTGCAGCTGCGCCAGCGCCAGTTGCGTTGTCGGCTGCGTTACCTTCAGCCGAGCCGGTACAGCCCCCGAGCAACAGTACCAGCGCCAATACCAGTGCCAGTACCAGCGCCAACCAGAAGGGCGTGGACAATCGCGCCCCTGTGGGCTTGTTGTAGCTGAGGACTGTCAGCGTTTCCCTCACAGGGCCTCGCGCATCTCGCGCAACAGGGCTTCCAGCAAATCCAGGAAACCGCGGAGAAAATCGGTGCGGGCGCAGCCGCGGGCAGCGGCCACATAATCGCCGACCCAGGACAGCACGTACTTATCCAGGAACCCTGCCAGGGCTTGCCGGGCGGCGGCGTTGGCGGCGGCGGTGGAGGCGCAGGCGGCGGTGGCGCAGGTGGCGGCGGCGCAGGTGGTGCTGGTGGCGCTGGTGTCGGCGGCGCAGGTGGTGCTGGCGATGCGTTGGGCCAGATGGCCGATGAACTCCAGCTCCACGCCCAGGTAGTCCAGGCGATTGAGGCCTTCTCCGGTGCTGCCCAGGCCAGCTTCGGCGTAAGCCTGGTTGATCTCCTGCATCACCTGCACGCCCAGCCCGTCGGCCGCCAGCCAGGCGCCGGCATAGGGCGGCTTGGGGCCGCGTTGGCGATCCACGCCTCTGAAGGCACCGGTCCAATCCACAGCCAGTTGCTCGGTCAATTCGCTGGCGGTGAGATCAGACGTCTCCAGAAAGAAGCGGCGCATCGCAGCATAGCCGGGGGCGGCACTGCCTGAAGGATCCTCGATGCTCATGCTCTGGGCCAGCAGCAACGCGCGCTCTTCGCTTGGTACATTGTTGAGCAATTCGGCCAGGGAGAGCATGGCTGTGGCCATGTCCTGCCAGGCTGCGGCATCCGACTGGGCGGCTGTATCCGACCAGCTGCCCTGGCTGATATCGTTACTGGGAATATTCTGGCCTTTGAGGCTGTTTTGGTCGGCTTGGCTATCATGCTGGCCACAGCCAATCAGAGTGCTTTCCTGCACTAACACTGCAGACGCCTTGCTCATGTCAGTCACCGCCCTTACCACGTTTACTCTACCACAACTGCCGGCCGACGCAAGACCACGCGACTGAGCAGCAGGAACAAAAACACGCCGATGCCGATGGCGCCGACCGTCAGGCCAATCTCCACCAATGAAGGCCAGTAGGAGAACTGCTGGACAACCTGCAGCGGCCCGATGTGATGGGCCTGGCCCCAGATCTCGGTCTCGCCGGCCAGCAGCAGCCAGAGCTTCTCCGCAGCCAGGCCGAGGATGGCGGTCAGGGCCGCCAGGCCCAGGCGGTTGGTGCGCAGCGCCAGCACCAGCGAAACGATGATGCCGACGATGATCTGGAAGTAGAAGTAGGCTGCAAACGGCCCGGCTACCACCAGCTGCATGGTATGGCGGGCAGTGTCGGTGCCGGCCACCAGCGCGGTGCCGACTTCGGCCAGCGTCACCAGGGCGCTGATGATCAGTGCCACCACAAACAGCCGCTTACGGCTGGGAGCAATGGCTGCCAGCAGCGCGCTGCCACCCAAGAAGGCGCCGGAGAGAAACGAGATGACGTTCATGCTCGAGGCCCAGAGGTGATGCGAGGAGTTGTTGGCCAGCAGAATACCCTCAACCACGATGATACCCACCGAGAGCAGCAACGCGACAGCACCGATGATTCTGTGTGGCTTGCCCGAGCTGGCAGCAATCAGATAGACCACCGCTACCACGATACAGGCCGACAGAAACCAGAAGTCCAACACCGAAAACGAGGTGAAGTTGAACGATGTCATCAGGTAGAAGAACTGACTGGGATGGCCGAGGTCCCAAATGACCAGGATGCCGCCGGCGATCATCGCGGCGATGGCAAAGGCGATGCCCCGGCTGCGTTGCTCGGAGGTCATGAAGCCGAGGAACTCCGAGAGGCCACAGAGGGCCAACAGCCCGGCTCCGCCAGCGATGATGGCGAAGAAGACGGCGATGGTCAGGCCCCAGATCAGGGTGTTGTTCAGGCCGGTGACCTGCAGGCCCTGGCTCAATTGATAGAGCCAGGCGGCCAGTCCCACCAGGCCCAGCGCGAGCGAGACGACCAGCGCCACCCGCGACTGCTTATCAGTAATGTTTGACATTTCATATCTCCAATCCAAGAAGCCTTATTTGGGCAGATAGTAGACGCTGGGGTTGGTACGCATATCCGGGCGGGCCTGATAGGCGCCCCGCTTCAGCAGGGCCTGCAGCTCTTCGCTGTCCAGGTCGCCGAAGACACGGGCGTGCGTGGGGCAGGCCTGGGCACAGGCCGGCATACCGCCAGCCTCCAGCTTGTCGTGGCAGAAGGTGCACTTGCTGACCGTGCCCTTGACGTGTTGCTCTAGCATCATAGCTTCATAGCTTGTCTGCTCCTGCTCGGGGAAGTAGCCACTGCGGTCGCCGAAGTCGAAAGTCCGGGCCTCATAGGGGCAGGCAGCCATGCAGTAACGGCAGCCGATGCAGCGTTCGCTGTCGACCAGCACGATGCCATCCTCCCGCTTATAGCTGGCGCCGGTGGGGCAGACGTGCACGCAGGTCGGATTCTCGCAGTGCATACATAGCGTAGGCAGAACCTTCTTGGTGGCGTAGGGATAAGTGCCTTCCTCGCTGGCCCGGACCTGGCACCAGAAGGTCCCGGGTGCGGTACCATGGGCCTGTTTGCAGGTCACGGTGCAGGCATTGCAGCCGATGCAGCGCTTCAAATCGATGATCATTCCGTATCTCATGCCTGTCACCTATGCCTTCCTGATTTTCACACGGGCACCAACAGCGATGGAACCGCTCTCGGCAAAGTAGAAGCCATCCGCGCCGTTGAGCAGCTGGTTGTAGCTGGTGCCATGTTTGGATATGGGGTTCATGCCCGGCGCCACGCGGCCCGCCTGGGAGGGAAAGCCCAGCACCTCGGGGTGCACCAGGCCGGTTACCTTGATTTGGCCGCTGGTCGTGCCGCCATGCTGCGATTCCACAATTATGGTGTCGCCATCCTCCAGGCCATGGGCAGCAGCCGTGGCCGGGTTGATCTGGATGCGCAGATCGTCAAACTCCAGCTGTTCCACCACTTCGCGCAGCCAGACGTTGTCGTCCTGGCCGCCCAGGCCAAGATTGCGCGGTGAGATCTTCCAGTTGCAGACGAAGAGGTTGTACTCATCGTTGGGCTCGGTGAGGAAGTTGTCGATAAAGGCCGGCACCGCCGTGTACTCGCGATAGACCTCCTCCATCCGACCTTCCCAGCCGGGCATCTCCACGTCGAAACGCTCCATGTTGCGCTTCAGGAACTGTCCGGTGATCCAGTCGCGCCAGTTGTACAGCGGCAGGCGGGCGCCTTCCAGCATCGCGTAGTCGTAGCACTGCTCAACAGGCACCTCGGTGGCATAGAAGCCCTGCTCCCTGAACCACTGCGAGCCTTTGGCCTTGTCCTGAGTCAGCGCGGTCAGGCGGGCTTCGAGCATCTCCGCATAGCTATATTCGCTGGTTGGGTCCAAAGCGTAGTCTTCACCCAGCTTGCAGAACAGGTTGTACATCTGGTTCATCCGTGGTCCGTAACCCAGACGATAGGCCAGGGTGGTGATCACATCCTCAAACTGACGGGTGTTGTAGAGCAGCTCCACCGCCGGCTCCTTGTAGTTCATGCCTGCCAGCTTGATGGTATCTTTGCCCACAGCCATGGTCTCCTCGATGGGGCGTACCTGATGGCGCTCCAGGTGGGCGTGCTCGGGCAGGATGATGTCGCAGAACTGCGAGGTCTCATCCATATGATAGCCACAGGTGAAGACAAAGGGCACCTTCTTGAAGGCCTCAACCACCAACTCGCGATTGGAGTCGTTCATGAAGGGGTTGCAGCCGTAGGGGAAGAGCACGTCGATGTCGTAGTCCAGGTAGTACTTGGCCGGATCGAGGATAGCCCCCAGCGTCACGGCAAAGACCGGGAAACGCGCCAGGGCGGAGAACTGCTTGCCCGTGAAATCATTCTGCGGGATGGAGAAGGCCTGCTCCAGATCGGTAGTGTACTTGGACACCGGATACTCGCGCATCATGCCATCCTCGATGACGAACTTGGGGCCGGCGGCATGGACCAGCGAGCCGGGCACGCCCATCGCGCCGACCAGGCAGTTCAGCAAATCGGCCACACAGTAGAAGCGCAGGCCCTGCATGTTGTTGGCCGAACCGCGGCCGACGGCGATGACCGCCGGGCGATAGGGGTAGGTGCGACCCTCCAGCTCGATGGTGGCGCCGATGCAGGCGGCCTCCACGAACTCGGCGGTGATGCGGCGAATGGTGGCCGCCGGTACCGTGGAGCGCTCCTCAGCCCACTCCGGGGTGGCCTCGGCCACGCTGGCCTTGATCTTCTCAAAAGCCGGCTGGGCTTTGACGCCATTGACCTCATAGGTTCCGGTCAGGGCCGGGGCGCTGAGGTTGGGGTCATCAAAGGCCAGGGCCTGACCGGCGGCCTCGTCCCAGATCAGCGGTTTGTCGCTGTTGGGGTCGCGCAGGTAGTCGCCCTCCGGGGTAATCAGGTAGGGGGCATTGGTGCGCTCGGTGACGAATTCGCGGTCGAAGGTATCCAGCTCGTGGAGCATGACGTGGATCATTGCCATGGCGATGGCCATATCCGAGCCCGGGCGGGTGGGCACCCACTCGCCGTAGGTCGACTCCATATTGGCATGAGGGTCGAAGACCACGTTGTGCATGCCACGCTCACAGGCATCGGTGAAGGCCCGGGCCGGGCCGGAGGCAAAGGCCGCCGAGGCACCGACATTGCGCCCGAAGGTGATCAGGTAGTTGCAGTAGCCCAAATCGATGCGGTCCACGAAAGTCATGTTGTACAGTGACGGCGCGTGATGCACCTCGCAGAGCGGGCCGCAGCTCATCGAGTAGTTGGGCGTACCGAAGATGGCCGTGAACAGCTTGACGAAGGGCCCTTCATGCAGGTTGCCGGCAAAGCCGTACATGATCATGAAGCGGCGCGGGTCGCTGTCGCGCACGGCGGCCAGCTTCTCATAGACCGTGTCCAGAGCCTCATCCCAGCTGATTTCCTGCCAGCCGGGGTCGACATCCAGGCCCTTCTCCGGATTAGTGCGCTTCAGCGGGGCCTTGAAGCGGTAGGGGTTATAGAGGTTCATCAGCTGAGCCGCGCCGCGCGGGCAGAGCGTGCCCTGGTTGGCGGGGTGCTCCAGATTGCCGCGGACCTCTGTGGCGATGCCGTTTTGCACGTGGACCTCGGTGCCGCAGTTCGTCCAGATGCACGAACCGCAGAAGGATTTGACCCAGTGGTCGCCCTGCTCGCCAGTCGCGCCAGTCGCGCCGGCCGCGCCAGCCGCGCCAGCCGTCGACTCGGCCAGTGCCGAGCCACCGACAGCCGGGATGGCCTTGCTGAGTGCCAGCGCCGCCGCCAGCGCGCCGCCGCCTTTAAGCAACGTACGTCTGGTCAGGCCGCCCTGGACCATGTCTGTACTCATAACGCCTCCTTTTGTTTGGAGAAGCCCGGGGGTTGACGCTGCGCTCCTGAGCTGAGGGGCGGGCGAGCGGGCTTCGGTTGAACCGTCTTTCCGGCATACCAGTGTGCGACGGCGGGAGGCCTCCAGACAAGCAGATATAAGTTGGTGGGCCATCAAGCCTGACTTGATGACCCACCATTTGTGCAGGTAAACTGTGGTGTTTGCGCTTACCCGTTATAGATGGTGACGCGCTCGGAGCGGATGGTGGCCTCGTCGACATTGTTGGTACCGAAGACGGCCTGCATCAGAGCCTGCTTGTCGCCGGCGCTCTTGAAGAACATCGTGGCCAGCAACATGCAAAGTACGTAAGGCGTCCACTCGTTGACGATGACCATCTGATCCAGCGGCCAGTCCAGCAGCAGCCAGATCGCCGGAGCCAGCACACCCATCGCCAGCATCAGCGCCGGATAGAGGATGCCGGGATCGGCCTGCCTGTACTGCTTGCGGATGCGATTGAAGATGGCATAGGCCGCAGCGCCCAGGGAGGCCAGCAGCGAAAGCAGGCTCCAGGAGTTGCCGCTGAAGTTGGACAGCGGGATGGAGCTGTCGCCGATGGTGGTCGTGGGCTCGCTGGTACCGGCAGATTGCGGGGTGTTGGTCTCGCCGATGCTCTGGGTGCTGAGGTTACCCTCGGCGTCCTGGTAGAGGACAGTGGTGGTGCCGTCGGTACCATTGGTGCCGTTGGTGCCGTTCTGGCCGGCAGCGCCGGTGGCTCCTGTGGCTCCAGTGGCACCCGTGGCTCCAGTGGCTCCGGTGGCACCCGTGGCTCCTGTGGCTCCGGTGGCTCCTGTGGCTCCTGTGGCTCCTGTGGCACCGTCCTGGCCGTCTGCGCCGTCGCGGCCGTCTGCGCCATCAACGCCGTTCACGCCGTCCCGGCCATCAGCACCGCTGGCGCCGATCAATGAGTTCAGGAAGTCCTCAGCGCTGCCGGTGTTGCCGGCGGCCAGCCACTCCTCATAAGCCGAGCGGCCATCCACGCCAGCCTCGCCCTGCTCGCCCTGCTCACCCTGGATGCCCTGGATGCCTTGCTCACCCTGCTCACCTTGCACGCCTTGCTCCCCCTGGATGCCCTGCTCGCCCTGCGGACCCTGTTCGCCCTGGATACCTTGTTCGCCTTGCGGACCCTGCGGGCCAGCTGCACCTGTGATATCAATATAGTGGGCATGGAAGGTCACGGTGTGGTTCTCATAATCCACTTCTCCATACTTGTACTGGTTGGCCCAATCCTCCAGCGTCAGGCTGTCGCAGTCCACGCGCCCGGGGCAATCATCAGCCGCGCCGGCAAACCAGCCCACAAAGAGGATGTTCTCCGAAGGTACCTTGGGGTTGCGCGGCTTGACCAGCGAGATGTCCTTGGGAGAGGAGCCGGGGTTGGCCTCGCCCATATCCACGATATAGGGCTCCGCCGGCTCGCCGCCGATGGACTGATAGTTGTAGTCGAAGATGGCCGTCCAACGGTCATAGCTGGGGTCTTGCCAGACCGCGTAGAAGGACATGCTGCGGGTAAAGGTGGAGTACTGGCTGCTGAGCTCCTCAGCCGTGACATAGGCGCCGCTGGCATCCACCCAACCCAGGAAGGTCGCCGGGGTGCCGTATTGATCGACGTGGCCCTGGGCAACCCAGTCGTCATTGACCTGATCGAAGTAACCCTGGATGCGCTCGAGGCTGATGCTGGCATCCGGCTCGCCCCAGGGGCCGCCCAGGTACTGGGCAAACGGCTCGCTGTTGGTGGGGTCGTAGAAGCTCCAGATCACGAAGTAGGTGGCCACATAGGTCTGATCCTGGTTGGTGAAGACCATCTGGTGGTCGATGCGGCTCCAGCCGTCATACCAGTAATCCCACTGGTAGCCCAGGCCGTCTTCGGAATACAGGGAGTAGAGAACGGCGCCGACCTCCGAATGAGTGGGCAGCGTGACGTTGACGTACTCGCCCTCATAGCCGCTGACCACCAGGCAGGGCTCGTCGGTGATGGAGTCGATGATGGTGATGGTGCTGCGACCGTCATCGGGAGCCTGGTCGGCCACCAATGCGGCGACGAAGACGCGGTTGCTGCTGCCCGCAGTGATGGGCATGAAGATGGCGTTCACGGCGTACTGGCTGTCGCTGTCGCTGTCGCCCCAGATGCTGGCGCCGTCCTGGGCTTCCCAGTGGTCGAAGTGGTAGCCCTGGGGCACCGCATAGCCCGCAGAGCCATCGATCATGACATAGGTGGTGGAGTTGCCACCGGGCACCAGCTCCTGAGTGGCGATGGTGTTACCCAGACTGTCGACCCAGGTATAGGTGACGGTGTGGGTGACGCTCAACGTCACGGTCTGGGTGCTGCCGACAAAGGCTTCCTCGCCGGCTGTGAAATCCAGGCTGCCCTGGTTGTAGAGGGTGCCGCTCTGATCCAGCTCCTGCAGCAGTACGTCTGTGCCACTGCCAATCAGGCTGATATCGTAGTTGGTGACACAGTAACCATCGGCCAGATCCCAGTTCAGGTTGACAGGGCTGCCCGGCAGCAGGTCGGCATAACCCAACGTAGTAAAGCTGCCGTTTAACTCCACCACAAACTGATAGCGGATGCTGTCGCCCGTCTCCAGGCTACCCTGCGAATCGGAGAACTCAAACGAGCCGATCTGATCCATGCTCTCAGTCTGAGCAAACGCCGAGAACGGCATCCAGGCCAGGCAAAGCATCAGTGCCAACATTACCGATAAGACTTTTTTCATAGTAGACGCCCCTTTGCATCAATGAACACTGGGGCTATTCTCCGGTTACGCGAAAGGGCTGGCAAGCCCCATTAAACCCGCCGAATGGAATACGCCATCCATCCCGCTGAGCATCTCACCCGAAAGGGTGATGATCTGGTAATTGGGGGGCGAGGTCTACCGACGAAGGGCCTTTACTCGGCACTTCTCCTGATGCCAATTCTACTGTTTATAATAACTTTTGATAAAGCTATATATCTCGTCTGCTATCTGCGTAACCAGGGTCGGCGCGTCGCTGGCGTAGAGCAGATCGAGGCCGATCATCACGGTATCCATTATCGGCACGCTGACGATGTCCTCATCGCCGCCGAGGATGTCCACGCCCACGGCCACAGCATCCTTATGCAGCCCCAGTACCTGCCCGGTGCCCTTGAGCACCAGGTTCGGCTCGCCATAGTCCTTGACCAGTTCGTAGAGGACCGACTCCACCACCGGCTCGTTGAAACAGACCAGCGGCTGCTCGGCCAGCTCCTTACGCTTCAGCATCTTGCGCCCGGCCAGCGGCGCATCCTTGCGCATCCGGGCTACAATCGGCAGGGTGATGATGGTGCGTACCTCCGACCCAGGCGGCCGCGTCACCTCATCGCGGGTGAAATCCGGCATCGTCGTCAGCGCCAGGCTGTTGGTCTCACGGTCCGCGCGGGCAAACAGCGACAGCGCTCCGTCCAGATCCACCTCCCGGATCCGGAAGTCGCAACTGGGAAACGCCTCGCCCAGCCGCTCCACCAGCGGCTGCAACACGGCAGCCTGGCTCAACAGCGGCGGCAGATAGAGGTAGAAGCTCTCCCCCTCCGCCTCCGGGTGCGCAGTCAACGCCGCCACCCGCTGTTCAAACTCAGTGTATTGCTGGTACAGCTCCCGAGCCAACTCCAGAAAAGCCTGCCCCTTGCTGTTCAGGGCCAGCCCGGTCTTGGTGCGGTCAAACAGTGTCAGCCCATATTCCCGCTCCAGATTGACAATCGACTGGCTCAGTCCCTGCGGTGTGATATACAGATTGCTGGCTGATCGCGTAATCGAAAGCGTCTCCGCCACATCCAGAAAATGCAGCAGCTGTTCTATCCTCATTGTCAGCACCCTTTCTCAGACGTCCTGCAACCAGTCTACCACTGAATTGCCGAATTCCGAAAATCCCGCAACCCCACCATTCGCAGGGCCCCATTGTTACGCTCCTGGTTGCGCTCCTGGTTACGCTCCTGGTACGTTCCTGCTCTTCATCCAGCCACACTTGAAGGCTTTCAAGAACAAGTGAATGGACAGATGCCAGTGCCGGCCTGTACCCTTGGATGCATTGATAAAGGGCGTTTGAAAGGACACGTAGATGATTATCGAGTTGGAGCAAGACACTGATACGGCTCTCAGCCGACGACAGTTTGTCAAGGGCGGCGTTGCGGCTGGCGTGCTGGCCGGAGTCGGCGGCCTGCTGGCTGGCTGCACCGCCGGCGCAACCAATGAAGCGACGGAGAAGTCTGTGACTGATGCCGCAACGCAGGGAGGCGGCACAGGCGCCTCGGGCGCAGCGGGCACCTCGGGCGCAGCGGGCGCAGCCGACCCGATGAGCGCCACACAAACCAATCTGCCCACACTCCCCGGCTGCCAACCCAATCCCCAGGACCAGTTTGGCATCGACATCAACATCAACATGACCACCATCGACAACTGGCTGGACCGCCCGGATGTAGCCTGCTTCGACATGCGCATGCTCTTCGACCCGGCCGACTACGCCGCCGTCGGCGGCGACGCCGACCTCTCCCGCACCATCCGCGGCTTCCGCATCGTCCCCTATCCCTACCTGGCCTCGTTGCAGGAGTTACCGGTGTCCGGAGCCTACGCGGGCAACAAGCTCTTCACCCTCGCCTGGGATGAGGCCGGCCGAATTATCTCTGCCACACCCAACTATCAGGAATCCCTGCAGATACTGGAAGACACCTTCCCCCGCGACAAGGCCATCTTCGTGATGTGCGGCGCCGGCGGCTATGCATCCATGACCAAGGCGCTGTTGGAGTACCTCGGCTGGGACGGCAACCGGATCTACAACATCGGCGGCAACTGGAGCTACGACGGCCCCAACGCCCTGGAGCTGATCCACTACCCCGACACACCCGACGGCCACCCCACCTACGCCACCTGGCGCGCCAACTACGCATTGATAGACTTCACGCGCTTGCATCCTGTGGAGTAAACACTTCAGTGCTGCCTTGGAGAGAGAATCGCGGGCCTGTTGCCAGGCGCTTTTATTGGCGGCGGGTTCGTTGGCTTATGGCCGGGCGCACGTGGGTTTAAGTGCTGCCTTGAAAAAGGGATGGGTTTATGCCGGGCGGGCGCTTTGGGGGCAGGCGCGGGCGCCCGCGCCTGGCGTGTGGGGTGTGGCCGGGCACACGCTTACGCGGGCAAAAGGCTGCCGTGCAGCTTGGGCCGCATGGCCCCGCCCGGGCTCTGAGTACTGGGACGGGCGGGCGCTGGCGGGTGCTTGGGGTCGCTGCCTGCTTATGGGCCGCAAGCGCTCCACCGAGTTGTTGCGCGCAACGCCCGTTGTGCAACTTACCGCCCGCAGCTACCCTTATGGCTGCGTGCACCTGAAGGGCGTTGTGTACGCCTTGGTCTCGCTGCCCGCTTATGGGCCGCAAGCACCCCGCAGGGGCGCTGCGCGCAACGCCCCACAGCACGGTTATCCGGGGTTTTGCAGCTACTTTGACGTATTATTGGCCCAAATTAAACCAAATGCGGGTAAATCCAGGCTGT
>JAISUQ010000012.1 GCA_031272005.1 Coriobacteriales bacterium | reverse complement strand
TAGGTGCCATGGATGGAGTCGTAGAATTTCACACTCACGGCAGCCGGCGTCCACTTGGCGTAGAGCGTGAGGTTACCGGCTGGCATGACGCCACTGGTGAAGTCGAACTCCTGACCGGTCAGACAGGCCGGAGTGGTATACCAGCCGCCGAAGACGTAACCGGTGTAGCTGGGGTCAGCGGGCTCGTAGCTGGCCAGTGCGGTGCCGGAAGCCACCGTGCTGGAGGCAATCGGCGTGCTGAGTGGATTCTGAACGTTGAAGCTCAGGGTGAAGCTGTTGCGGCTGTAGAGGAAGATGATGTATTGGTATACGTCGTTGCTGCTGGAATGGCCAGTTTCTGACGTTGAGTAGGTAAAATGATTGACGCCAGCACTGTTCTTACCGATATGCAGATACGAGAAGGCGTTGTCTGTAGGCCTGGCGGCAGCTTTTTTTGCACCATACAAGACTTGCAGAGTGAATCCGGGAATGGTTATCGACTGAGCGCTGGTATTGCTGCTCTGGCAGCCATTCTCGCCCTGATAGAGCTGATAGGTGACGCCGTCGTAGCTGATGTAGGCCGGCCAGTCGCTTGGGCTGCTGCTCAGGGTCCAGGCGCTGGCATTGTCCAGTGCCACCACGACTGCTGGCGCGGTGCCAGCGGGCACCTGCACGTAATACAGGCGGGTGTGATCGACCAGGGCTGCGCTGGTGGTCCGCCACTGTGGTGCGCAGTACAGCGTAGAGCTGGTGTCACCAGCACCGCCCACCGCTTCGGCCGCGTCGCAGAGGGAGCTGTTCATCTCCAGGCGGTCGCTGTGTGGTGTGGCGGCGTAGTTGCCCAGGTACCAGCCGTAGATCTTGATGTTGCTGGCGCCGGATTCAACCTCACCATAAGACGGCCAGATGCCGCTGAGGTTCTGGCCATACTTGGCCTCAAAGCTGTACATGTTGCTGGAGTTGGACGTCCCCTGATAGGTCACGCCGTTGTGGATCAGGTAGGCATTCTCACGCCGGTAGGTGTTGCCATAGCCCGGAGTGGTGCTACCACCTTGGGGGTTGATGTCCTTGGTGCTGGCATCGGTATTGCCCACCGAGCTGCTGGAGCCCTGGACGTCGATGTAGATGGTGTAGACCTTACGCTTGAAGTAGATGTTGACCACCGAGCTGCCGTCACCCTTCAGCGCCAGCGAGGTCTGGAAGTAATACTCAGAATACGCAGGGAAGGCGACGATGCTGTCCAGCAAAGCCAGCTGGGTGGCGTCCAGCGACACATCGGTGCCGACGATGGAGCCAGCCGGCAGCTTCAGCGCATTGAAGTTGGCGTTGGCTGAGTTTATCTCCGCACTCTTATAGAAAGCGTAGTTGCTCTGGTTGTTACCCGGGTCGCCGGTGATGTTCTCCTTCTCAAACCAGTAGGCCACGCTGTAACCCACGTCCTTGGGCGACCAGATGGCGTAGAGGTTGGTGTCCTGCTGGATGACAGTGGAGAAGTCGAAGGCCTTGGCGGTGTCGGCTGGGCTGGCCGCTTCGTTCTCCGACCAGAAGGCGAAGATGAAGCCGTCGCGCACCGGCGTTGCAGGCTCCACGGCTACGTCGCCATAGGAGGGATACTGCGGCGCCACATAGTTGCCGCCCCGGCTGTCGAAGATCACCAGCTGGGCGTCGGACCAATAGGGCACCAGGATCATGTCGCGGGTGGCCACCGTGGCACCGAAGACGATCTGCTGATGGTTGCTGTCGCCCTCCAGATACCAGTACATCAGGCGCTGATTGGCACTGCCGTCAGCAGGCGGGTTGGCCTCAACATCGGCGGTCACCTCGGCGCTGGGGCCGGCGAAGGTCTCGCCCTGCTCCACCTCACGGGTCTGGACCACCTTGCCGTCGCTGTCCTTGAAGCTGATCAGCAGCTTATCGGAGAACACGGCATAGAGGTCGGTGTCGGCAGTCACCAGGTCGGGGTTTTGGGTGCCGGCAAAGGCCCAGAACATATCCCGGGTGTAGAAGCTCTCGGGATAGACTTCCGGGTCGTAGACCGACCAGCCCCGGAAGCTGATTTTGCCGGAGATGGACGGCGGGTTGGGCTCTACGACCGCTTCGCCTTCCGCCACCGTCTGCGGCGCCTTGTTGACCACGCCGCTGCCGTCATTGAGGATGTACTCGTTGCTCAGAGAAGGCCCAATCCAGAAGTGCACGGTATACTCGGTGGCCAGAGGCTCGATACTGAGGGTGGAGATACTCTCGGCCTCGGCCTCCAGGGCGGCCTCGGGCGTGGCGGCCTCAACAGGCACAGCAGTCTCGCCGCCGATGGCGCCTTCGCTGCCTTCAGCGCCGGTGGTGGCTGAGTTTGACGTGCCGCTGCCAGCTTCTGGCTCCGGGGTTGGTTCGGGTGTGGGCGTGGACTCGGGCTCGGGCACCGGGGTTGCCTCGGGCTCGGACGCGGGCGCTGGTTCCGGCGCCGGGGTGGTGGTCTGCTCAGTGGCAGCACCATCGCTGCCTTCGCCATCGGCAAAGGCCGAAGCTATCGGCCAGGCCATGGTGGCGACCATCAACAGCGTCAGGATGCAGCTCAGCAACCTTCTGTTGGATCTATCTTGGCTTTTCATGATAACCCCTTCCGTTCGCCTCCCCTAAGCTTCCCTTGCAAAAGCGATCAGAAGTCGCACGCCGATGCCGCACAACATCGCGTGCTGGGCTTCAAGTTATTCGAGTGAGTGTTGGTAACGCAACTGCTTTCGCATTTTTTCACTCCAATGCAATCCGATAAGTCTGATCAACTGTGCAAAGGAGATGCGGTAGCGTCTGCTTTGGGTCAGCCGTGCTTACGCTCGGTGGCCCCTTGTCCCACGATTACCATGAATCTGAAATGAGGCACAGCTGATATGTGTTATGAGTGGAATTATAGGCCACGTCCAGCGGTTTTAACAGGGGTTTTGCAAACAAATGTCTGCTAACGGCGCGAGCGGTTTTTTCCGCTTTAAGGCTCTGACCTGCATAAATGACGTTGGTGCGGATAGAAGGCTATTGCGCGAGGGTAGCTATAGCACCGTTTTGCAGGGGAATCAGCCACTCCGGCCGCGCCTGGCCGGCCGCGCCTGGCCGGCGCCGCCACACCGACTACCGCGCCGGCGGCGTTGTCGCGCATCTGGCGTGGTTGATGTCCTCCCCACGAATGAATTCGGGGGATTCCCGATGAGGCCGCCAGGCGACTCTCTCGGTTGGTTCCTGCATAATCTACAGGATGATTCCCAGGGCAATCAGCAGAATGGCGCCGATCAGGCCTGCGGCAGCGTGGCTGGGGTGCAGGGTGGAGACGCGCAGGTGGCTGCGGCCCTGGCCGCTGTAACAGCGGGTCTCCATGGCGGCGGCCAAATCGTCGGCGCGCCTGAAGAGGTTGACGAACAGCGGCACCAGCACCGGCAGCCAGGCCCGGGCCCGACGAATTGGCCCGCCCTGGTCAAACAGCGCACCGCGGGCGCTTTGGGCCACCATGATCTTCTCCGCTTCCGCTGCCGTCAGCGGGATGAAGCGCAGGGCGATGGAGAACATCGTGGCGATGTCCTCGGTGGGCACCCGCAGAGCGGCCAGAGGACGCATCAGCGAGGTCATGGCATCGGTCAGGGCCACAACCGAGGTGGTCAGGGTCAGCAATACGGTGGAGATGATCAGGGCGATGATGCGCAATACCAGATACAGGCCGCGCAGCACGCCGGGAGCACTGATACCGAAGTTGCCAATCAACGCCAGGGCTGACTCGGTGCCGGCGGCATCCAGGGTCAGGGCGTTGGCCAGGAAGGTAAAAGCCAGGATGACCAGCACCGGCTTGAGGCCACGCAGAGCCAGTCGCGCCGGGATGCGCGCCGCAGCGAAGGCGGCCAGCAGCAGGAGCAGGCAGACACCCAGGCCCAGCCAACTGTGGACCAGAAACAGCGCCGCCACATAGGCTGCTACCAACAACAGCTTCATGCGGGCATCCAGCCGATGCAGCGGCGTGGTGCCCGGCACATACTGGCCAAAGGGCACTACGAGGGGCATGGCGGGCCTCCCTGCTCAGACAGCAGGCCTGGGCCTGGGGATTGCGCCTCTACGGGGGTTTGGGCCTGCGCCTGGCCCGGTTGCGGCCTTAATCCCGTGGGGGAGTTGGGGATTGTGGCCTCTGTTGGCTCACAGGCCGGCTCAGCCCGCAATTCTCCGGCTGACAGCCTGTAGATCTGCTCAGCGTGGGCGGCGAACTCGGCCAGGTCGTGGGATACCACCACCACTCCGGCGCCGGCTGCGCGCTGCTGTGCTATCATGCTATGTATAGCTGCCCGCCCCCGGGCATCCAGGCCGGCGGTGGGCTCGTCCAGCAGCAGGAAGCGCGGCTGCATGGCCAGCACGGTGGCGATGGCCACCCGGCGCATCTCGCCGCCACTGAGCGAGAATGGCGAGCGCCCGGCAAAGCCTTGGGCGTCCAGGCCCACAGCGGCCAGAGCCTCGGTGACGATGGTCTGCTCGGCTGAGCCATCCAGTCGCTGACCCCGGGCGGTCGCCAGATTGCGCGGCCCGAAGAGGATGTCCTCGGCCACGCTCTGGGCAAACAGCTGGGCTTCGGGATGCTGGAAGACCAGCCCCACATCGCCAGGACGCACCGGGATGAGCGACTCGGCGGCGGCAAATCCCGCCCGGCCGTGGTCGGGCTGCAACAGGCCGGCGGCGATGCGCAGCAGGGTGGACTTGCCGGCGCCGTTATCACCGCAGATCAGGCTGTAGCTGCCCGGCTCAACGGTCAGGCTGGCGTCGCGCAGCGCCTGGTGCGCAAAGCTGGTGCCGGCGGAGTAGGCATAGGAAACATCTTGCAGCACCAGCGACAGGGCCGGTTCGGCTGACGGCCCGGGCGCCCCTGCGGAGGTTGCCGCGCCAGTGTCTGCCTGGCGCTCTATTGGAGATGCTGCCGTCAGCAGTTGCGGCGCACAGGCCAGGCCCCACTGCTCCAGGTGCTCCTGGTCGGTCAGCAGGCCGGCTGGTGCGCCGTCATAGACCAGCCGCCCCTCGGCCAGCACCAGCGCCCGCTCGGCGGCTCGGGCATACTCCATTTCGTGGGTGATGTGCAGGATGCCACAGCCACGGGCCCGGGCAGCGGCAATCGCGGCGACAACCTCCTGCCGACCGCGTCCATCAAGCATTGAGGTTGGCTCGTCGAGGATCAGATAGGTCGGCTGCATCGCCAGGATGCCGGCAATCACCAGCCGTTGCTTCTCACCGCCGCTGAGGCTGTTGGGGTCGCGCTCTTCAAAGCCCGCCAGGCCCACCATCGCCAGAGCCTGCGCGCAGCGCCGGGCGAGCTCCGGGCGCGGCAGCCCGAGGTTCTCCGGACCAAAAGCCACCTCGTCCAGTACGGTGGTGGAGATGATCTGGTTATCCGGGTCCTGGGCAATAACGCCCACCAGGGTGCGAATCTGCCGGATGACGGCGCCTGGGCCGGGCCCGGAGCCGGAGCCAGGACCAGCGCCGGCCCGCTCGCCAGCGCCGGCCCGCTCGCCGGCTATCAGGCCATCCACCTCAATCTGGCCGCTGGTGGGCAGCAGCAGGGCGTTGGCCAGTTGGGCCAGGGTCGACTTACCCGAGCCGTTGGCGCCCAGCAGCACCACGTGCTCCCCGGCGGACAGCGTAAATCCCACGCCCTCCAGCGCCGGCGCCGCAGCCCCCGGATATGTCAGCCCAACCTGATTGAACGCCAGCATACGGTACAATAGCCTCCCAACGAGTTTTCAGTATAACCCAGCGCGGCCGCAACTTGGCGCAGCCGCTGCACAATCCAACCAGCCTGAGGGAACGGAGCACATTCTACCTTGGTCACAGCCTTAGCCATCGGATCGATTATCGTTCTGGTCTGCATCTCCTCAGGCCAGTTCATCCATCGCTTCGGGATGCCGGCGCTGATTATCTTTCTGGTGCTGGGCGTGCTGGCCGGCAGCCTGCCGGACCTGCTGCCCGGGCATCATGTCTTTGCCTATGAGGTCATCAGCCCGCACACCGCCGAGCTGATTGGCGAGGCCGCGCTGATCTTCGTGATGTTCTACGGCGGCTTCGGCACCAGCTGGAAGACCGCCAAACCAGTTGCCGTCCAGGCCGGATTGCTGGCCTCGGTGGGCGTGGTCATCACCGCCGGCGCCGTAATGCTGTTCGTGCACTTTGTGCTGCAGCTCGGCTGGCTGGAGAGCTTCCTGTTCGGCTCCATCATCAGCTGTACCGACGCCGCTTCGGTGTTCTCCATCCTGCGCACCAAGAAGATGAACCTCAAGCACAACACCGTCAGTGTGCTGGAAATCGAAAACGGCAGCAACGACCCCACCGCCTACCTGCTGACACTGACCGCGCTGCTGCTGATGCAGGGCGGCAGCCTGCTGGAGGTGCCGTTGCTGGTGGCCAAACAGATAGTCTTCGGCGCGCTGGTGGGAGTGGCCGTGGCCCTGGTAGCCGTGCCGCTGATCATGCGCTTCGCCCGCCACTTTGCCGATGGCATGGACCTGCTGTTCGTCTTTGCCATCGCCGTGCTCAGCTTCGCCCTCTCCCAGCTGCTCGGCGGCAATGGCTACCTCTCGGCCTTTCTCTGCGGCATCATCCTGGGCAACTCGGCCATCCCCAATAAGGTGCGCATGGCCCATTTCTTCGACAGCGTGGACTGGCTGGGACAGATCATGATCTTCTTCGTGCTGGGCCTGCTGGTGCAGCCGGCCAACCTGCTGCCGGCTATCCTGCCGGCGCTGGGGCTGGCGTTGTTCCTGCTGATCATCGCCCGACCGCTGGCCGTCTTTCTGATCTTCAAGTTGCGCGGCGCCCCTGTGCGGCAATGCCTGCTGATCTCCTGGGTGGGCTTGCGCGGTGCAGCCTCACTGGTGTTTGCGGTGCTGGCCACCACCACCCTGGCCCATGCCGGCGCCGATGGCGGCCAACTCCTGCAAAGCGACATCTTCCACATCGTGGTGCTGACGGCCTTCTTCTCCATCCTATTGCAGGGTACCCTGCTGGAGAAAGTCGCGCAGCGACTGGAGATGATTGACACCGAGACCGACGTCATGGCCTCCTTCACCGACTTCCAGGGTTTGGCGGAGAAGGCCTTCTTGAAGATGCGCATCCGCGAAGAACACCCCTGGCTGGGCAAGGCTGTGCGCGATCTGGAGATTGGACAAGATAGCTTAATAGTATTGATTAAGCGCGGGGAGGAGACTCTGGCGCCGCGCGGCGATACGGTCATTGAGGCGGATGACGTCCTGGTTGTCTCGGGCGAAGCCTATGACGAGAGTGATGACGCCCAGATTGAGCAGATTGTCATCGACGACGACAACCCCTGGGCCAACCAGCTGATCAGCGAGGTGAAGCTGCCGCCCAATAACCTGATTGTCAGCGTCGATCGCGCCGATGGCAGCACGGTGGTCCCCAAGGGCTGGACCCGCCTGCACGTCGGCGACACCTTGACGATCATCTCGCTGTGACATCCTCCCACGGCTGAAGCGCGTCAGCGGCGCTCGCTGGCCCGGCTGTCCAGAGCGCCAGCCAGCATCGCTGCCAGGGTCAGTCCGGACATGATTATATGGGCCAACGAATAGCTGTTCAGCGCCACAATCGGCTGGCTGAAATCTTCAGCCCCAACAAACAGACTGAGCGAGGCCAGGGTCATGACACTGGCCACCAGCAAGGCCAGCAGCGAGCGCTTACGCCGCAGGCTGGTCACCATGAACAGCGCCAGAGTACTGAAAGCCGCCAGAGCTGACGCCAGCAGATTCACGACCGACCAGCCGGAAGCTTCTGCCAGGTGGCCAAAATCCAGCCCGAATACCGACATCCCGGTCAGCGTGGTCGCGCAAGCTACTGCCGGTAAAGCCATCGCCAGAACCACAACCAGCATGAACGTTACAATTCGCTTGACCATCTCCATACCTCTGGGCGCGGCGTCTCGGATCATGGATTCAGTAGCTCATTTACCGCCAAAGTCATACAGCTTTCAAGCGCCCTTCGAAAATTGTATCATATTTCGAATGTTTGTACAACAAACAGGCTCCCACCCGCCAGGCGCCTGAGGATATGTGGGCTTGCAGCTTGTGGCCGGGAGCCTGGTGGTTTAAGTGCTGCCTTGAAAAAGGAAAGCTATTACGCCGGGCGGGCGGTCTGAGGGCAGGCGCGGGCGCCCGCGCCTGCCCCCAGAGCGCCCGCCCGGCAGATACACTTATCAGTATGGTTCTTCGAGGTTGCTGGTGGCCTGGGCGTCGATGTCCAGGGATGCGAAGTGGGCGGCGCGATAGCGGTCCAGAGCAACCAGGGCGATCATCGCGGCGTTGTCGGTGCAGGCCAGCTGGGGCGGACAAATCACGCGGATACCCCGAGCCTCCAGGGCCTGGGTGTAGGCCTGACGCAGAGCCTGGTTGGCGGCCACGCCGCCGCCCAGGGCAAAAGTCTTCGCGCCGGTTTGTTCCAGAGCCTTGAGTGCTTTGGCCACCTGGACGTCGATTATGGCCTGTTGGAACGAAGCCGCTACATCGGGCACATCCAGCTCGCGGCCAGCCGCCTGCTCCTGGCGGATATAGGTCAGCACGGCGGTTTTCAGGCCGGACAACGAAAAGGCCAGATCGCCGCTGTGCAGCAAAGCCCGGGGAAACTCGATGGCCGCCGGGTTGCCCTCTGCCGCCAGCCTTCCGATGATTGGCCCGCCCGGATAGCCCAGGCCCAACGCCTTGGCCACTTTGTCGAAGGCCTCCCCCACCGCATCGTCCAGAGTCTGGCCCAGCACCTGGTAGTTGCCCCAGTCCCGAACATGCACCAGCATGGTATGGCCGCCCGAAAGCAACGCGATGACAAAAGGTGGCTCCAGGGCTTCAGACAGGCGATTGGCATAGATATGCCCCTCCAGATGATTGACGACAATCAACGGCAGGCCGGCAGCCCAGCTCAACCCCTTGGCAAAGGCCACACCCACCACCAGAGCGCCAATCAGGCCCGGCGCATAGGTGACCGCAATGGCATCGCAGCTGGTATAGGTCCTGCCGGCGGCCTCCAACGCAGCGTCCACCACGCCCACAATGGCTTCGGTATGCTTGCGCGAGGCAATCTCGGGCACCACGCCGCCAAAACGGGCATGAAAATCCACCTGGCTGGCGATGATATTGGACTGCAGCTGCCCGTCGCCGGCGATGACCGCTGCTGCAGTTTCGTCGCAGGAGGTCTCAATGGCCAGGAGCACCGGCGCTGGAGCACCTGGTGCCGGCGTCGCTGCCGGCGCTGGAGCGGGCGATGGCGCTGGCGCTGGCGTCGCTGCGGGCGCTGGCGCTGGCACTGGCGCTGGCGCTGGCGCCGCTGCGGACACCGATGCCGGCACCTTTGCTGATGTCAGCCGTTGCTCCAGATGCATGA
>JAISUQ010000184.1 GCA_031272005.1 Coriobacteriales bacterium | reverse complement strand
AAGTCTGTGCGCTGCACGGCTCCGACCCGATCAGCATCGCCCTGGAGGGCATCGGCAGCTTCAGGCAGAAGCATGGCCATACCTGGTGGGTGGGGGTCCAGGCCGATCCCGAGTTGGTCGTGCTGGCCGGCGCCCTGGCCGAGGCTTTACGCCAGATTGGCCTGGCCATCCAGCGCCGGGAGTTCCAACCGCACATCACCCTGGCCCGCGGCGTGCACAGCAGCGGTCCCGTCCTGCTGGAGGTGCCGAGCTGTGAATTCACCGTCCCGGGCATCTCACTGATGCGCTCCCAGCACAAGGGCGATCGCATGGTCTATACGGAGTTAGCTCGGGTATGAGCAACTCCAGGCACCTCTCCACGGCATTGAAAACAGCCTTTACCGCGGCGTTGCCGATAGTCCTGGGCTACGTGGTCTTAGGTATCCCCTGCGGTATCCTCGGCGTACAGGCCGGCATGAGCCTGGTGCAGATTGCGCTGATGAGCCTGCTGTTCTACTCCGGTGCCGGGCAGTACCTGATTCCCAATCTCTGGCTGGCGGGGGTGCCGTTGGGCTCGATAATCGCCAGCGTCTCGCTGGTGAACATGCGCCAGATACTCTATTCTGCCTCGCTGTCGCGCTATGCCGAAGGTGTGGGCAAGCGTCTGTCGCTGCTGTTTGCCGCCACGGTCACCGACGAGAGCTTCGGCATCAACCTGGCCCGCTTCGACGACCCCAAGGCCGGGTGGACCGTGCGCCAGGCGACTGCGGTCAACCTGTTCTCACTCAGCTCCTGGACGCTGTCCTGCCTGCTGGGCGCCTGGCTGGGCTCACTGCTGCAGGTCCCGGTGGCCCTGGCTTCCTTTGCCATGACCAGCATCTTCATCTGTCTGCTGTTCGCTCAGCGCTTCACCCGGCCGACTGTGGTGGCTGCCCTGACCGCCGCAGTCGCCGTGCTGCTCTGCAAGCTCGCGGGGCTTGCGGGCCCGGCCATCATCATCGGCGCCCTGACTGGCATCGCCGCCGCCATGCTGGTCAGCCTGAGCCAGCATCAGCGCGAGCAGGACGGTACGCCATGAGTTGGGCCTCCTTCCTGATCATCCTGGCCTGTTGCATGGCCACGATGCTGGCCTGCCGGGTACTGCCGCTGTTCGTGCTCAAAGGTCGCCAGTTACCCGAGCGCCTGGAGCAGGCCTTGGGCTACATCCCGCCCGCCGCCTTCGCCGCCCTGGTGGCCAACGACCTGCTCACCCTGCCGGCGGCCGAGGCCGAACCATGGCCCATCTTGATTCCCCTGCTGGCCGCCATCCCGGTAGTCGTCATAGCCCGCAAAACCCGCTCCCTGCTCTGGTGCATCGTGGCCGGCGTCGCCACATTCGGTTTATTGATGCTGATCCCGCTCTGAACAGCCATGAACAGCCGCCGAGGCACCAGCACTGAGGCAGCATGCATGGGAACCAGCATGCATGGGAGCCTGACGGCGAGGGCAGTTAGGGGTATAATGCTGAGTTATGAGCAACACGAACCATGATTCGACGGGCGTCGAGCAACATCACAAAAGTCAACGTAAGCACGTTACGCTGTTCTCCAATCGCTTTACCTTCATCCTGGCGGCGGCGGCCTCGGCCATTGGGCTGGGCAATCTCTGGCGCTTCCCTTCGCTGGCGGCAAAATACGGTGGCGGTGCCTTCCTATTGGTCTATCTGCTGCTGGTGGTGACTTTCGGCTTCACCTTGATGGTCGCCGAGATTGCCATCGGCCGGCGCACCGGTAAATCGGCCATCGACGCCTTTCGCTCCTTTGGCCAGCGTTACGCGGCCATCGGCGTACTGACCGCTTTGGTGCCGGTGATCATCACACCATACTACTGCGTCATCGGCGGTTGGATCAGCAAGTATCTGTTCACCTACCTCAGCGGCGGGGGAGCAGCCACTGCCGATGGCGGCGGCTTCTTCTCCGGGTTCATCGCCACCTCGGGGGAGCCTCTGGGCTGGACGGCGCTGTTCGTGGTGCTGGTGATGCTGGTGGTGGGCCTGGGTGTGGAGAAGGGCATCGAGAAGCTCAACGGTGTGGTAATGCCGATGCTGCTGCTGTTCACCATCGGTATATCCATCTATGCCCTGACCATCCCCGGCGCCCTGGATGGCCTGGCCTACTACATCATCCCGCATCTCTCAGACATCAGCATCGCCACGGTGGTGGCGGCGATGGGGCAGATGTTCTTCTCGCTGTCGCTGGCCATGGGCATCATGATCACCTACGGTTCCTACACCTCACGCGACACCGACATCGAGAAGTCGGTGCGCCAGATCGAGATTGCCGATACCGCCCTGGCCTTCATCTGCGGTCTGATGATCATCCCGGCGGTCTTTGCCTTCTCCGGCGTGGAGGGCGCGCGGCAGGCCGGGCCGGGGTTGCTGTTCATCACCCTGCCGCAGGTCTTTGCCCAGACCGGCTTTGCCACGGTGCTGGGGGCGGTATTCTTCTTCGCCGTCTTCTTCGCCGCGCTGACCTCGGCCATCTCTTTGGCGGAGACGGTCGTCTCCTTTGCCATGGACCGCTTCGGGCTCAGTCGACGCAAGGCGGCGTTGGCGGTGTTTGTGGTAATCCTGTTGCTGGCCATCCCGCCCACCCTGGGCTTCTCCGACTGGGGCGCGGCCACCCTGACCATCGGCGCCGCCCAGATGAGCATCCTCGATGTCATGGACTTCATCTCCAACAGCGTGCTGATGCCGCTGGTGGCCCTGCTGGTCTGCCTGTTCGTGGGCTGGTGGCGCGGTCCGGATGTGGTCATCGACGAGGTCAAGGCCACCAAGTCGGCACGCTTCGCCTCCGAAGGCCTGTTCAAGGTGATGATTCGCTGGGTGGCGCCGCTGTTTTTGCTGATTATCCTGATATCCTCTATACTGAATGGCCTGGGGGTCGTCAGCATCTGACATGCAGTCAACCTCGGGGGAGGATGAATGGAGAAGCCCGAAACCCAGTCCGAGCTGGATTTGTCACCTGAATCGTCTGCGCCCGCCGAATTGGATGGACCGCAAGCAGCCGATGCTACAGCCGCTGCCACGGCCGATGCCGCAGTCGAAGCCACAGCTGCCGCCGAGCCATCTGTGGCAGATGCACCAACAGAACCCCCGGTGCCAACAGTCAAGCGCCAGCGCTACTTCAGCTATTATATCGGCTGGGCGATAATCAGTCTGGCGCTCTTGCCAGCCGTATCGACTTTCTGTATCTATATAATCGGCGATGCCCTTTACTCGGTTTTGCCCAGCGATGTCAGCGTGTATCTGGCGATGGTTCCAATACTGTTGCTGTCTATTGCTATCTGGCTGCTGTTTTTGCTGGTCATCCGCAAGAAACCGCTGCCACCGACGGCGTTTGCCCGTTATGCGCCAGTGTTGATCTGGCTCAGTTTCAATATCCTGGTTTTCAATCTTATTGAAGTGGACATCGCCATCCAGCTCCAGCCTATCCAGCTCTACAGTGGTTTCCTGTTTGTTGCCGTAGCGCCGCATTTCCTGCTGGTCTTTGGGTTTTCCATGGGCGGGCGGATCTGGTTGTACTTCATCGTATTGCTTTGCGAGATATTGCCAGCGGTCCCCGCCATCTGGCTGGCTGGCAGGATCCGCAAACAGCCCGCACGCTATCAGCACCGGATGCTGGTCATCTCAGTGCTCACAGCCATTATCATAGCCTCGCCGGTGGTCACGTATCTCATTGACCATATTGACGTGCTCCCCGATGATCGCGAGGTGGAGCGGGTCGGCAATGACTTGGATCTCTGGGTTTATGAGCCGAGCAATCTCGACAATATCCTCGAGCCCACAACCAACCCCAGTCTCCGCATTACCAGCGACTATCCGCGCCTGGATGGCGCTACCGCTGCCTATCCCATCTACGCTACCGCAGCAGTCTCTGTCTATGACGGACTGGCCTTTGGGTTTTCTCCAGTTCCTGACCCTTACAGCGAAAACAGCAAAACCGAACCTGAGCCTGACTATTACGGCAACTACATCAACTGCAGCACCACTCCTTATGCCTACGATGCTCTGATTGCTGGCGATTGTGACGTCACCTTCGCCTATGAGCCATCCGCAGAGCAGCTTCAGGCGGCTGCCGATGCCAGCCTTGAGCTGGAGATGACACCTATCGCCCAGGACGCCTTCGTCTTCATCGTCAATGTAGACAACCCGGTGGACAGCCTGACCGTCGAGCAGGTCCGCGAGATCTACGAGGGCAAGATTACCAACTGGAAGCAGGTCGGCGGCAACAACGAGAAAATCCTCGCCTTCCAACGCGAGGTCGGCTCCGGCAGTCAGACTATCATGCTATCAGAGGTGATGCAGGGCCGCGAGATGGTCAGCCCGCCCAAGGAAGAGACATATTTTGGCATGAGCGCCCTGGTGGTGGCTGTAGCAGCCGATTACCGCAACTACGCTGCGGCCCTCGGTTATTCCTTCCGCTTCTATGTCTCGGGCATGCAGGCCAATCCCAACGTCAAGATGCTGGCCATCGACGGCGTGGAGCCCACAGTGGCCAACATCGAGTCGGGCCGGTATCCCTTCATAGCCACACTCTATGCCGTCACCACCTCCGCCCAGAGCAACCCCCATACAGATGAGCTGATTCAGTGGCTGGCCGGCAGCGAGGGGCAGGCTCTGGTGCGCCGCGTCGGCTATGCCGGCTACGCCGGCTCTGCCAACTCTGTTAGTTCTTCCAACTCTTCCAACTCTACCAACTCTACCAACTCTACCGACTCTGCCAACTCCGCCGACTCTGCCAGCGCCCGCAAGCCCGAACCTGCGCTATGATAGTCACCGACAGATTTTCCAGCATCGGCCGCAGCGCCTGCTTTTACACCGGCATCACCAGATAGGGAAGTTATGCTGATAGAACTGCTCAAGGCTCTGGCCATCGGCGTCGTGGAAGGCATCACCGAGTGGCTGCCCATCTCCAGCACCGGACACATGATCCTCTTCGACGAGTTCGTCAAACTCGATGTATCAGCCAAATTCATGGAGCTGTTTCTGGTTGTTATCCAGCTGGGGGCAATCATGGCGGTCATCCTGCTCTATCGCCGCAAACTCAATCCCCTCTCCAAATATAAGCAGCCCCGGGAGAACCGCGCCACCATCGCCTTATGGGTCAAGGTGATCGTCGGTTGCATCCCGGCGGCCATCATCGGCTTTCTGCTGGACGACTGGGCTGAGGAGCACTTCTTCAATGCCGTGGTGGTGGCCATCGCTTTGATTGTCTACGGAGTAGCCTTTATCCTCATCGAACGCATCAAGGCCAAAAGCGACACCTTCGAGTACCATGCCAGGCATTCCGTGGAGAGCCAGACCCGCATGGCCACCGCCTTTCGCAACGCCCGCGACCCGGAGGCCGGCGAGCTGGAGGAGCTGAGCTTCGCCAAGGCCATCGGCATCGGCTTCTTCCAGTGCCTGGCCATCATCCCGGGCACCTCGCGTTCCGGCTCTACCATCCTCGGCGGCCGCATCCTCGGCGTATCGCGGCAGGTGGCGGCGGAGTTCTCCTTCTTTTTGGCCATACCGGTGATGCTCGGCTGGAGTCTGCTCAAGGTGGTCAAGGTCTTCGTGCTCGATCACCTGGCGCCCACGGCCACCGAATGGGGTGTGCTGGTGGTCGGCATCATCGTCGCCTTCGCTATCTCCATCCTGGCCATCAAATTCCTGATTGGCTACATCAAGAACCACAGTTTTGCCGTATTCGGATGGTACCGCATCGTTTTGGGCCTGGTGGTGCTGGCCTTCTTCGCCTTCACCGGGCAGCTTTTCGCCACTTGACAAACCGCCCGGGAGATGGCAACCTGTTCAGGTTCGCTTATTTGAAAGTTGAAAGGTTGATCGTGATTCTGACAAACGCCACTTTGTTCTTGCTCGGCCTTATCGGCCTGCTGCTGGGCAGCAGGGAGCACTGGCGCACGGCCGAACAGCGGAGTTAGAGCGGGAAACCCCCCCCCACGCGATGACGAACCCCTGCGGCAGGCGCCCAGGGGTTTTTTTATGACCGGATAACTGTCCAACCACGAGTAAGGAGACCAGCACCGATGAGTACACAAAGCAACATCCGTATCTTCGACACCACCCTGCGCGACGGCGAACAGGCTCCGGGTTGCTCCATGAACCTGGCGGAGAAGATTGAGGTGGCCCGGCAGCTGGAAGCGCTGAAGGTGGATGTCATGGAGGCCGGCTTTGCCATCTCCTCACCTGGCGACTTCGAGAGCGTGCAGACCATCGCCAACACCGTCAAGGACTCCTACGTCTGCTCACTGTCGCGGGCGTTGGAAAAGGACATCGACGCCTCGGCTGAAGCCCTCAAAGGCGCAAAGCTGCCTTACATCCATGTCTTTTTGGCCACATCCGAGATTCACATGCAACATAAGCTGCGGATGACCCCGGAACAGGTGCTGGAGCGCACCTCCGCAATGGTCAAATACGCCCGCAACTACTGCGACGAGGTGCAGTTCTCCGCCGAAGACGCCACCCGCTCCGATCGGCCGTTCCTGGCTCAGGTCTGCGCGGCGGCCATCCAGGCTGGGGCGCGGACCATCAACATCCCGGATACCGTGGGCTATACCACTCCGGCCGAGATGACCGACCTGCTGGCCTGGCTGCAGGCCAATGTGGAGAATGCCGATAAGGCGGTCTTCTCCGTCCACTGCCATAACGACCTGGGGATGGCGGTGGCCAACTCCCTGGCTGGCGCCCTGGGCGGGGCCCGGCAGATCGAATGCACTGTCAATGGCATCGGCGAGCGGGCCGGCAACGCTGCACTGGAGGAAGTGGTGATGGCTCTGAAGGTCCGACGCGACCTGTTTGGCGCAGACAGCCGCATCGAGACCACCCAGATCGCCCGCTCCAGCCGCCTGATATACCAGATCATCGGCCAGGGCGTGCCGCTGAACAAGGCCATCGTCGGCAAGAACGCCTTTGCCCACGAAAGCGGCATCCACCAGCATGGCGTACTGGCCGAGAAGACCACCTACGAGATCATGACCCCGGAGAGCGTGGGCGTGCGGGTCAACGCCATGGTGCTGGGCAAGCATTCCGGCCGCCACGCCTTCGAGTCGCGCCTGGCTGAGCTGGGCTATGCCCTGGAGCCGGCAGAGCTGGACGCTGCCTTTGCCGCCTTCAAGGTCATCGCCGATCGCAAGAAGGAGATCAGCGACGCCGATCTGGAGGCCATCGTCTCCCATCGCCCGCAGGTGCTCTCCCCGGTTGAGCCGTCCGCCCAGCGCTATGAGCTGGAGGGCTTCCATGTCCACAGCGGCAAGGACGTCACGGCGGTCTGCGTGATGCGCCTGGCCCACGGCGACGAGGTCCACGAGGAGGTGTCTTTGGGTGACGGTCCGGTGGATGCGGCCTATAACGCCGTGGATAAAATCATGGGCACCTCCGAAGCGGTGCTGGAAAGCTACAACATCCAGGCGACCTCCGACGGCAAGGATGCCTTAGGCGAGGTGGTGGTCAAATTGCGCGCCGGTGAGCAGATCCGCACCGGGCGGGGCTTGTCGACTGATATCATAGAGAGCAGCATCCTGGCCTATCTCAACGCCGCCAATCAGATTGCCGCCTCATAATGAGCGGGGTGCAGCAGTTTTCGGCCAGCCGGGAAGCCGGCCAGGGCTTTGCCCAACAAGCAAGGGAAGGGATTATCTCAAGATGTCAATGACCATGACCCAAAAGATACTGGCTGCCGCAGCAGGGCGGGAGAGCGTGGCGGCCGGCGAGTTGATTCTGGCCCAACTGGACCGGGTGCTCGGCAACGACATCACCGCTCCGGTGGCCATCGAGGAGTTTGCCCGCATCGGCACTGCGGTCTTCAATCCGGAGAAGATCTCGCTGGTGATGGACCACTTCGCCCCCAACAAGGACATCAAATCGGCCACCAACTGCCAGATGTGCCGCAACTTCGCCGCCGAGCAGGGTATCGCGGGCTTCTACGACGGTGGCGAGATGGGCATCGAGCACGCCCTGCTGCCGGAGCGTGGTCTGGTGACGGCCGGCGATGTGGTCATCGGCGCCGACTCGCATACCTGCACCTATGGAGCGCTGGGGGCTTTCTCCACCGGCGTTGGCTCCACGGATATGGCGGTGGGCATGGCTACCGGCAAGGCCTGGTTCAAGGTGCCGGCGGCTATCGAGGTTGAGCTGAGCGGCTCACTGGGGCGCTGGGTTGGCGGCAAGGACGTCATCCTCCACCTGATTGGTGAGATTGGTGTGGATGGCGCCCTCTATCAATCCCTGGAGTTCAGCGGGCCGGGGGTGGCAGCGCTGTCGGTCAGCGACCGGCTCTGCATCTGCAACATGGCTATCGAGGCTGGCGCCAAGAACGGCATCTTCCCGGTAGATGATAGTACTCTGGCGTATTTGCAGGAAGCTGGCGCTGCTGCTCCATGTATCTTCACCGCCGATGCGGATGCCGCCTATGCGCGGCGCATTTATCTGGACCTGGATAAGCTGACGCCCACCGTGGCTTTTCCGCATCTGCCGGAGAACACCCGGACCTTTAACGGCAATGGACATGGCGAGCCGATCGGCGAGGTGCGCATCGACCAGGCGGTCATCGGCTCGTGTACCAACGGGCGACTGGACGATTTGGCGGTGGCTGCCGAACTGCTGGCTGGCCGGCAGGTTGCCAGAGGGGTGCGGACCATCATCATCCCGGCCACGCCCAAGGTCTATCTGGAGGCCCTGCGCCTGGGCTACATCGAGACCTTCCTGGCGGCCGGCGCCCAGGTCTCCACGCCCACCTGCGGACCTTGCCTGGGCGGGCATATGGGCGTGCTGGCGGCCGGCGAGCGGGCCGTGTCTACCTCCAACCGCAACTTCGTTGGCCGGATGGGTCATCCGCAAAGCGAGGTCTACCTGGCCAGTCCGGCGGTGGCGGCGGCCAGCGCCCTCACCGGCCAGTTGACCGATCCGGCGACCATCAAGGGAGGGCAGTGAGCATGGCCAGGGTTTTGAA
>JAISUQ010000048.1 GCA_031272005.1 Coriobacteriales bacterium | reverse complement strand
GGCGGCGCCCCGGGTGGGCGCGGGGGGGCGGCGGTTGATCCGGGTTTCGGGGGTGCCGCACCAGCGCCCCTGGGCGGCGCGTGGTGCGGGGGTCAGCCAGGCGCTCATCTCCAAATCGATTTCGGGGATGAAGTCGCTCATGCCCTCGATCAGACAGGCGCCGGGGCGGTCGACGTCGCCGGTGATGGCGCGCAGGATGGACAGCGCCCGGTGCGTGGGAGCGGTGGCCGCGCCCAACTGGTCGATGCCCCGGCCGGAGAGCAGGGCCGAGGGTTCGGGTTCGGAGAACAGCCTGGCGGCCTCGGCGATGCTGGCCGCCGGCACGCCGCAGGTGGCCTCGGCAGCGGCCAGGGTGTAGGGCTCAACGTGGGCCACCAGCTCCTCGAAGCCGTGACACCAGCGCTCGATGAACTCCGCATTGTGGCGACCGCTGGCGATTATCTCCCTGATCAGCGCCAGGGCCAGCGTGCAGTCGGTGCCGGGGCGCGGGGCCAGGTGCAGGGTGGCGATTTGCGCGGTGCGAGTGCAGCGGGGGTCGATGACCACGAGCTTGGTCTGCTGCTTGTCCATCGTCAACAATGTGCGCCAGAACAGCAGGTTGTCGCTTTCGGCCGGATTGGTGGCCCAGAGAAAGACCGTGCCGGTGAGGCCGGGTTCGATGCTGACCTCGATGGGCCAGCCGTAGGTCATGCAGTCGCTCCAGATGCGCACGTTCCAGCACATCTGACCGATGCCCATGTTGTTGGGCGTGCCGAAGAGGTTGAGAAAACGATGCAGCGGCCAGTAGGTGGCATGCGGACCGCCGATGGCACTGGCCAGGGTCTGCGGGCCATGCTCGGCGGCCAGGGCCTCGAGGCGGGCGGCGATGTCGTCGAGGGCTTCGGTCCAGCTGACGCGTTGCCACTGGCCGCTACCCCGCTCCCCCACCCGCTTCAGGGGGTAGTTGACGCGCTCCGGGGCATCGATCTGCTCCAGGTTCATCCGCCAGCGCAGGCATCCATTGGATATTCGCTCGCTATAAGGATAGCGTGATGGGTCGGGCTCCAGGGCGACGAGGCGCTCGCCTTCGGGGGTATCCTCCACCGTCGCCAGAAAGCCGCAGAGGTAGCCGCAATAGTGGCAGTTGGACTTGACGATGCGCCGGGTCATGCGCGGGCCTCATTGGGGGTTGGTTGGAGTTCGGGGCTGCTCCCATTGTTGGACATGGAATCAGCGCTGAGGCTGGAACCGGCATCAGGCGCGGGTGCAGGCGCGGGTTCAGGCGCGGCATCCAGGCTGGACCCGGCATCAGGCGTATGTTCAGGCGTGGCTTCCAGGCTGGCCTGTATCTCCAGCATGGCCTGCTCGCCGGCGGCAACGGCGGCGGACCAGTCGATGCGGATGCCAAACAGCAGCTCCAGATAATGACGGGCATTGGGCAGATTCTGAAAGGCGTTGGTGCAGGAGACGCAGGAAGTCACCAGCAACTTGGCGCCGGTGGCGGCAAACTCCGCCTGACGCAACTGCCGCAGCTCGCGGCTTTGTGCAGGTTTGCGGATAAACAGCAGCTTGCCGATGCCACAGCACAGGGCGCGGGAGTGGTGATGCTGCATCTCGCGCAACTCTGCGTCTTCGAACAGGCCGCGCACGGACTCCGCAAAGACACCCCAGGGGCGATCCGGGCAGGAGTCGTGGACACAGACGGTGGGGGTCATGGCTTCGATGCCGGCAGTACCTTGCCCGGTGCCCCCGATGTCCTGTGCCCTGATGCGCTCGCCCTGCTCCAGGAGCACGGTGCTCAGGGCCTGGACTTCCAATCCGGAAAAGTCGCCGGTGCCAATCAGTTCGCGGAAGCTGTTGTAGCAGTTGGGGCAGGCGGCAATGATGCGACGCACGCCGCATCTGCGCAGCTCCAACGCCAGCAGGCGGGCGAAGGCCAGGCGGGTCTCGCCATCGGCGGCATAGCGCAAAATGTTGCTGCAACACTTGACCGACATCGCGCTGGCCAGGCCGCGTTGGCGCAGGTAATCGTCAACAGCCAGGGTCAGCTCCTGTGAATATGCAGACAGCGTACAACCCGGCCAGAACAGCGTGTGCGCTGCATCACCGCGTGCAGCCGGAGCCTCCAGCGCATCGTCATAGTGATAACCACGCAGCCTGCGCATGGCCGCGAACAGGTTGTCGGGCCGGTCAACACGATAGGCAAGCAATTGGGGGTTGTCGGTGGTTCGCAAAGTCATTGTTCCAGTATACCGTAGACAGCAAGGCCACGGCTAAAAACGCGAAACCCGGAGCAGACCAACTCCGGGTTCCCTTGCAGTGCTGAGGATGATGTGCTTCAACCTGTAAACAGAGTATCACCACTACTGGTGTTTGTCAACTAGTAGTTTTAGTCTTATATGCACTCTTCCAAGCTGCGTTACCGGTCAAGGGCTGGAGAGGTCTGGAGAGCAGAGACATGGCTTGGATATCGGGTCAAACATGAATTTCGGCGTTTTTTGGCACAAATTTGCGTTAGTTAGTGGAATTCGGCCTGTTTATGCGGCAATTCGGGCTCGGCGGCACCGCGGTTTCCGTGCTTGTTCCAGCAACAAGGCCAGCTGTAAGCTATTTACCAGCACTTTTAACTCTACTTCGATTTTTTATGGCTTAGCGCACGGCATAATATCCCACTAACTAACGCAAATTTTTGCCAAAAAATGGCTTTTTTCGAGCCTTCGGTAGTTTCTGTGGTAGGGTGATTGCTTCAATTCTTCCATCTATGCCGCCCTTTTCATGTCTTTCTTCTTCGTCTTTTTCGGCTTCGCGGCTCTGCCGGGCAACTGAGGCTTGAAGTCCGAGCATCTGAGCATGAGCAGGGCCACGAGGTTGTCGGTGTTCCTGAAGCCGTTGCCCATCCTCACAGTGACCTTGATCTTGTTGTTGATGGCTTCGACGCGCGCGTTGCTGATGCCGAGGTCTATAGCCGCGATGATGTCGTTTCTGCGCCGGCGTACCTTCTGTTCGACCTTCACAAACCGGCGCTATCCGGCAACGGCTGGCCCGGCGCAGCCAGTCATCGAGCAGGACGCTGGCCTCATCGGCATCGTGCGCCTGAAACACCGCCCGTAGATCCTCCTTGAGCTCCCATGCCTTGAACAGTCTTGATCCCGCCCGCTTCACTTCACCGAGCTTGTCCTTCTGGGCCTCTGTGAGGTCTTCAGGGTTTTTCACCAGTGCGTACCTGGAGCCTTTGATGGCCTTGGCCGTTGCCGCCAGCGCCTTGGCCTGCTCTGGCGTCTCGTCGCCTTTGGCCGGCCGGCCCGGCCTGTTGCGCCTGGGCGTCGCATCGCGGGCGGCCTTCTTGGCCACCTGCCACTCCTCGCAGCGCACGCTGTCCAGCGCGTCGTTCATCCAGCTGACCACGTGGAAGGGGTCCATCACCCAGCGCGCGTTCGGGCACAGGCGCTTGACCAGCGTCTTTAACCACCTCACGCCATCAGCTGTGACCACCTCTATAGCGCGGCGCTGCTCTCGGGTGAGCTCATTGAAGAACAGCCTGACCACGTCTTTGCCGTAGCCCTCATGCGCCCAGATGAGGCAGCCTCGGTCATGGTCGACGACGACGGTCAGGTACTTGTGGCCTTTCTTGTAGCTTGTCTCGTCGATGCCGATACGGCGCAGGCCATCGAACCTCCCGGGACCGCGAGCCGCCTCCAGGTCGTCAAAGACGCGCTTGCAGATACCGCCCACGCTGTGCCATTCGACCCTTGCCAACTCAGACACCGCCGAGATGGTGCAGTGTACGCAAAGCCAGGCCACCCAGTCCTCGAAATCGCGGGTGAACCTCGCCTTGTGCCTCGCCCACGGCACGCTCTCGACGTGTACGCCGTGCTCCGGGCAGCGCACCCTGACCGGCTGGTATTCCAGATAGCACTTGGCGCCCGCCAAATCCATCGCCCGCCATCGCCTCGGTCTGGGGGTGATGTCGTAGACCTCGCACCTGCGCCCGCATACCGGGCAGCAAAGCTGTTTTCGCCTGTGCGGCCTTAAGGCGATGACGATGCAGCCAGGCTCGATGCGGATGCCTTCTATGACGACCTGGGCCAAAGAAAGCACGAAACGTAGTATCCTGTACATAGCGTGGAAGCCTTTCTCGTAGTTTGTTATTTGGCGATTCAATACTACCTTGCTCCACGCTGAAACGGCCCATCACGGGCC
>JAISUQ010000179.1 GCA_031272005.1 Coriobacteriales bacterium | reverse complement strand
AGAATTCATCCACGATAGGCTCTTGAAGAGCATCGCTATCCCCCGAGGAAAAAATGAGTAGCACGAACAAAACGCTGCTGAGCAAGAAAAAGGGCACGCAGATGCAAAAAGCTGCCTTGCTGACCATCGGTGTGTTTGCGCTCTATTTTCTGATGTTCATTCCTCATATCAATATGCCAGCTACAATTTATGAGTCGGACAACATGATTGGTGCATTGGTGATGAAAAACGGTGCACTGCTCTACGACGGCTACCCCTCTCAGCATCCACCGCTGATGTACTTCTTCTGCTATCTACTAACTCTCTTTGGAGTTAAAGGGTTCATTGGTTTTCGAGTTGGCACATACTGTCTGTTGTCAGGTTTTTTTACTTTTGCATGGCTTCGTTATAAGAAATGGTATGGCGCAATACCGTGCCTGATCTTTCCAGCTTTATTCATCAGTTCTTTGAGCCTGCAATCCGAACTCTACTCAGTAACCACCGACTTGCTACACATGATGGGTTTGGTTCTGCTCCTGTTGGAATTCCTGCATTATCTGAAAACCAAAGAACTGTCGAGGCGTAGTTCGATTGCTCTGGGTATCAGTGTCATTCTCATGTTGGGCTCAGCGATGGTCTCGGGATTTGTGCTTTTCACTACTTTGCTCAGCGTACTGATTATTGAAGCCTCAGATGCGCAGGCGAAAAAGCGCACTTTCAAGGAATTTATACTGCATCTTTTCACAAAATTCAAATTGCTTTTTGGAATAATTATCGGCGCCCTGTTGGTTTTTCTGCTCTACTTGGTTTTAACTGGTACGCTTGATGACGCTTATCAAGGTATCTGGGTAATCAATAGAGAAATCTACCCAAAGTATAATGACAATAAGTATGGCTCCAGTATCCTGGAGGCATTTATTCTCCCATTCTTGTTTTTCTTCACTTCGTTGTTCGATTCGGTTACCTCAATTGGTGATCAGGCTTTCAGCAGCCTGATGGTGGCCAGCTATTTTATCGGTAACATTTGCTTCATATTCTATGTTTTCTTGAAGAATAAATTGCATGGATTGATGATCTTCGTTTTCATTGTCATGTCAATGGCTCGATACAATATCGCTGGCGGCTGGCACATGATTCCGTACTATGCCGTGTCGTGTTTCACTCTTCTATACCCTGCTGTAAAAGCCTTTCAGTCGCGTAATAAATACAGGGAAGCACTACCGGCAGTTTCCATTTTTCCACTAATTGCGAGCTTACTGATTTGCAACTCTTATATCGTGCAGATGCCAGCCAACCTGAATCGGGACATCAATGATACATATACCACCGCTGGAAGTACCGGGGCTATCATCAACGCCATTACCACTCCTGAAGATCGGATACTCGTGTGTGATGTCAGAGTCGACCTCTATATCGGTACTGGCCACTTGCCAGCGGCTCCATACGGCGGCATATCAGCATGGATGACTGAAAAGTATGGGCAGAAAGGGCTGGAGGACTTCGCCCATAATCAGCCAAAAGTAGTGATTTATAATTCGACTCTTGCACCAAGAGGCTATTCTCAACAAGAATACGCCGCTGACTACGTTGAGTACATCGAAGCAAACTACACCCCATTTAATGATGCTTTGGACAGTACTGTTTATGTTAGAAATGACTACTATTATGAAGCACATAGACTATACTCTTCTTCGACAAGCGATTATCAGGACATGGGGTACAGGTGATGAATGCAACCGAGAAGCAAATGTTTGAGCTGCTCAAAGAACTTCGCGACAATTACGGTGTTCTCGCTGTGAAGGCAGAGTTTGAAGCCGAGGGTTCGAGGACTGACGAATTGGTCCTGCTTACCGAGATTGTCTTCAGAGCCAATATGAATTTGACTATTAAGATTGGCGGGTGTGAGGCAGTCAGGGATCTTTATCAGTGCCGGCATCTTGGTGCCAATGGGATTATGGCACCAATGATAGAGTCTTCTTATGCAATGAAAAAATTTCGAGAAACTGCATCCAGAGTCTACGCTGATTGTTCAAACGAAATCGAATGGATTATCAACACCGAAACTATGACCTGTTTGAAGAACATTGACGGCATCCTTGCTGTAGCTGATGGTTTTTTAGACACTATTGTCATTGGGCGCGTTGACCTTTCTGGTTCGCTGCATTTGCCCAAATCAGAAGTCAACAACGAACGCATGATGGAAATATCTAAGGAATTTGCCAACAAAGCTAAAGCGCATAAAATGCGCATAGGAGTAGGGGGGGAATAACATTTGATTCAATTTCGTTCCTGAAGCAGTTTGCGCCATATGCAGATAAGTTTGAGACAAGAAAGATTGTCTTCACGATGACTGATGATGACAGATTACTGAAAAATGGCATTCTCAAGGCAATGAAGTTTGAAGCACTTTATCTAATTAATAAATCTGCTTACTATGATTTTCTTTCAAATGAGGATCGGATGCGGATTGCCATGATGCAGGAGAGGATTGCTGTAGCAGAGTCATTGCTTTGAGCAGGCAGCAGGAGATGCGCTTCAGTAACATATTAACATAGCTTTACCTAATGATATGTGAAACGCCCTTTCCCAGTTTGGGTTTGAGGTTTGCGGGTTCGGGGCTTTTGTTTTGATGGTTGAGGGGTTGGAAGTATTGAAGGGATAGGTGAGGACTGTGACAAATCCAGTGCTGGCAGAGGACCTGCGCTATCTGCGCTCCAAGCAGGACGGCGATGCCTTTACCGGGCAGACCATTGTAATCACCGGCTTTGCCGGCTTTTTGGGGTATTACTTTTGCCAGTATCTGCTGACCCTGGACATTCGCCGATTGATTCTGCTGGATAACTTCTGTCTGCGCAAGCCTGATTGGGTAGCGGCGCTGGCCAGCGATGCGCGGGTGGATGTGCGGGCTTTTGACATCGTTCGGGATGAATACACCGGGGCCGACCTGGCAGCAGCCAACTATGTGGTCCACATGGCTTCCATTGCCTCACCAACGTTTTACCGGCAACACCCCATAGCCACCTTCGAGGCCAATGTCCTGGGGCTGCGCACACTGCTGGAGTTCTACCGAGACAGCAGCTGCCTCAAGGGCTTGCTGTTCTTCTCCAGCAGCGAGATCTATGGCGAACCCAGCTTGCTGTTTGTGCCCACTGACGAGGACTTCCCCGGCGAAGTCAGCTGCACGGGCCCCCGGGCCTGCTACGATGAGAGCAAGCGCATCGGCGAGACGCTCTGTTACATCTACGCGCAAACCTATGGCATGCCCATCGGCGTGGCTCGGCCGTTCAACAATTACGGCCCGGGCATGAGCCTGGACGACCGGCGGCTGCCGGCGGACTTTGCCAAAGCGGTGCTCAGTGGGCAGAATATCATCATCCACTCCGATGGCCGCCCGACCCGCACCTATTGTTACGTCGCCGACGCGCTTGACGGCTATCTGCGCATCCTCACCGCCGGCAACTACGACTATTACAACATCGGCATGGACTTCCCGATGCTTACGGTCAGCGAGATGGCCGAGCTGTACTGTGCAGTCGCGCAGGAGCTCTATGGTTATAACGGGACTATTGAATACCAACCCTCCGACGACCCTGAATACCTGGTCGACAACCCCAAGCGCCGCGGCCCGTCTATCACCAAGGCGCGCATCTTGCTGGGCTATGAACCACAGATTCGGCCTGTCGATGGCATACGCCGCTACCTGCGGTTTTTACACAGCGAGCAGGAGTTACCATGACCTGCCTGCCTGATGCGGATAAAATCGCCGTCATCGGCCTGGGCTTCGTCGGTCTGACGACAGCTGTAGGCCTGGCGGAGAAGACCGGCCTTGCGGTTGTGGGCTACGACTGCGACGCCGCCCGATCGGCGCAGATTCGCGCCGGCCAGCTGCCGTTTGTGGAACCTGGCCTGGATGCTGCGCTGGTCAGGCAGCTGGGTTCGGGCTTTACGGTTGTGGACTCCCTGGCCGCTGCCGTTGCTGATGCTACGGTGGTATTCCTCTGCGTGGGTACCCCCTGCGGCGAAGACAGCCGGGCCGACCTCTCAGAGCTGAGCGCCGCACTTGCCGAGATACGGCCTTTGGCGGGCAGTGGCGGCTTTAAGACCATTGTCGTTAAATCCACAGTACCGCCGCGCAGCGCTGATGAGCTGCTGATCCCGCTGCTCACGGCAGATGGCCTGGAGCTGGGCCGCGATGTGGGCTATGCCAGCAACCCTGAGTTTTTGCGTGAGGGGCATTGCTGGCCGGACTTCATCTACCCGGATCGTATCGTTATCGGCTGCCATGACGAGGTCAGCCGGGCAGCGCTGACCCGGATTTATCAGCCGTTTGCTGCGCCAATGCTGTTCATGGAACCGGCGACTGCGGAGTTCGTCAAGTACCTCTCCAACACCCTGTTGGCCACGATGATCAGCTACGCCAACGAGATGGATGCGATTGCTGCGGCTTTGGGAGGTATTGATGTGGATGCTGCCTTTGCGGCGCTGCATCTGGACCGCCGCTGGGCACTGCCGGCAGGCGGCGGAGGCGACGGTGGTGGTTGCGAGTCGCTGGCAGCGGCCAGCATGGCCAGCTATGTGTTGCCGGGGACCGGCTTTGGTGGCTACTGTTTACCCAAAGACACCCAGGCCCTGGCAGCATCGGCACGCTCCGCAGGCGTTGCACCGGAGATTCTTGAGGCGGTGTTGGCGGTCAACGACAGGGCACGCACCCGACGCGCGCTATCGATCATCCAGCGTTGCAGCTCGCCAGACAGCGTTATCGGCCTGTATGGCCTGTCCTTCAAGCCAGGCAGCGATGATGTGCGCGACAGCCCGGCAGCGGCGATAATCGGCTGCCTGCTGGAGCAGGGCTATCATAATATCATAGTCTTTGATCCACTGGCGATGGACGCCTTCCGGGCGGCATATCATCTGCCGGTTCGGTATGCCGCCTCGGTTGCTGAACTGCTGCGCAGCTGTGAGGTTGTCGACGCCATCAAGGGCGACTTCGCCGGCGCCAGCGACGATTCTGAAGCCGCTGGATAACGATGCAAACCCAGCCAGAATACCTATGACCAGCCAACGTTCAGCATATCTCTGGAACGCTGCCTCCGGCGGGCTTTCGGCGTTTCAGTCGGTGATAATGCTGGTGGTGATCACCCATGTCTGTAACATCGTGGTGGCCGGGGTCTTTACCATCGCTTTCACGCTGGCCAATCAACTGCTGAATATCGGCAAATTTGGGATGCGCAACTTCCAGGTCTCGGATGTGCCGCCGGAATGTCGCTTCAGCTTTGGCGATTATGCGGCTTCCCGGGTAGTGACGACTGGCTTGATGCTGGTTGCGGCTGCCGTCTACATCGCCATCTCGGCACAGACCCTGGCTTACTCCGGCGAGAAGACCATGGTGATGCTGCTGATGTGCCTGCTCAAGGCCGTGGACTCTGTGGAGGATGTGTTCTTTGGCAACTTCCAGCAGCATCAACACCTGGATGTGGCTGGCAAGCTGATGTTTATCCGCTGTGCAGTGATGATTGCGGCCTTCTGCGGAGCGCTGGTGATAAGCCAGAGTCTGGCTGCCGCCACGCTTTGGGCTGTGCTGCTCTCTGTGGTCACTTCTGGCAGCCTGTTGGCCTGGGCCTGGCGATGCTTCAGGTTGCCGGCGGGCAATCTGGGCTTCAGCTGGCCTGAGGTCTGGCGGTTGCTGCGGGAGTGTACTCCCCTGTTCCTGGCAGCCTTTCTGCTGCTCTATATCGGCTTCGCGCCACGCTTTGCCATCGATGCCCTGGCCGGCGACACTGCCCAGGCGGTGTACGGTTTTATCTCCATGCCGGTGTTCATCGTCTCGCTGCTGGCCAGCCTGCTCTACAACCCGCTGGTGGCCACGCTGTCGCGGCTGTGGAGCGAGGGGCGGCGCCCGGAGTTTGCCCGGGCCTTTGCCCGTCAGACCCTGTGGACGGCGCTGATTACCCTGGGCTGCACGCTGGCGGCGTTTTTGCTCGGCGCGCCGGTGCTCTCACTGCTGTTTGGCACCGACCTGGAGCTGTACATCCCCGAGCTCTGCATCCTGGTCTGCGGCGGCGGCTTCTTTGCCCTGGCCAGCCTGTTTGGCGTGGGCGCCACCATCCTCCGGCGCCAGAAGCTGTTGCTTGCGGCCTATGCGGTGACGTCGGCAGTGGCCTTTGTGGCCGCACCCCTGGCTGTGGAGCACTGGGGGGTCACCGGCGCCGCCTGGTGCTACCTGGGGTGCATGGCTCTGCTGGCCGGGCTGGTGTTTGCGTGCTTTTTCTGGTGTCTGCGAGAGAAGCGCTGAGGTTCTGGCGGGCGGATAACCGGCGATGTCCGTCTTTGTTCGTGAGTCTCACGGTGGGCTCCCGGTTCAGGGAGCGGCAATCACCGGGATTATTTCAGGCGGCGATACTCCAATTCCCAACCACGGTAGGTGGAGGTGCCTGCTTCCAGGATGGGCAGGTTGGCGACAGGTTGCCATTGTTGGAAGCTGTTGCGCCAGGGGGCGCTGAGGTAGTAGATGCGTTGGTACTGGGGATAATTGCTTATTTCTATAACACTTTTTGGATAGACCACTTCAACGTTAAACGGCTCGCCGTTGGGCAGGTAGCTGATTTGGCCACTCTGGGGATCGTAGTAGTAGGTGTCCTGTTCGCTGTTGCGGCCACCGAGCAAAGCGATGTAGGTCAGGTTGGTGTTGCCTTCGTAGTCGTATATCGGGTCGACGAGTACCAGCGTTGTGCTGTTGTAGTCGATGTCCTTCAGAAAGGCCTCCAGCGCGCCACCCTGGTATCCGGCCTGGCGGTTGTAGGCAACAGCGTCCACCAGCTCCAGGTGGCTGGCCTGGTCGGGGTCGGTATCCAACTGCTCATTGAGATAGAGGAACTTCGCCGTCGTCACCAGCTCGGTCTGGCCGATGCTCACCTGCCGAAAGGCCGCCAGGGTCACCGGGTCGAAGGTGATGAAGGTCTGAGCCAGCAGCAACACGGCTAAGACGGCGGCTGGAAGGGTAGCTCGAATGGGCGCAATGAATAGCGCGCCTGTGGTGATTGCTGCTTTTGGAGTGAATTGAGCGCTCCCCAACCAGGCCAGGGCCAGGCTGGCCGCCACGCAGAACAGCGGCAGATGCGGCTGGATATAGCGCGGATGGCTCCAGGTCAAAAATGTCAGGTTGAAGACCACCACTGCCAGATACATCCCCAGCAGGGCCAGGCCGTCGCTGCCGAGTTTGCCCTGACAGAGGCTATCGCTGTCGCGGTCATCGCGCTTCGCTCGCTTGCGTCGCTGCCAGAGCCAGGCTCCCCCGCCTGCCAGAATCACCAGCGTCAGCAACCAGGAGAAGTCCAGCAGGTAGAGCTGCTTGAGTTTCTCCACGATGTTCAGCGCGTTGAGGGTGAAGATGTTGAAGCCGGGGGCGGGTGTGGCTATCTCGGCCCAGCTGGGAGCGCAGAGGTTGATGACCGCGGCAGCAGCCAGTACCAGCGCCATGATGATTTCCGCACGCCAGCTCTGTGCAGAAGCCGGCTTGCGCCTCGCCAGCAGCTTCGCTGCCAGGCTGAACAGCAGCAGGCCCAGCAGCATCACCAGGCCAACTTCCTTGCTGAAAACCAGGGCCAGGCTGCTGGCAGTCAGCAACACGTTATTACGCTTCAGAAAGGCCAGGGCAGTCCAGGCTGCAAAGACCATGGTCAGGACATCCAGATTGAGCAGATACAGCGGCCCCAGTACCAGCGGGTTGAAGGCGTAAAGGGCTGTCAGCAGGGCGCAACGAGTCGGTAAGCTGAGCCATCTGTCTGTATCAGCTTTCTCTATCCCTCGGCAGAAATGCAGCAGCATCTGATAGACGCAGAGCACCGAGGAGGCCACCAGCACCAGGTTCACCAGGCGCAGGCCAGCGGCGCTGTTGGGGGTCAGGTAGCCGCCAATCATGTACCAGAGGATGGCCACATAGGAGTGGTGGCCGCAGAGCCGCAGCAGATCGGGGAACTCCAGGCTGAAGTTGAAGGCCAGAGCCGTTTGGGTGGCATTGAGATAACTCAGGGAGTCCACGTTGACCCACATGGTCAGCGTCTCCAGCGACAGCAGCACAAAGGCGGCCAGCAATACAGCTATCGCCCAGTATTGTCGCAACCCGGCCAGCACCGGCGCCAGGCGCAGCTGGCGGCCCAGCCGCACTGCCAGTACCAGCGCGGGACCCACGAAGGCCAGCAGGCCAAGCCATATCAGCAGGCCCCAGTCGCCAAAAAGGATGTTGTGCCAGCTGGTCAAAGGCGAGGCCAGGGCCAGCAGCCAGAGCAGCGCAAATGGCGCATAGCATAATAGTAAGCTGGCTGATAGCTGCCCGTTCAACAGCCGTCCCCGCAGCAGCAGCCCAAAACCGACCAGCGCGGCCACCAGCCCCAGCAGCAAGCACACATCGGCGCGGTTGGTGTGATGGGTCAGGCCAAAGCCCAGGGCAGCCAGCACGGCCAGCACGGCCAGAAGATAGCAACCATAGGCCAGCGTCCGGGCTTCTCTCAACAGAACGGTGCCCATTCAGAGGCCGGCCTGGCTCTGGTAGGCATCGCAGACTGCATCCGCCGGGCCTTCCAGCATCAGCTGGCCCTTATCCAGCCAGATGGCCCGTTGGCAGAGCTTGCGGATCTGCTCGATGGAGTGCGAGACAATCAACACCGTCGCCCCGCTGGCCATCATCTCGGCGATGCGCCCCTCGCTCTTCTCCTGAAAGCGGAAGTCGCCGACTCCGAGTATCTCGTCGATAATCAGGATTTCCGGGTCGGTGGCGGTGGCGATGGCAAAGCCCAGGCGGGCCACCATGCCCGAGGAGTAGTTCTTGATGGGCACATCGGCAAACTCCCAGAGTTCAGCAAAATCCAGGATCTGCTGGTAGCGGGCCTGCATCTGCTGGCGCGAATAACCCAGCACGGCCCCGTTGAGAAAGATGTTCTCCTGAGCCGTGAGGTCCTGGTCAAAGCCGGTGCCCAACTCAATCAGCGGCGCCACTTTTCCGCGCTTCAGCACCGTGCCGGCCGTGGGCTTGAGGATGCCGGAGATGATCTTCAGCAGTGTGCTCTTGCCGCTGCCATTGAGCCCCACGATACCCAGCACCTCACCGCGGGCCACCGTGAAGCTGACGTCGTCCAACGCCGTCAGCTTCTCAAAGCTCAGCTGGCGCTGGACGTACTTGATCAGGTATTCCTTGAGGCTGTCCACGCGCTCCCGGGCGATGTTGAAGCGCATGGTCACGTTCTGGACTGTGATGGCGGTTTCCACAGGGCACCTACAAACCTACAGGTAGAGGACGAATTTATCCTGGGTCTTGCAAAACACCAGGATACCGAGCAACAACATGGCCACCGCCATCCCCAAGCAGATCAGATTGGCCTGCCACCCGGGCACCAGGCCATACATCATCACGTCGCGGGCATACTCCACATAATGTACCAGCGGGTTGAGGCGGATCAGCGACTGCGCCAGCGGCGGCAGGATGCTCAAGGGATAAAGCACCGGGGTGAGATAAAACCAGGCCGTCAGCCAGATGCCATAGATATGCGCCACGTCCCTGAAGAACACCACCAGCGCGCTGAGCAAAAGCCCCAGGCCCAGGGCAAAGACGGCCGCATACAGCAGCGGCACCACCAGCAGCGGGAATGTCGGATACAGCGCCGCCTGCTGCACCACTAAGACGATAGCCACGGCTATCAGCGAGAACAGGGTGTTGACCAGGGCAAACAGGCACTTCTCCAGCACAAACAGGTACTTGGGGATAAAGACCTTCCTGATCAGGTTGCCGCTGCCCAAGATAGCGCCGAGCGACAGATTGGTGGCCTCGCTCACATAGCCGAAGACGAAGTTGCCGGTGATGTAGAAGACCGGATAATCCACGACGTCGATGCGGAAGACATACGAGAAGACGAAGGTCACAATCAGCATGATGAACAGCGGCTGCAAGACGCTCCAGAGCACGCCGAGCACGCTGCGCCGGTATTTGACCGTGACATCGCGTTTGACCAGCTCGCCGAGCAGGTGGCGATACTGCATAAACTCCGGCCAGGCCGCCCGCAGCTGTGGCAGCCGCACCAGCACCAGCACCAGCGCCAGCGCCAGCACCACGACGCTGAACAGGGCCAATATGTTATCTACGCTGAGTTCCATGCGATAAGTATACCCATCAGAGGTCGATATTGTGGGCTTTGCGGATAATCTCCAGCGCGTTGCCGATGACCTCTTCGGAGTCGGTAGCCACCTCGATGAGGAATTGGTCGTGCAGCTCGGAGGTCAGGGCGTCGGCCTGGCAGATGATCTGGCGGTAGACGCCCAGCATCGGCGCGGTGGCGATGCTGCGGGTGTTGCAGAAGGCGGCGGGCAGATAGCGCCGCACGTCCTCCATATACTCGATGATCCCAGCGGTCAGCTCGGCGGAGAATTGCTCGAAGCCGCCGAGCGTGTTGGCGTCCAACAGCGGCAGATAGCGGCCGTCGCATTGCTGGTAACCGATAACCCGACCTTCGGGAGAGGAGAGGTAGCTCTCCAGCAGTATCCCGGCCTGGGCCAGCAAGGGCACGTCCTCATGCTCCTCCGTGCTGCCAAAGGCTGCCCGGCACACGCAGCCCAAATCTGGCGGCTTGGGCTTGCAGAGGGCAAAGTAGTAGCCGGTGATCTTGCGGGCGGTCAGCTCGGCCAGGGCGGCGTGGGCGCTGCCGGCGTAGCCGATGTCTACGATGGCCAGCCGCTGCTGGCGGTAATCCGGCACGGTCTGAGCCAGGTAGCCCAGATAATCCTGGCGCATCTGCCGGGCGGCAGCCAGAATCCGGTTGCTGTGCCGCTGCAGCGCGGCCTCAACCAGCCTGGCATCCCGGGGCAGTGCGATGGGCTGATCCTCGTCTGCGGGCAGCTCCAGGTTCAGGCGGGCTTTGAACAGCTGCGCCAGCTGACCGGTAAATGCCTTCTCGCCAAAACGTGCGAGGTCCTCCGGACTGCTGACGGTGGCCAGATCAGCCACCACCCGCGAGGTATAGAAGTAGTGCTGGGCGGGCCCCGGCTGGCGGCCAAAGATGCGTTGATATTCGCTATAGAGCTTTTGGATGTTATAGCCGTCGCGGGCGACGAACAGCAGCGCTTCGGGCCGGTCATCGGCCAGATGCTCCTCCAACCAGAGACAGAAATACAGCAGCAGCGGCGCAAACACCAGGTAGCCAAAATCGTGCAGGTTGCTGATGTTGCACCTGCCCCGGGTCTGGTTGAAGGCAAAGGGCGAGTTGTACAGCCGGTTGACGAACAGACCCATCAGCACGCTGTTGGCCGGCGGAAGAGCGCCCAGCTCCGCGCGCATCCGCTCCGCCAGCTCGGTGAGCAGAAACATCTTGCGACCCTGCATCACATGCTCGCTGGGGCGGGAGCGCTGGGCCAGGCGCTGGATGTCGGAGGCTTCGTTGTCGCCCACATGGACGGTCTGATACTGGCCGTATTGGCCAAAGAACTGCTCCCACATATCGCCCACATCCTTGCGGCAGCCCCGCTCGCAGGAGACCCAGAGCTCCTCCCAGCCGGCATAGCCGCATTTCTCCAGCATCTGCTGGAGCACCGAGCTGGGCAGATACATATCGCTGAGCAGGATAATCCGCCGGCCTTTGGCCACAAGGAGCTTGTAGACATCGAGCATCTCCAGCCGTGGCAGGGCAATTGCGATCTCTGTGTCGCATTCCAGCTGGCGGGCGGCGGCGGCCTGAGCTGCGGACAGGTTGCAGGCCTCGGCCAGAACCGCATAGATGTCATCAATGCTGACGTCATGCCAGCACTCAGCCCGGCGCCCGGCCTCCTGCTCGGCCGCCAGGCGCTGGGCGCGAAAATCGGCGATGCCGAACTCCGCCAGCATCTGCGGTTCCAGCAGCGAGTAGAGGTCGTGAGGCTGCCAGAGCGGACGGGTTATCAGCGTGTCGAAGATGTCGAAGGTCACCAGTTCGGCCTGCAGCAGCCGGTTCAGCAGCGTGGTCTTGGTCTGGTCGAAGTAGCGCGGCAGGCCCTTGTCGGCAAAGTTCAGCTTGACCAGCATCCGGGGCACATCCAGCACGGCATAGTTGTATCCGGCCAGGTGGGCCAGCTCGCCAAAACAGCGCTCGATGGCGTGGTGCAGCGTACCCTCGTCCAGGCCCGTCTCCGGGCCGAAGTCCGCGTAGCTCAGCCCCAGGCCAAACAGCCCCCTGAATGCCGCCGGCCGAAACCAGAAGGCGCTGCCCGCCGAGAAGTCCAGGTAACGGTCCTCGAAGTCCAGCCCCTGGCGGGCGAACAGCTGACGCAGGTGCTGATAAGTGCCGAGTGCCGTATGCGCCCAGTGCGGCAGGTGGTAGGTCTCGGGGATAATCAGGCCCATGCCGGGATAATTCTCCAACAGAAAGAAGATCCGCTCTACCAGCCAGCGCGAGCCCAGCACCGAATTCAGCAGGTATTTGCGCCAGTCCTCGGCAGCGTCTGCATCCTCCATACGCAGGGACTTCTTGGAATGGATATGCAGCACGTAGTCGCAAGCTGACAGGCGCTCGCCGAAGGTCACCAGCATCGGGGCAAAGTCCCGACCGCTGTTGGGCACGGCCTCGATGGTCAGAGCCTGCGCATGTTTCAGTTTGGAGAAGACCCGGCGCACCTCCGGGATGACCGCCGCATCGCGCACCGAAATGAAGAGGTCGAAGTCACAGGGGATGTGGCGCAGATAGCCGGCAAACTCCCGGGCCAGGTCCTCGTAGTAGAGGTGCAGATGCACGGCGATGCGTTTGCCGGCGAGCGCGGGTTGCGCCGGCAGGCTGAGCAGACTGAAACGCAGACGCTGGCAGGCCTTGGCGCCAGCGCCGATGCTCAAGGCTTGGGCGGCCTGGTTCGGCTGACGGCGACTGCCGGGGCGCAAGGTGCTGCCGGAGTGCAGGGTGCTGCCGGAGTGCTGGGGTTGCTGGGGGTTGCCGGAATGCTGGGGTTGCTGAGAGCTGCCGGAGTGCTGTTGCTGTGGGCTGTTGAGACTTTGGGGTTGCTGGGGGCGCTGCCGAGCCAGCCGGTGCCGCAGATCGGCCAGGCGGTCCAGGCCGGGCTGGGCTTTGGAAATCAACTTCCACTTCCGGGACTGGACAACGTCCAGCCAGCGCTGCTCGTACTCCTGCGCCAGTTGAGCCGCCGGCAGCTCCGTGCGCACGGTATCCAGCCAGCGCAGCAGCGAGCTGTTATCCTGCTCCAGGCGGGCACTCTCAGCCCGGACGGCTGCCAATTCCTGCTCGGTTTGGGCCAGCAGCTGTTGGGCGGCAGCCAACTCCTGCTGAGCGGCGGCCAGCTGTTCGGCCAGCAGCTCGGCGAGTTGCTCTTTATCCATGTCAACCATCAGCCAGCCGCCAATCTCCGACGCCAGGCGATGGCCGCAGCGGCCAGCCGCCCTCGCAGGCTGTTGCCGCAATAGATACGCAAATCCCGGGTAAAGCTCTGCAGTCGCTGGCGGCGTTCGGCAGCTGCCTGCGTGCTGCTGCTGGTAGCAGAGAAGTCCTGGTGGAGGATAATATCGGGCATCACCGCCACCGTGGCACCCTCTGCCCGGGCCTGCCGCTGGAAGCTGAAGTCCACATAATCCAAAAGCAGGCGCTCATCGAAGCGGCAGCGAAGCAACGTCGCCGGACGGATCAGCATGCCGCTGTTGACGCCCACGTATTCGGCAGGGATGGCCTGGTTGGCACCGAGAGACGTCAACTCCGCATCCCCCAGGCGCATGGCCCGGTAACGCTGAAGCCGGCAAGGCGAAAGCAGGCCCCGGCCGTCGTAAACCAGCGGCAGATAGATGTCGGCTGAGCGGTCGGTCAGGTACTGTCGGGCTCTGGCAGCGTAGTCAACGGGTACCTCGGTGTCATCGTCAAACAGACAGACGGCCTCGATCTGCGGCAACGGCAGCGTAGCAATAGCTTGATTATATGCTCGGGCCAGACCCTGGTTGCCCCCCATGTTGATGTACTGGGCGCCGCTGCGGGCAGCGGCCTCGGCGTTGCCCAATTCCATGGTGCTGTTGTCGCAGATGAGCAGGCGCAGGCCCTCCTGCTCCTGCAAGGCCGCGATGCTCGGCGATGCGGCCAGCGGGCGGTTGTAGAGCACCACTATGGCCACCAACTCATGATCCATAGAAGTCTACAATCTGCTCTGCCAGGCCAGCCCAGTCGCGGGCGCGCGCGGTATCCAGGCCGTTGGCCGCCAGATGGGCCCGCAACTCGGCATCGGCACACACACGCTCGATGGCGGCGACGGCATCCTCGGGCTGTGCGGCGTCATAGAGCAGGCAGTTCTCCCCATCACGCAGGTATTCGGCGTTGCCGGCGTTGGCCGCCACCACCGCCCAGCCTCCGGTGGCCATCATCTCCAACGGCGGATAGGAGAAGCTTTCCAGCAGGCTGCTCTTGAGCAGGATGTCGCATTGGGCGTAGACCTCGCCGACCTGCTCCAAGGGCACCTTGTGGAGGAATCTGTCCACCCGATACCAGGGCTTGGGCCGGCCGTCGTAGGACATATACCAGACCTCAAAACGGGCCGTATCCAGCTGCTCTATCACCCTGAAAGCGCCATCGACATTCTTGTAGCGGTCGCTGCTGTTGCCCTCCACCAGTACCCGCACGCGCTGCCCGGCACCCGCCGCCGGCCAGCTGCGGGTGGCAGCGGCAAACTGCGCAGTGTTGATGCCGTTGGGAGCATAGCGGGCCAACTTGCCATAACGTTGCTTCAGCCAATCCTGACACCAGCGCGATATGGTCAGGTACTGCAGCGGCAGCTCGGCAGTGTAGGTCTTCTCCGCATCGATGCGACAGGGGTTGCCCGGCTCGTAGAAGTCGGTCTCGTAGTTCTGCACCAGGTAGAAGCGCTGGCGCACGCTGGGCTGCTCCAGCACAAAGGGCACTGTCGACCACAGCGTGGCCACCGCCTTGTCGATGCTGCCCGCAAACCCGCAGCGCCGGGCGCTGAGTACCGGTACCTCCCGGCCGGCGTAGCGGATGTTCTCGGCCTGGTTGGAATCGACGATGATGAAGGCGTCCTGGCCGGCCTCATTGAGGATGCGGCAATGCTCCAGCGCCACCCGCACGCCACCGGAGATTTTGGTGGAGGGCAGAACAAAGGCGATATTCGCAGTCAGGCGGCGGCGGAGAAACTCGGCAAGCGGCCCGCCGGTGGTCAGAGTGCAGCAGTGGGCGCGAGCGAACTCGCTGGCTGCGCGCCCGATGCGCTGGCGCAGCTCGGGGCTGTTGATCAGGCGGGTCAGGGCCGTATGCCACTGCTCGGCGTCGCTGGCCAGCATGCCGGTCTCGCCGTCCTTGATCATCCGGGCAAAGGCCCCCAGGTTGCTGGCCACGGTGGGGACCTCCAGAAGCGCCGCTTCCAGCCATTTGATCTCGGATTTGGCCTCATTGAACAGCCCCGGGGTCAGCGGCGCGATGTTGATGTCCACCGAGGCAATCAACTGGGGCAAGCGGGTGAAGTCCACAAAGGGCTTTTGGGCCACCCGCTCGCCAAAGGCCGCCAGCTCGGCCGGCAGGTCCAGCTCGCCGACAATCAGCAGCTCCAGTTGGGGACAGGCACCCAGTAAATCGCGGAGCACGGGGGCCAGCCAGATGATGTCATCGTTGTGGGTGATGCTGCCGCTGAAGTAGCCGATGCGCAGGCGGCTGGGGGTATCTGGGGTGGTCGTGTTGCCGACTTTGCCGGCAACGCACGTGGTGGCTTGAGCGCTGGCCTGGTCATGGGCCTGGTCACGGGCAGGAGCCTGTCGTTGGCAAGCAGCAGCCTGGGCTTGGGCCTGCCGCTGGCGCAGGGCAGCATCGCAGCAGCGCACCATCTCCTCAGAGGCCACGTTGCGGTTGAGCAAGACCTGCTCCACATACTGTTCAAGCTCTCCGGCCAGAGCCTCGGTGGTGGTGATGGCGGCGTCGCAGAGGCGCAACAGCTGTTGCATCCGCTGCACGCCATCGTCATACTGAGCCCGCTCGTCGGCGCTGAGCCGCTGCAGATAGGCAATGGTATTCGTATACTTCTCGTCGATCACCAGATCGTCGATGTCGAAGAGCAGCGGTTTGTTCTGCCGGCGGGCGGCGGCGACAAACTCGCCGATGGTGTCGGTATACGGACAACGAAAGAAGACGAACAGCCGGGCGCCCTTGGCCATCTCCGGCTTCAATTCGGTGTAGAAGATTTTGCCAGCCGCCAGCCCATGAGCCTGGAGCTGCTCAATCTGGTGGTCCACACGATAGCGCGAAGGATGCGGCAGGGTGCAGCCGTTGATGAACAGCACGTCCAGATACCGCTGTCCTGGGCGCCCGCCGGCAACTTGCCTCTCCTGCAGATAGCCCCGCACCGTCCTGAGCAGCGCCCTGGGGCCTCGCCTGGCCAGGATATGGGCCGAGCGGCGCGCCAGGTACAGAGGGCCTTTGGGCTGCATGCTGTTGCTCATGATTGCGCTCCAGCTACCATCATTGCCCCAGGCATGGCAGCTGACGGTCCCTCTCCGACAGCACCAGCGGCTGGCCCTGGAGGGCCTCCAGCGGCCAGGGTATGTTCAAAGTCGGATCATTGTAGGCCACACCGGCTTCGTCTTCGGGGTGGTAGGGGGCGTCGCAGCGGTAGGCCAGCTCGGCGAAGTCGCTGAGCACCAAAAAGCCATGGGCAAAGCCGCGCGGGACGAACAGCTGCCGGCGGTTGGCAGCGGAGAGGATCAGTCCGAAGTGCTTGCCACAGGTAGGGCTGTCGGGTCGCAGGTCCACGGCCACGTCGTAGACCTCGCCGGCCAGCACCCGCACCAGTTTGGCCTGAGGGTGCTGACGCTGGTAGTGCAGGCCGCGCAGCACGCCGCGTTGCGAGCCGGACTGGTTGTCCTGCACGAAGTCGGCCTGGATGCCGGCGGCGGCGAAGTCGCTGACCTGCCAGGTCTCCATGAAGTAGCCGCGTTCGTCGCCGTGCAGCACTGGCTCGACGATGGTCAGGCCGGCGATGTCGGTGGGTATGAAGTTGAAGCCGCCCATCAGCGCAGACCCCCCGGCGGCCACGCGGGTTGCTCTACCGGCTGCCCTGCTGGCTGCCCTGCTGGCTGCCCTGCGGATGAGCCCCCGGGCAACCCCGTAGGTTGTTCTCCACGTTGCTCGCTCAGATACGCCGCCAGGGCTTCACGCCAGGGTCGCAATTCCCGCCCGCACTCCCGGCGCAGGCGCGCATTATCCAATGCGGAGAAGGCCGGACGCGGCGCCAGCTGGGCAATATCCTCCGCCCGGGCTGGCTCCAGCTGGCAACGGCTGCCGGTCAGCTGCAATACCGCCTCAGCCAACTCATAGCGCGAGCAGCCGCCGGCGCCGGCACAGTGCACCACACCGGTCAGCCCGCTCACCGCCAGGTGCAGCAGCTCCAAAGCCAGATCGCCCGTAAGTGTGGGACTGCCTGTCTGGTCGATGGCGGCGCGCAGTTGTTGATTCTCCACAGCTTGGCGCAATACCCTGGCCACATAGCTGTCGTCGGCACAGCGCCCGTAGAGCCAGGCGGTACGCACCACCAGGGCCTGCGGGCTCATCTCCAGTACCTGGCGCTCTCCGGCCAGTTTGCTGGCGCCATAGGTGTTCATCGGCCGTACAAGGTCATCCTCAACATAGGGTCGGTCGCTGTCACCAGCAAAGACATAATCGGTGGAGATATGCAGCAATCGGCAGCCATAAGCCTGGGCAGCCCGGGCCAGATGACCAGGTGCCAGGGCGTTGAGGGCATGAGCCGCCCGCAGATTGCTCTGGCAGGCGTCCACGTCGGCCAGGGCAGCGCAGTTAATCAATACGTCCGGACGCTGCCGACTCAGATACTCCATGACCGCCGGCTCATCGCAGATGTCCAAATCGGCATGACTGGCAGCGATGACCTCCACGTTGTCGTAAACTGCCGGCAACAGGGTAGCGGCCTGGCGGCCACCAACCCGGGCGCTGTTCTCCCGCAGAACCTGCTGCAATTCGCGGCCCAGCTGGCCGCCGGCACCGGTAATCAACAGTTTCATTGTGCCTCCCCAACCTCCGCCTCGGCGGTCGTCTCCGCCACTGGCTCCGCTGCCGTTGCCGCCTCGGCCGTCGTCTCCCCCTCCGCTGCCCGGGGCGACAGGCCGCTGTCCACCCGCTCCATCATCTCGGCAAAGGCCGGCTGGTCGATGCTCAGAAGCGAGTTGTAGACCCCGTCGATCTCCCGGCTGTTGGCGTAGACCGGAATGGTATCCAGGTACATATTGGCGGCGTCCATGCCGCGCATCTTCAGCGCCAGGTCCATGACGTCGGTGGCCGAAAGGTCGGTGCTCACACACTTGGCCAGCTCGCTGATCAGCCCAGGCATGGCGCCGATGTCCGCCGCCAGCACCTTGCTGGCCACAGCCTGCACCAGCAACCGCTGGTTCTGAACCCGCTGCAGGTCGGGCAGGGCTACAAAGTCGTTGGGGAAGGTCCGGCAGCGGCTCATGATCAGAGCCTGCGAGCCGTCCAGGGTCTGCACGCCGCGGGGGATGAAGACACCGTCCAGCTCCAAATCCACCGGCACGTCCACAGTCACACCGCCCACCAGATCGACCATCTGCACCACGCCCTGAAAGTCCAGCTCCACATAATGGGCGATGTCCACACCGCAAAGGTCCGAAACCGCCGCTACCACGCCGGCTGGCCCACCGCTGGCAAAGGCATAGTTGATCTTGTCGATACCGTGATCCGGGAAGTCGTACTCGGTATCCCGGGGGATCGACAACACCGTGACCTGCGGGACCTCCGGATCAATGCGTGCTAACATGATAGTATCAGAGCGTATGCTGCCGCCCTGCTCCAGATACAGCGGGTCCTCGCGATAATCAGTGCCGATGACCAGCACGTAGTAGGCTTGATCGGGCTGCTCCGGCACCACCAGCACCGGCTCCAGCTCCTCCACTACCGTCGGTGGCAGGGCGATGTCCTCATCAATATGCTGCACATACAGAAACGAGCTGATCAGCAACCCCGCCGCCACCAGCACCAGCAGGGCAGCCACGGTAAACAGCACACGCGGCACCCAGCGCCGAGGCTGGCGGACTTTGGCAGGTCGAGCGGTTGCCGACAGGGACTGTGGCTTCGGGCGGGCTGGGGGCGCAGTACTGATGCGTGGCCCAGGCCACTGCGGCCAACGCTCAGCCAGAGCCCGCTGTGCCGGGCGCGGCTTGGGTTTGCACCCCGGATTGGGCTTCAGAGCTCGATGCTTGCGGATTGGCTGCGCCCTGCTGGTCATCTCTCCCCCTCGGTTTTTCAACTCAGCTGGTGGATGAACAGGCCGCTGCGCGGCTTGGGCTCAAACCAGGTGGATTTCGGCGGCATCAGCTTGCCGGCATCGGCCACAGCAAACAGCTCGTCAATGGTCGTTGGATAGAGGGCAAAGGCCACCCCGGGCTGCTCCAGCGCCTCCACCCGGCGCTCCAGTTCTGCCAGACCCCGGACGCCGCCCACGTAGGCGATGCGCTCGGAGGTCCGCGGGTCATCTATCCCCAACAACGGTGCAATCAGCTGATGCTGGAGAATGGAGACGTCCAGGCTGGCCACCGGGTCCGTTTCGTCCAGACCAGACAGCAGCTCCGGGCCCAGACGCAGCTGATACCACTGCCCGGCCAGATACATGCCGAATTCGTGACGCTGACGTGGCCGCCAGGGCGCTTCGGCGGCGGCTACCGCCGTCAGCTCCCAGGCCGGTGCCAGGGCCTCCAGAAACTCCATTGGCGTGCGGCCGTTGAGGTCAAAGACCACCCGATTGTAATCCAGGATGCTCAGCTGATTGGAGGGGAACAGGATGGCCAGGAAGTAATCGGCGGGCCGCTGCTCCGGCTGCGGCTTCGGCTGCGGCCGTGGCGCCGGCCGTGGCGCGGGCGGCGACGCAGACTGCGACTCCGGCAGAAGCTCCGGCTGCGGCGCGGGATGCCCCTGCTCTGCGCCAACACCTGCGCCAACACCTGTGCCTGAACCAACGTCTGCGCCAGCGCCAGCCCGACGCTTCAAAGAAATCTCAGCCGCAGCCGCCGCCCGATGGTGCCCGTCGGCGATATACAGGGCCGGCAGAGCGGCAAAGGCAGCCTGCAACGCAGCAGTGGCATTGACGGTGGCATCGGCATTGACGGCAGCGTCGGCAGTACCCCTGGCTGTGCCATTGGCGGCGTCGGTAGCGGCGGCGGTAGCGACGTCGGCGGCGGCAGTACCCCTGGCAGTATCATCAGAGGCATCGGCAGCCCCATTCTCCACACGCCAGACGGTATGCCGCACGCCGTCATCGGTCACGAAGTCATACAGCGGTGTGCCAGTCGCCATCACCTGCGCTACCACCGCATCGATGCCGGCATCCGCCCGATAGGCCAAAAACACCGGGCTGGTCTGAGCATCCAGCGCCTCAATATGCTGGATGCGGTCGATAAGCTTCAGCTCTCGGGTGTTCTCGTGGCGACGCACCACCCCGTTCATGTAGTCGTCGGTCGCCACCCGGGCAATCACGCCGATCTGAGCCCGGCCGTCCTTGACCAATCGGTAGACATAGTAATGCTGCTGGGCGTCGGTGCAGTACAGCCCAGCCGCCAGATCGGCATCAAAGCACTCCGCGGCTTCCTGATAGACCTGCGCATCGTATTCCCCCACCGCCGGCGGCAGCAGCGCGCAGCTCTTATCCACCCGCAAAAAGCTGTGCGGATGACGGGTTATCTCCGCCTCCGCCTCTGCCCGACTGAAAACGTCATAGGGCAAGGCCGCCACCTCAGCGGCCAAATCTGCCTGCGGACGACAGCAGACAAATGGTCGAACATCAGCCAAGAATCTCTCCCAACATAAAACCTCAGTTTAACCGGCACTCCCCAAGTAGTATTATAAGTCATCATGGATACGAGATATGAACAATTGCACAAAGCGGTGCTGGGCAGCGGCAGGGTGGTCTTCTTTGGCGGCGCCGGGGTCTCCACCGAGAGCGGCATCCCCGATTTCCGCAGTCAGGACGGCCTGTACCAGCAAAAATTCGCCTGGCCCCCGGAAGAGATGCTCTCCCGCAGCTTCTTCGATGCCCACCCCGAGGAGTTCTACAGATTCCATCAGGAGAAGGTCCTGCTGCCGGCGCTGGCCGCCGTGCCCAACGCCGCCCATCGGGCCCTGGCCCAGCTGGAAGCCGACGGGCATCTCAGCGCGGTGGTCACCCAGAATATCGACGGGCTGCATCAGAAAGCCGGCTCACAGACGGTCTGGGAGCTGCACGGCTCCATCCATCGCAATTCCTGCACCAGCTGCGGGGCAGCCTACAACGCCGAGGAGCTGCTGCAGCTGCTGGATCTGCTGGAGCAGGGCGACCTGCCGCTGTGTACCCGCGCGGGCTGCGGCGCGCTAATCAAGCCGGATGTGGTGCTTTACGAGGAGCCCCTGAACTCGGCGATTCTGGAGGCCGCAGCCGATGCCGTACGCCACGCCGAAGTGCTGATCATCGGCGGCACTTCACTGGTGGTCAATCCGGCTGCCAGCCTGGTCAACCTGTTCAGAGGCGATTGCCTGGTGGTCATAAACAAAGGCGAAACCTGGCGCGATTCGGCCGCCGACCTGCTCTTCCGCGAGAACATCGGCGAGGTTTTGGGCAGCTTCCTGCCCAGCAAGACAAAATAACCAGCTTCCCAAAGGAAACGCTGAGCAGGTCCCAAGCCTGCGTTGTTTGAAGCCATTCGCAGTCCACTGGACTGCAATCCCCTACAGGATTTGCCGTGGTTGGAATAAATCAGCGCTTCCCAAACCAACAGCAGATAAACCTTCAAATACTGGATATGAAACCGTATGAGAATCCCGGCAAATTGAGAGATTATGCGAGCATGCAGGTCGTGGCCAGGCGCCTGGTGGTTAAAGTGCTGCCTTGAAAAAGGATAGGTGTATATTCCGGGCGGGTGTTCTGGGGGCAGGCGCGGGCACCCGCGCCTGCCCTCAGAGCGCCCGCCCGGCATATACACCTCTTCTTCAAGGCAGCACTTCAAGGCGCCTGGCCACAAACTGCAAGCCTCCATATTTGAGAGATTACTGCCGCTTTGTACATATTATTGTTGCAAATTTAATATTTTGGCCATAGACGGTAGTATTACATTTAATTTAGTACAATTATGTTAAAGTTTCTTGATTCACCAGCTGCTTCAACCCAACGATTCACTCTCAGGATTCACGTTCAGCAAAGAATCTTCAAAATGACACAAGTTACATAACGGTGGCATTCCGGTTAATAGCGAGCGAGATTAGCTATTTCTTGATAAAATGGACTTTCGCGAAAATGACAGTCGCTGAATGTGACGCAAACACAGCTTAGGAGCACCGATGCGCTCACGACAACAGTATTCTCAGCTCTTCTCCCGCCGCGCCTTTGCCCTGCTGGCCGCTACGGCAGCTGCTTCGGCGCTGGCACCCTGGAAGCTGCAGCAGGCCTTTGCCGTGACCTCCGCCGAAAAGAAGGCCGAGGCCGACGAGATGGTCAAGAAGCTTGATGCCCTGCAGACTGAGCTCAACGAGGTCTATGCCCAGTACGACGAGGCCGTGGCCGTGCACGAGAACGCCCTGGCCCTGATGCAGGATGCCGAGACCCGCGAGGCCGAGGCCGAGCAGCAGATGACCGACGTCCAGGCCGAGCTGGGCGCCCGCGCCGCCCAGACCTACCGCAACGGCAACACCTCCTATCTGGGCGTGCTCTTCGGCGCCACCACCTTCTCGGATTTTGTCACCTCCTGGGATATGATCAGCCGCCTCAATGAGCGTGACGCCCAGCTGGTCCAGGACGCCAAGAATGCCAAGGCCGAGGCCGAGGAAGCCCGGACCACCTACGCCGAGCAGGAGCGCGTAGCCTCGGAGAAGGAAAAGGAAATCGAGCAGCTCAAGGCCGACCTGGAGGTCAAGAGCGCCGAGATGCAGGCCGAGGTCGACCGCCTCTCCGCCGAAGCCGCCGAACTTCAGGCTCAGGAGGAGCTGGCCGCCGAGCAGGCCCGTCTCTGGGAAGAGGAACAGGCCCGGCGCATCGCCAACAACGGCGGCAGTGAAGTCAGCTCAGATCAGTTGGGGCGAGTGCCCTACTTCATCTATCCTCTGCCCAGCCACGGCACCTGGACTTCCGGCTTTGGCCCGCGCTGGGGCACCGTGCACCTCGGGTTGGACATCGCCGTGCCCTCCGGCACGCCGGTCTATGCGGCAGCTGCCGGCACCATCGTGCGGGCGGAGTACAACTCCTCCGGTGGCAACTGGGTCTGGATCATGCACGGCGGCGGCGTGGTCACCAAGTACATGCACGCCTCAGCCTTCGCCTCCGGCACGGCCGCCGGCGTTTACGTCACCCAGGGCACGACCATCATGTATGTTGGCTCAACCGGTAACTCCACCGGTCCGCACCTGCACTTCCAGGTAGAGATTGACGGCGTAGCCGTCAACCCGGTGCCATTCTTGCCCTGACGGCACACGCTGCTTAAACATGACATTGCCATTGGTAACCCTGGCCCTCCGGGAGGCGCAGCCCATCACGCGCTGCCCAGCCGGCAACATCACCTCACACTGCAATAACGGGTCTCAAACCCGCCCCCACAAGGAGCGCAATTGTTGGGATGAATCAATGCCTCCCGCGTCGCGCCTCCGACTCAGGCCGGGGGGTTGCCGACCTTGATGCCGCGCCAGTCCACCCAATCCAGAAAGCGGATTGGCAGGTAGAGGTCGGGCTGGTACTTCTGGCTGTAGCGCAGAGCCCGGGCTTGGGTCACCGTCTGAGCGAAATCATTGATGTCGTCAAAGCCCAACACCGGCGGCAAGGTAATCAGCGGGATGCCCTTATCCGCCGCCTTACCCAGGTAGATGTCCAGCGGTGGCCGGCCGCGCTGGTCGCTGGTGACATCGAGATGATCGATGTCGGCATTGCGCGTCCAGCCAATCAGGCAGACGTCGCCATCCTGGGTGGTGGCCTGCACCACGCCACCGACACTGCTGGTCTGGCCGAAGTAATCCAACCAGCGCAGACCGTTGAGCACATGCTCCCGTGGCAGCAGCGGCGCATCCGGGCTCACATACAGCACGCTGTCGTATTCCAGGTCGAAGATCTGCTGAAAGGCATCCTGCAGATGCTCGTCATAGCTGCGGCCCCGGTCGGCAATGTAGGTGAAGTGCCGTGGCCACTCGCCAATCTCCTCAAAGGTGTGCTTGATGATCTCCACATTCTCCACCGGCGTGGTGGATACAAAGAAATCGTAACTCTTGGGGGCAGCCGCCGGGTTGGCGGCCACCTCGGCTTTGCTCTCCTGCTCCATCTCATACAGAGCCAGGCAGCACAGCTCTGAGACGTCAAACATCGTACGCCGGAAAATCTCCGCCGCCTCCTCCTCCGAGAACGGTCCACCCTTCTCCCGCGTCAAACGGGTTTTAACCTCCCCTGGCAAAGGCGGTTTGGAGAACAGCAGCAGGGCATGTTTTCTGGTCGTCATGTCGAACTCCCCCTGGAGATTCAAAGCCTGACATTATACGCTTTCAGTATATCCGAAAAACCCCCACCCATGCCCACGTTATCCGGATAATCCCGGTATTCCGCAGGCGGTAATAGCTGGCTATAAGCAATTGCTTGCGCTATCAGGACAGCATTCATCCCTTCACGGCAACTCAATGCGCATCAACACTTCCTCGAAAAGCTGGTCATTGTCACAGAGTTCCTGAAGAGCGGTGGTGAGTCTTTCCATGGCAACAACGTTTGTGGAGAAGACATTGAACAGGTCAGCTTCGGAGTCATATTCAACCTTCTTTTCGACACTTCCAGCAAGGTATACTCCCGTATCTTCTGTCCCTGAGTTCAACCATCGAACAAAGAGGGGGTCATCGATGCTCAGAGACTTCCCGGAAGCCGATGTCGCACTTGCGGCAGCGCTGGAAGTCTTTGACGTTGTATTTCCACCAAAGGCAGCCCGCAGAGTATCTCGACTACTTTGCGTTGCGCTTTTTGAAACCAATGTAATATTCTTTGCCGAAACAACTGCGCCATCAAGCGATAAATCCATATTGTTGGAGATAGCAAAGACATTTCTACTGGGTGTCGTTGCACCCTTAATGGTCCTTGCCGCCTGCGAAACAGGCACAGCACCAATAGTGTCTGCCAGCAGGTATATCGGCAAATTGAAGTACTCGTCCTGGATGGCCTTATCTCTGGCTGCTGTGGCTTCTGTGGCAGAGGCGCCGGCGCTGTGGCAATTAGCCAGGGGAAACGCAGATTAGCATGCTGTTGCAGAAGGCTTGCAAGGCTTTGATTCCACACCCGTTCGTCATTGCCACTGGATTTCCGGGACAAGTCCGGTAATGACATCCAGCAGATTGGGTGCAGATTGCAACCTCAAGCTTTAATCGTTGTCTTCCCGGGTATATCGCCTCAGGACTTGAGATTGGTGCGTAGCTCACTTGATGCTACTGTCTAATTGTCAAAGTCCAGTTAGATATCTCTCAAGTTCCTATTGTCATCTCATGGCTGTTCCAGACAAAGAGCTGGTAAAGCAGGGGCGTTGCTTATGGTAGTTAACTCGATCAGTACAGCCAGCGAGGTTGCGGCGAACAGTAGGGCTGTTTTGGCTTCAAAGCCATTGAGCAGATTGGCGATCAGGATCGGCAATACGATTGTTGAGGATGCCGAGAGGATGGCGGAGAGTAGCACTGCAGGTAAAAGCACCTGCCGACGCAGCAAATCCCGCACGGTTTGCACCCGTCCCCCTTACATCGCACCAAGCACTCTCCCTGTTGCTCGGAGCGTTCATTGAAACATTTGCTTCGCATTCAATCAAGGGTCACTCTGAGATAGGAGTGTGGCAAAGTTCCGCCAAAATACGCTATTATTGCCCTATATTAAACTAAATTCAGTAATTTTTGCACTCCTATATTTCATTTTGTACAATATTGCCTTCTATGGGGTACTTTGCTTGCCAAACATAACACTGACTGAAGAATTGACCGCAGATTTGCAGGCTTGGCGTGGGGTGTTATGGTGAGTTTGATGCAGGCGCGTGGAGCTGAGGCTCTATGCCGGGTGACAGTTCGGCAGCTGACATACCGAAGCGGCGCAGCCGCTGAGCAGCGCAGCTTGCACTTGGTTTGGCGAGGCTGCCTACTCCGCGGTCAGGACCAGCGGGCCGGCTTTGGTGATGGCTATGGTTCTTTCGAAGTGGGCGGAGGGCTTGTTGTCGGCGGTGTAGACGGCCCAGCCGTCGGCGAAGGGGCCCTTGGTGCGGTGGGTGCCGGCGTTGATCATCGGCTCGATGGCCAGCACCATACCCTCCTTGAGGCGAGTGCCGCGGCCCTTCTTGCCGAAGTTGGGGACGTTGGGATCCTCGTGCATCTTGCGGCCTACCCCATGACCCACATACTCGCGGACCACGCCAAAGCCGGCGCCTTCGGCTACGTGCTGCACAGCGTATCCGATGTCGCCTAAGGTGTTGCCCGGGCGGGCGGCGTCTATTCCGGCCCACATACTCTGCAGTGTGACGTCCATCAGGCGCTGGGTCTCCGGGGCAATCTGGCCCACGGCAAAGGTGGCGGCGTTATCGCCCACCCAGCCGCCGATGATGGCGCCGACGTCGATGGAGATGATGTCGCCTTCGCGCAGGATAACGTCAGCCGAGGGGATACCGTGGACAATCTGGTCGTTGACCGAGGCGCAGATTGAACCCTTGAAGCCATTGTAGCCCAGAAAGGCCGGCGTGCCTCCCTCCATACGGATCAGGTTCTCCGCAAAGCGATCCAATTCCAGGGTGGAGATACCCGGGCGCACCAGCTCGCCGACCTTGCGTAAAGCCTTGGCCGATACCCTGCCGGCCTCTTTCATCGCTTCGATTTGCTCTGCCGTTTTAAGAATAATCACTTCGGACCTGGATTACCTGGATTACCTGGATTGCCTGCCTGTGCCGCTGTGCTGCCGCGTCGCAGCGGCTCTGCACTATTTCAACGCCTTTTTGATGGCCGCAAAGACCTCATCCACGGGCCTGTCGCCATCCACCTCGACCAGCAGGTCGCTGCCGCGATAGTAGTCAATCAACGGCGCTGTGGCCTGCTCGTAGACGTCCAGGCGATTGCGTACCGTCTCGGGCTTGTCATCGTCGCGCTGGTACATCTCGCCGCTACACTGGGGGCAGGTGGCGTCATCGGCGTTGCCGATGTAGCCGCAGGCCTTACAGAGCCGGCGGGCGGTCAGGCGCTTGACGATGGCTTCCGGGTCGACAATCACGGCGATGGCCGCATCGATGTCGCGCCCGAGTTCCGAGAGCTCGCTGGAAAGGGCTACCGCCTGAGTCGTGGTGCGCGGGAAGCCGTCGAGGATGAAGCCCTTGTCGGTGTCCTTCTCCTGCAGGCGCTCCTTGACCAGCCCGATAACCACGGAGTCCGGCACCAGCTCGCCGGCGTCCATGTACTGCTTGGCCTCCAGCCCCAGCGGCGTGCCAGCCTTGACCGCCGCACGCAGGATGTCGCCAGTGGAGATGTGAGCAATATCATATTCCGCAACCAGTTTGGCGGCCTGTGTTCCCTTGCCGGCCCCCGGGGCTCCCAGAAGAACGATGTTCATACATCCTCCCTTTCTCAATTATAAAGCTCGAGCATACTGACTGAGCGTTGATGCCGGCACCAGGCGGTGCCGGCGTGCCTGCCTGCCCTACTTGAAGAAACCGTCGTAGTGGTGCATCTTCAGCTGGCTCTCGATCTTGCTCATGGTATCCAGGGCCACGCCGACCATAATCAGGATTGACGTGCCACCAAAGGCCGAGATCAGCGGGTCGGCGATGAAGGCGAAGATGATGCTGGGCAGCACGGCGATGGCGGCGATGTAGAAGCCGCCCGGCAACGTGATGCGGTTCAAGACATTCTTGATGTATTGCACGGTATTCTGCCCGGGGCGCACGCCGGGGATGAACCCGCCCTGCTTGCGCAGGTTATCGGCAGTCTGCTCGGGGTTGAAGACCATCGAGGTGTAGAAGAAGCAGAAAAAGACAATCAACGCAGCATTGAGTATCCAGTTCAACCAGCCGCTGGTCAAAGCGTTGGCAAAGCTCTGCAGCCAGTCCACCTGAAAGAACACCGCCAGCTGCGCCGGAAAATAGAGGATGGCGCTGGCAAAGATGATCGGGATGACGCCGGCACCGTTGACCTTCAGGGGGATGTAGGTGGAGGTGCCACCCATGACCTTGCGGCCCTGGATGCGCTTGGCGTAATTCACCGGAATGCGCCGCTGACCGCGCTCAATCAGCACGATGCCCGGAATCACCAGCAGCACCACAGCCAGAATCAGGATGGTGATGGCCCGGTTCTGCTCGACAGCCGCCGACTCCCAGATAGCCGAAGGGAACCCGGCCACGATATTGGAGAAGATGATCAGTGACATACCGTTGCCCACACCGCGCTGGGTAATCAGCTCACCCATCCACATGATCAAAGCCACGCCGGCCACCAGGGTAAACAGGATAATGGCCGAAGTGACCATGGTCGGGATGGTGTCGGTCAGGTGCACGTTGTATTGATAGCGGAACATCAACAGGTAGCCGATGGCGTTAATGACACCGAGACCCAGCGTCACATACCTGGTGATCTGGGTGATCTTCTTCCGGCCGGTCTCGCCTTCGGTGGCCCAACGCTGCAGCGCCGGAATCACGCCCTGCATCAGCTGCATGATGATCGACGCCGTGATATAGGGCATGATGCCCAACGACAACACCGAGAAGTTGGACAGGGCGTTTCCGGAGAAGAGATTCAGCCAGACGGTCGCCCCGCCGCTGGTCATGCCCTCTTTGAAGGCCGCCGTCAGGGCCTGGGCGTCGATGCCGGGTACCGGCACAAAGGAACCCAGACGGTACAAAGCGATGATGGCCAGCGTGAAGAGGATCTTCTTGCGCAGGTCGGGAACGCGAAACGCGTTGAGGATGGCGCTTAGCAAGGCGCTTCCACCTTTCCGCCGGCGGCCTGAATCTTGGCGGCCGCTGTTGCTGAGACCTTATCCACCTTGACAGTCAGGCTCTTGGTGAGTTCGCCGTCACCGAGCACCTTGACCAGGGCCGTGGACTTCTTGATGATGCCCTTGGCCAGGAGTGAATCGCCGTCGACCGTATCGCCATCGGCGAATGTGGCGTCCAGGCGACCGACGTTGACCGCTGCGTACTCCACCCGGTTGATGTTGCGGAATCCGGGCAGCTTGGGCAGGCGGCGGGCCAGCGGGGTCTGACCGCCCTCGAAGCCGGCGCCCTTGGCGCCGCCAGCGCGGGACTTCTGACCGTTGTAGCCGCGGCCGGCTGTCTTACCCAGGCCGGAGCCATGGCCCCGACCGACCCTCTTACGGGCTTTGCGCGAGCCTGGTGCTGGCGCCAGATCATGGAGCTGCATGCTAGATCTCCTCCACTTTCACTAAATGCTTGACCTTGAATATCATGCCGCGCACGGCGGGGTTGTCAACCTGCTCGACGCTGCGGCCAATCTTGCCCAAACCCAGGGCTTTGATGGTCCTGGCCTGATCCGACTTGTAGCCGATGGTCGACTTTATCTGGGTGACCTTCAGCGTCTTGGCGGCCTTCTTTGTCTCAGGCATCGCTGTTCTCCTTCTTAGGCTTCCAACCGTAGATACGGGCTACGGTGGTGTCGCGGCGGGAGGCTACCTCGCTCGGGCTGGAGAGCTGTTTGAGTCCCTCGGCGGCCGCTTTGACGATGTTCATGGCGTTGTTGGTGCCCAACGACTTGGAGAGCACGTTCTTCACGCCGGCCAGCTCCAGCAGGGCGCGCACCGGTCCGCCGGCGATGACACCGGTACCGGGGGTGGCGGGCTTGAGCATGACCTTGCCGGCGCCGTAGGTGCCCAACACCTCGTGCGGCAGGGTGCCTTCGGGGGTCAGCGGCACGCTGAAGAGGTTCTTCTTGGCGTCTTCAACGCCCTTCTTGATGGCGATGGGCACTTCGGTGCTCTTACCCATCCCCACGCCGACCTTGCCTTCGCCGTCGCCGACGACGACCAACGCCGTCAAGGCGAAGCGGCGACCGCCCTTGACCACCTTGGAGACGCGGTTGATATAGACGACCTTCTCCTGGAGCTCAGCTACGGGTGCTTTTACTCTTGCCATGTACCAGACCAGCCCTTCCTAAAATTCCAGGCCCGCATTGCGGGCGCCGTCGGCCAGAGCCTTGACCCGGCCATGATAGATGTATCCGCCGCGGTCGAAGACGACGGCCTTGATCTGCTTGTCCACTGCCCGCTTGCCCACCAGCTCGCCGACAACTGCCGCGCCCTCAACCGTGGCGCCGGTCTTGTCCTGCTTCTTGAACTCCGGGTCCAGCGAGGAGGCCGACACCAGCGTGCGGCCGGCCACATCGTCGATGACCTGAGCATAGATGTTGCCGTTGGAGCGCGTGACCCGCAGGCGGGGCACCTCGGGGGTACCGCTGATCTTGCCGCGCACCCGCTTCTGGCGCCGCTTCAGGCCTGCTGCCTTTGCCTTGAGTTTGTCCATTTCATGCCTTTCTCAAACCCTGGTGGCTGTCTTGGCGACAGCCCTTGCTTACCACTTCGATACCGCCGGGCCCTCGTCTCAGGAGAGCACCGCCGACTTAGTTACCTGCGGCCTTACCGAGCTTGCGGCGCACATACTCGCCCTCATAGCGGATGCCCTTGCCCTTGTAGGGCTCCGGCTTGCGCCACTTGCGGATGTCTGCGGCCACCTGACCGACCTTCTGCTTGTCGATGCCCAGCACCTTGATCTGGGTAGGTGCCGGTACCTCGAAGCTGATACCGTCGCCGGCCTTGACCAGCACGGGGTGCGAATAGCCCAGCTGCATCTCCAGGTCGTTGCCCTTCAGCGCGGCGCGATAGCCCACACCCTGGATCTCCAGACCCTTGCTGAATCCCTCGCTGACGCCGATGACCATGTTGGCGATCAGCGTACGGTACAGTCCGTGATAGGAGCGGGCCTCGCGGCTGTCGTCGATCCGCTCGACCAGCAGCTGCTCGCCATCCTGACGGACGCTGACATACTTGCAGATGTCCTGCTCCAGCTGGCCCTTGGGACCGGAGACCTTGACGTTCAGACCATCGACGCTGACGGTGACGCCGGCGGGCACGGGGATAGGTTGCTTACCGATACGTGACATGATGCCTCACTCCTACCAGATGAACGCGAGGACCTCGCCGCCAACGCCAGCCTTGCGGGCGTCGCGATCGGTCATCACGCCTTTTGATGTTGAGATAACAGCGGTGCCGAGGCCACCGAGCACCCGCGGGAGCTCGTCCTTACCGGCGTAAACGCGCAGGCCGGGCTTGGAGATGCGCTTCAGCCCTCTGAGGGTCTTCTGCTTCTTGGGGCCGTACTTCAAGGTGATGACCAGCTCATTGACCGGAGCCGCATCGATCACCTCAAAATCGACGATATAGCCCTCCTCCTTGAGGATGCGGGCAATCTCGATGAGCTTCTTGCTCGAAGGGATGCTCACCTTTTCCTTGCTCGCGGAGTTGGCGTTTCGCACCCTGGTGAGCATATCCGCGATGGGGTCTGTCATTGACATTTTGTGCCTCCTGTATGTGTCCTACCTGATGAACCGCTCCGGTTGGTTCGCCACCACCCCTGGCAGGGGCGCCTGACCGGCCGGTCTTCCCGGTTGTCCTGGGCCTTTGCTGCCTACCAGCTGGCCTTGCGAACACCGGGCAGTTCGCCGCGACTGGCGAGCTCCCTGAGGCAGACCCGGCACAGGCCGAACTGCCGATAATAGGCGCGCGGGCGGCCGCAGCGGGTGCAGCGGTTGTGCTGGCGCGTAGAGAACTTGGGGTCGCGTTGAGCCTTGGCGATCATCGACTTCTTTGCCACTACTTACTCCTTCAATCTCTCAGTCCCCTATCAGGGGGTGACAATGCTCAGTTCCTCTTGAACGGGAAGCCCAGCTCTTCGAAGAGGGCTTTGGCCTGCTCGTCTGTCTCGGCCGTGGTCACGAAGGTGATGTCCATGCCACGGGTCTTGTCGACCTTGTCATAATCAATCTCGGTGAAGATCAGCTGCTCGGTGATGCCCAGCGAGTAGTTGCCCCGCCCGTCAAAGCTCTCGGTGGGAATACCGCGGAAGTCGCGCACCCGGGGGATGGCGGTGCACAGCAACCGGTCCAAAAACTCCCACATCCGCTCGCCGCGCAGCGTCACCTTGGCGCCGATGGCCATGCCGGTACGCAGCTTGAAGGAGGCGATGGACTTCTTGGCCCGGCAGATGCGCGGCTGTTGGCCGGTGATGGCCCGCAGATCGGCGATAGCCGCATCCAGCTGCTTGGCATCCTGGGTAGCCGCACCCACGCCCATGTTGACGACAATCTTCTCCAACCGCGGCACCTGATTGATGTTCTTGATGCTCAGCTTCTGCTCCAGCGAGGGAACGATCTCGGTCTTGTACTTCTCTTTCAGCCTGGCGGTCATCAGTCGATCACCTCTCCGCACTTCTTGCAGACGCGCTGCTTCTTGCCATCGGTCAGCTTCAGGCCCACGCGGGTCGGCTGGCTGCACTTGGGGCAGACCAGCATGACGGTGGACACATGGATGGGCTTCTCGATGCTCATGATGCCGCCGGAGGGGTTGTCGCGGGTCGGGCGCTGGGCCTTCTTGGCCACGGCGACCTTCTCCACCACCACTTTACGGCTCTCGGGGATAGCCCGCATCACCGGGCCGACGGCGCCTTTGGACTTGCCGGAGATAACCTTGACGGTGTCTCCTTTGTGGATACGCATCTTGTTGTTACTCATTTTCCAACCTTACCTGTAATCTCTACGACCACATCAATGCCTGACAGTCCTGGCTCACAGCGTTTCCGGAGCCAGGGAGACGATCTTCATGTAACGCTTGTCGCGCAGCTCGCGGGCCACAGGGCCGAAGATGCGCGTACCCCGCGGGGCGCCAGCGGCGTCGATGACCACGGCGGCGTTCTGATCGAACTTGATGTAGCTGCCGTCCTTGCGGCGGACTTCCTTCTTGACGCGGACGATGACGCAGCGCACAACCTCGCCCTTCTTGACGTTGCCGTTGGGCGTGGCTTCCTTGACGGCGCAGACGATGACGTCGCCCAGACCGGCGTAACGGCGCTTGGAGCCGCCGAGCACCTTGATGCACTGCACCTTGCGGGCGCCGGAGTTATCGGCCACCTGGAGCATTGTCTCTACCTGAATCATCTTACTCTTCCTTACCTACTGCTTGTCCGACTACATCATTGACACAACTGACGCTGGTCATCCGGCCTGTCCACGGGGGTGGTGGCCAAATACTAATAAGCTCACTTGCTATTACTTTGCCTTCTCCACGATGTCGACCAGACGCCAGCGCTTGAGCTTGGACAGGGGCCGGGTCTCCATGATGGTTACGACATCACCCACACCAGCGGCGTTGGCTTCGTCGTGGGCGTGGAACTTCTTGGTGCGGGTCATCATCTTGCCGTAGATGGGATGCGGCTTGCGCTCCTTGACCTCGACCACACAGGTCTTGTCCGAGGCGGCGGAGACCACCGTACCCTGGCGCACCTTGCGATGATTGCGTTGCTCGCTCATTTCACTTCTTCCTTACCTGTCGGCTGCACGGCCAACATGATTATTGGTCCCAAACTCCAACTCAACTGGCAACATCCAGCTGGACAGCGTCTTCGCGGGCGCGGATTTCGGTCAGTACCCGGGCGATGTCCTTTTTCACTGTCTTGATACGCGCCGTGTTATCCAGCTGGCTGGTGGCCATCTGGAAACGCAGGTTGAACAGCTCGGCGCGGCCTTCCTTTAACTTGACCTTCAGGTCATCGTTGGAGAGTTCGCGAATCTCTTTGGCTTTCATGCTACTCCCCCTCTGCTTGCTTGGTGACGATCTTACATTTGATGGGCAGTTTCTGGATGGCCAGGCGCAGGGCCTCCACGGCGATCTCGTGATCCACGTCGGCGATCTCGAACATGATGCGCCCGGGCTTGACCACGGCCACCCATTCCTCAGGATTGCCCTTGCCGGAGCCCATGCGTGTCTCGGCCGGCTTCTTGGTGATTGGCTTGTCTGGGAAGATGGTGATCCAGACACGGCCGCCACGCTTCATATGACGGGTCATGGCCACACGGGCAGCCTCAATCTGACGGTTGGTGATCCAATGCGGCTCCAGGGCCTTGATGCCATAGGTGCCGAAGTTCAGCTCGGTGCCACCTTTGGCCGTGCCCTTCATCGAGCCTCGTTGCACCTTGCGGTGCTTGACGCGCTTGGGGATAAGCATGTTCACTTCCTCCCTTCGCCACGCGGACGACGCGGACGGTCGCGATCCGGACGGCTGGAGCCTTCCAGCGCCGGCTCTGGAGTGGGTTGGCCGGGCAGCTTCTCGCCGTGATAGACCCAGACCTTGACGCCAATGGAGCCCATGGTGGTGGCTGCCGTGGCAAAACCGTAGTCGATCTTGGCCCGCAGGGTGTGCAGGGGCACGCGGCCCTCGCGGTACCACTCGCGGCGGCTCATCTCAGCGCCGCCCAGACGGCCGGAGCACTGGATACGGATGCCCTTGGCGCCACTCTTGCGGGCGTTCTGGACGGCCTTGCGCATCGCCCGGCGGAAGGCCACGCGGCCCTCCAGCTGCTCGGCGACGCTCTGGGCAATCAGCACGGCATCCAGCTCGGGGCGCTTGATCTCGATGACCTCGACATTGACCTGGCCATTGGCGATCTTCTCCAGGTCCTTGCGCAGCTTGTCGATCTCTGAGCCCTGCTTGCCGATGACGATGCCGGGGCGGGCGGTGGTGATGATTACCTTGATCTTGTCGCCAGCCCGCTCAATCTCGGTCTTGGAGACGGCGGCCCGGGACAGCTTGCTGTCCAGGAACTTGCGCAGTGCCAAATCATTGGCCAGCGTAGTCCTGTAGTCCTTATTTGCATACCAGCGACTGCGCCATTCTTCGGTGATGCCGAGACGGAAACCGGTTGGGTAAACCTTCTGACCCATACGCTTATGCCTCCTCTCGGGTTGCGACGATAACGGTGATATGACTCGTGCGCTTGCGGATACGGCTGGCCGATCCCTTGGCGCGCGGACGATAACGCTTCAGTGTGGGGCCCTCGTCGGCGTAGGTCGACTTGACGAACAGGCTCTCCGGCTTGACGCCATCGCGCTCGGCGTTGGCAACGGCGCTGTTCAGGCACTTCTCCACAACTTCGGCCACATTGCGGTCGGAGAATTGCAGGATTTCGCGGGCGCGGGGCACTTCCTTGCCGCGGATCAGATCCACGACCAGGCGGGCCTTGCTGGGTGATACCCGCACATAGCGGGCTTGGGCTCTGGCTTCCATTACTTCTTGCCTTTCTTGTCGCCGGCGTGGCCGCGGAAGGTCCGGGTCACGGCGAATTCGCCGAGTTTGTGGCCGACCATCGACTCGGTGATATAGACCGGTACATGCTTGCGGCCGTCGTGGATGGCGATGGTATGACCGACCATCTCCGGAAAGATGGTGGAGGCCCGCGACCAGGTCTTGACGACCTGCTTGTCGCCGGCTTCGTTCAGCCGGGCGATGCGCTCCAACAACCGTGGCTCGACAAACGGCCCTTTCTTCAGACTTCTGCTCATCGTTACTTCTTCCTCCTGCGGATAATCAAGCGGCTGGAAGCCTTCTTCTTATTGCGAGTGCGATGACCTTTGGTCGGCACGCCCCAGGGGGTGACCGGATGACGGCCGGCGCTCTTGTTCTTGCCTTCGCCGCCGCCGTGCGGATGGTCAACCGGGTTCATGACGGTACCGCGCACGGTGGGGCGCACACCCAGCCAGCGCTTGCGGCCGGCCTTGCCGATTTTGATGTTGGAGTGGTCGGAGTTGCCGACCTCGCCGATGGTCGCCCGGCAGGTGATCAGCACGCGGCGCATCTCGGAGGAGGGCATGCGCAGGATGGCATAGCCGCCTTCCTTGCCCATCAGCTGGATGGAGGTGCCGGCGCTGCGGGCCAGGGCGGCACCCTTGCCGGGTTGCAGCTCCACAGCATGCACGGTGGTGCCGACGGGGATGTCTTTGAGGGCCAGGGTGCAGCCGGGCTTGATGTCGCTGTCCGGGCCGGAGGTGACGATGTCGCCGACTTTCAGGCCCTTGGGCTGAAGGATGTAGCTCTTGGCGCCGTCGGCATAGTGCAGCAGCGCGATGCGGGCCGAGCGGTTGGGATCGTACTCGATGGTCGCCACCTTGGCCGGCACGCCGTCCTTCTTGCGCTTGAAGTCGATGACGCGGTACTTGCGCTTGTGGCCGCCACCCTGATGGCGGGTGGTGATGCGGCCGTTATTGTTGCGCCCGGCCTTTTTGGAGAGCGGCTCCAGAAGCGACTTCTCCGGAGTCGTCGAGGTTATCTCGGCGAAGTCCGAAACGCTCTGGAAGCGTCGGCCGGGTGATGTTGGCTTGTATTGTTTGATTCCCATGTTAGACTCCGAACGCTTCGATCTTATCGCCATCCTTCAAGGTGACGATGGCCTTCTTCCAGGAGCGGCTGTGACCCTTGGCGTAACGCACGCGTTTGGGCTTGCCGCTGACGTTCATGGTGTTGACCGAGAGCACGGTGACGTCGAAGATGGCTTCGACGGCCTGCCCGATCTCCACCTTATTGGCCTTCCTGGCAACCTCGAAGCTGTAGCGGTTGTGCTCCAGAAGGTCGTAGCTGCGCTCGGAGATGATGGGGCGCAGGATCACCTGACGGGGATCTTCCATTACTTCAGCACCTCCTCGATGCGCGTCAGCGCCGGCTTGGTGAACAGCAGCGCCTTGTTGTCAATCAAATCGTAGGTGTTGGCCTCGCTGACGGCGATGACCCGCACCCCGGGGATATTGCGCAGTGAGAGGAAGGCATTGATGTCTTCCTCGGTGAGCACGATGGTCACACGGCCGCTGACATCCAAAGCCTTCAGGGTGGCCACAGCCTGTTTGGTCGAGGGCTTCTCGAAGTCCAGGGCTTCCACGACCAGCAACACGCCTTCGGCCTGCTTGGCAGACAGCGCCGAGCGCAAGGCCAGCTTGACTTCCTTCTTGTTGACCTTGAAGTCGTAGCTGCGCGGATGCGGCCCGAAGACCACGCCGCCGCCGGTGTAGTGCGGTGCGCGGATGGTACCCTGACGGGCCCGCCCGGTGCCCTTCTGGCGGAAGGGCTTCTTGCCGCCGCCGCTGACCTGGCCGCGGGTCTTGGTGTCGTGCGTGCCCTGGCGGGCAGCGGCCTGCTGGGCCCGCACCACCTGGTGCAGCACGTGGATGTTGGGAGCGATGCCGAAGACCTTCTCGTCCAGCTTGGCGCTGCCGACCTTCTTACCTTCGGCGTTCTTGATGTCTACTGCTAAAGTTGCCATTCTCGCAAGCCTCCTATGCTGTCCGGACGCTGACGAGAGCGTTCTTGCCGCCAGGTACGGCGCCCTTGACGAGCAGCAGGTTCTGCTCGGCGTCGACCTTGACGACCTCGAGGTTTTTCACTGTCACCTTGTCGGTACCCATGTGCCCGGGGAGCTTGAGCCCCTTGAAGACCCTTGAGGGGGTGGCGCACTGGCCGATGGAACCGGGAGCGCGATGGAAGTGCGCACCATGGCCGCCCGGACCGCCGCGGAAGTTGTGCCGCTTGATGACGCCGGCAAAACCCTTGCCCTTGGAGATACCGGTGACATGGACCTTCTTGGCTTCGGCAAAATCCTCAACCGTCAGCTGCTGGCCCAGCTCATAGACGCCGGCGCTGTCCACCCGGACCTCGCGCAGCACCTTTTGCGGCTCGACGCCGGCGGCGGCGAAGTGGCCCTGCATCGGCTGGTTGACCTTGCTCGGCTTGATGGCGCCAAAGCCGATCTGGATGGCCTCATAGCCTTCCTTGTCGTTGGTCTTGATCTGCGTCACCACGCAAGGTCCGACCTGAAGCACGGTGACCGGCACCAGCTGGTCGTTCTCCGACCAGACCTGGGTCATTCCCAGCTTCTTTCCCAATAACGTTGACATAACTACTTCCTTATCACTTTCGGTCATGGGACACTGGCGACACCCCGTGTGTCGCTCCCCAGCGGACCGTTGGCTACAACTTGATCTCGATGTCCACACCAGCCGGCAGATCCAGGCGCATCAGCGAGTCCACGGTATTGGGCGTGGGCTCAAGGATGTCGATCAGGCGCTTGTGGGTGCGCATCTCAAACTGCTCGCGGCTGTCCTTGTCCTTGTGCGGCGAGCGGATCACGCAGTACAGATTGCGCTCGGTGGGCAGCGGAATCGGGCCGCTGACCTTGGCGCCGGTCTTCTGGGCGGTATCCACGATGAGCTTGGTGGAGTGGTCCACGATCTCGTGGTCGTAGCCCTTCAGACGGATGCGGATCTTCTGCGATGTGGTGGTGGTGGCCATTAGGCGTTTCCTCCTGCCTTACTGACGATCTCCTCGGCGATATTCTTGGGAACCGGCTCGTAGGAGCTGAACTGCATGGTGTAGGACGCGCGCCCCTGGGTGGAGGAGCGTAAATCGGTGGCATAGCCAAACATCTCGGAGAGAGGCACGATGGCCCGAACCAGCTTGGCGCCGCCACGCTCATCGATGCCTTGGATCTGACCGCGGCGCGATGAGAGGTTGCCCATCACGTCGCCCATGTAATCCTCCGGGGTCTCGACCTCGACTTCCATCATCGGCTCCAGCAGCACCGGCTTGGACTTGCGCAGGGCGTCCTTGATGGCCATCGAGCCGGCAATCTTGAAGGCCGCCTCGGAGGAGTCGACCTCGTGATAGGAGCCGTCAACCAGCTCCACGCGCACATCCACGACCGGGAAGCCGGCAATCACGCCGGAGGCCAGGGCTTCCTGGATGCCTTTATCCACCGGTGTAATATATTCCTTGGGGATGACGCCGCCAACGATCTTGCTCTCGAACTCGTAGCCCTTGCCCGGCTCCTGCGGGTAGAGGTTGATGTAGACATGGCCGTACTGGCCGCGACCGCCGCTCTGGCGCACGAACTTGCCCTCGACATTCTCCACCGGATTGCCGGCGGTCTCGCGATAGGCTACCTGCGGTTTGCCGACGTTGGCCTCGACCTTGAACTCCCGCAGCAGGCGGTCGACGATGATCTCCAGATGCAGCTCGCCCATGCCGGCGATGACGGTCTGGCCGGTCTCCTGGTTGGTGGTGACGCGGAAGGTGGGATCCTCCTCGGCCAGCTTCTGCAAGGCCACGCCCAGCTTATCCTGCTCAGCCTTGGTCTTCGGTTCGATGGCGATATCAATGACCGGATCGGGGAAGACCATCGACTCCAGGATTACCGGGCTGTTCTCAGAGCAGAGCGTATCGCCGGTGGAAGTGTCTTTAAGGCCAACGGCGGCACAGATGTCGCCGGCCTGGACCTGTTCGATGTCTTGGCGGGAGTTGGA
>JAISUQ010000098.1 GCA_031272005.1 Coriobacteriales bacterium | reverse complement strand
CTGGAGCGGCTGCTGGTGCCGCTGATTGCCCTGGTCTGCATGATTATCGCCTTTACCGGCTGGCCGCTGGCTCAGCTGGCAGCGGCGCTGCTCTGTGCAGCCATTGCGGCGTATTACATCCTGCATTGGAACATCCAGCTGATTGTCTCCTACAAGCATCATCCCAATGCGGTCAGCCTGTTCTCCCAGGCGATGATTGCGCCTCTGGAGGGGCTGGCCTTTGGACTGGCCGTACCCCTGGCGTTTACCCTGTTTGGACTGAGCCCATTACAGTGGCAGCTGCCCGGAGCGATGATCCTGCTGTTTGGCTGCGCCCTGGTCCCCAGCATCACCCGCTACCGCTCGAACAAGGCCATGGAGTCGCTGGCACTCTCCGAAGCCCATGGCCTGGAGATGCTGGATACCGTGATTTCGCTGGATCAGATGGAGGGTTTTACCATGTTGGCAGCCGGTGGCGCGCAGGCCGGCGGCAACGGCGCAGGCCAGCGCTCACCTGGCAGCTGGCGCAGTCGCAGCCTGGCGGTCTGCAAGCAGCACGGTCTTTCTCCACGCGAGGCTGAGGTCTTTCTGCTGCTGGCCAAGGGCCGCAACGCCGAGCATATCGCCAGCGACCTGTACATCTCCATCTACACCGCCAAGACCCACGGCTATCGCATCTACCGCAAACTGGGCATCAACTCCCAACAGGAGCTGATCGACATGGTGGAGAGGTGCGAGCTGCCGTAGGGGCGTAAGGGCGCGATGAGGTACGCACTTTGCGCCCCGGTATTGTTTACTACGCTGAGTAGTACCGCTTCGGGGTTCTCCGCGCCAGTTTAATATTCTCGGATGCTCACGACCCAACTATCGGACGGGCGATAATCCTCTCGCTGCACCTGCAAGATTGTTGTAAGAGAGGAGAGGAAATGCCAAAAGACGAGTTCCCCGAGGGTTACCCCAACAAATACCTGGATGAAGACGGCATCACCTGGACCAAGGGTCGCTGTTTCTTCTGCCATGGACACTGCCAGCTCTATGGTGGCAGCAAGGACGGCAAGCTGCTGCGCCTGGTGCCGATGAGCGAACAGGCCCGGATGTGTGAGCGCTTCGGCAAGGACGGTGAGAACTTCTTGCGCTTCCATTACCACCCCAAACGCATCAACCATGCCCTGAAGCGGGTCGGACGCAAGGGTGAGGACCAATGGCAGGAGATTTCCTACGACCAGGCCCTGGACGAGATTGCCGGGAAACTGGCGGCGATACGCGCAGAGCATGGCGCCGAGTCGCTGGTGGTGGCCGAGGGCACCTATCGCTCCGACCATCTGTGGGCGCGCTCCCGCTTCACTAACCTGTTCGGCAACCCGGGCAACATCATCGACCCGGGTACCGTCTGCTGGTGTTGGACCTACACCCTGAATATGTCGATGGTCGGCTGGCCAATCGAATCGACCATGCCGCCAGGCGGTGAGATGGCCAACACGATAGTCTGCTGGGGTTGTCGGCCGTATGAGAAGGGCACGGCCTATGGCGCCATCTGGGAGACCATCACCAAGGCCACAGAGCGCCCGGTCAATCCAGCCAAGTTGATCGTCATCGACCCCTTTGCCAGCATCGAAGCCCTGCACGCCACGACCTTCCTGCCGATTCACCCGGGCTCGGACCTGATTGTGATGTTAGCATGGATAAACCATATCATCTCCCAGCGGCTGTTTGACGAGACCTTTGTCAAGTACTGGTCCAATGCCGTGTTCTTGCTGCGCGAGGACAGCGGCAAGCTGCTGCGGGCCTCGGAAGTGGCGGCTGGCGGCCAGGAGCTGGACTATGTGGTCTGGGATGCTGCCACGGGCGGGCCACTGGTCTGGAACAGCGACGAGAACCGCTACTATACCGACGAGACAGTTGACCCTGCACTGTTCGGCAACTTTGAGGTGACCCTGGCCGACGGTCAGAGAATCAGCTGCCGCACGGTACTGGACCAGCTGGCCGAACGCATGGCTCCCTACACCATGGAGATGGCTGCCGAGATCACCGGCGTGGGCGCCAACCATATCCAGGAGGCCTGTGAAACCTACGCCACCAACGGCCCGGCCTGGATTGCCTGGGGTGTGGGCGGTGGCGACCAGCATGGACCCAACTCCACGGCTTCCGGCGTGGCCAAGACGATGCTGCGCATCCTCACCGGCAACGTTGACAACCCCGGCGGCGAGTATCTGGCCGATCCGGGCATCGTAGCCCCGGATGGCTCCAAGCCTTTCCCGATGCGCGACGCCGAGCTGGAGCTCTCGGAGCGCGTGGCGCCCGAGGTGCGCCCGAAGTTCATCGGCAACGAGCAGTTTCGGATGATGGCCTGGCCGGGCTTTGAGATTGTTGATGAGTGTTATCGCAAGATGTGGGCCATCCCCCGGCCCCAGCTGCATCATCTGCTGGTAACCCCGACCCTGGCCTGGGATGCCATCCTCAAGGAGGAACCTTATCCCGTCAAGGCCATGCTGGCCTGGGGCTCCAACCCGTTGGCCTGGGCGCCCAACACCAAGCATGTCTACGAGGCGCTCAAGGCCCTGGAGCTGTTGGTGGTCGTGGATTACTGGAAGACCCCGACGGCCGCCCTGGCCGACTACATCCTGCCGGCGGCCGACTCCCTGGAGCGCCCGATTGCCACCACCAACGAGGACGCCTTCGACCTGTTCTTCTGCGGCGACCGCATCTGTGAGCCGCTGTACGACCGGCGCAGCGACTACGATATGTTCCGGGGCCTGGGGCAACGCCTGGGCCAGGGTGAGGAATGGCCCTGGGAGCGCTATGAGGACGCCATCGCCCACCGCTTTGAGCGCATCGGCGTCAGTTACGACGACCTGATGCAGGAAGGCATCTGGTTGCCCGGGCCGCTGGAGTTCTACAAGTACGGGCAGACCTTGCCCAACGGCCAGATCAAGGGCTTTGCCACGCCCACCCGCAAGGCCGAGATCTACTCCACGACTCTGGAGCGTATCGGCTATGACCCCATCCCCACCTGGAACTTCCTGCCGGAGACGCCCGAGGCCAATCCCGAGCTGGCTGAGAAGTACCCCTATCGGCTGACCGTAGGCGGGCGCTGGAACCCGATGTTCCATTCCGAATGGCGCGTGCCCGGTTGCGGCACCCGCTCGATGTGGCCCGACCCGATAGTCCAGATGCAGATTACCGACGCCCGCATCGCCGGCATCCGCGATGGCGACTGGGTTTGGATTGAGACGCCGCGTGGGCGGATTCGCCAGCGCGCCAAGCTGGAGTGGGGTTTGAAGCGCGGCACCGTCATCGCCCAGCCCAGCTGGTGGTATCCGGAGCTGCCGGCTGAGGAACCCTGGAACCAGGGTATCTTCGACTGCGGCGGCAACGTGCTGACCGATGACAGCATCGAGTCTTTGGATAAGATGGGTGGCCAGTGGATTACCCGCGGCCTGCTCTGCAAGGTCTACCCCTGCATCGACCCCCGCGACCGCTACGACGCCAACGTACCTGTACAGGCCTACATCGACAACGACTCGCGGGAGTTCTTCACCGCCGAGTATGCCAATCTGGCCTGTGCCAGCCTGGAGAGATTGTAAATCTGCAGGGCACAGTTTCTCGCGCCCTCCTGCTGCGGTGCTGCGGCGTTAGCGCAGGTCGGAGGGCGCGATGAGGCGTGCGCTTTTGGGGTTGCCGTTGTTGGATTGAATCAGCGTTTATCCACGCGTTTATCCACACGTTTACACCGGATGGGAGGCGGCGAATTCTCTGAGGGCGATGGCACCGTCCGCCAGGCGCGGACCAGGACGGGTCAGCTCGTTGTTGGGCAGATAGAGCACCGCACCATTTTGCACCGCCGGGACGTCCTGCCAGTTGGCGCGGGCCAGGATTTCCTCATCCGGGGTCTGGACTTCGCTGGGATACATGCCCAAAGTGACTATATAGTCGGGGTTGAGCTCCAACACCTGCTGCTCGCTGATCTCGACCCAACCATCGAGATCAGCAAAGATGTTGGTCAGCCCCAGCCTCTCCGCCACATCATTCAAGAAGGTGCCGCTGCCAGCCGTCCAGAGCCCATGCTCCAGCGGCGAGACCTCGAAGTAAACGGTGCCGGCGACCGGACTGTCAATCAGTCCGGCAAAGGCCTCCTCCATGCCAACGACCAAATCCTGGGCCTCGGTATCCCGACCCAGCAGCTGACCAATCTGGAGAATGGCTTCATAGGTCTGATCGAGACTGTTGGCATCTATGGCGTAAACGGCGATGTCAGCCTTGGTGAGCTTACTGTACTGGTCGGCGTCGTCGCCCATCGTGGAGACCAGCACCAGATCAGGGTCAAGGGCTATGATCCGCTCGATGTCTGGCTGGCCATCAGTTTGCACCACCTCCAGCGCCTGAGCTTCGGCTGGCCAGTCGCAATACTCGTCACGGCCGATGACCAGATTGCCGGCGCCCATGGCATAAACGATTTCGCAGGCCGAGGGCGACAACACCACCACCCGCTCGGCAGGCTGATCGAGGATGACCGCAGCGCCGGTCTGGTCGGTGACGGTGTAGTCTGTGACATCTACATCACCGCCCAGGCCGCCGGCACCGTCTGAGCCCCCGAAACAGCCATATAGCGGCAATGGTATTACTAGCATAATAGCTAATGTCAGCAATGCCAATTTCTTACTCATTGTCCCTCATTCCTTTCCCTTTGGCTGGCAACCCGACCTGCCAGTTGTTGCGCCAGGCCTGCGTTTTGTGGTCAGCATGTCAGCATACACCACTGAGCCGTCCATGGCTGTCAGTCCACCTGGCCATGCTGCTATTCGTAGTTGAAAACCAGCTGCACCAAATCATTGTAAGCCACTGAAAACCAATCGGTGCCATCATCGTAGGTCAGCGTCCTGGAATATCCTTCGTCACCGAACAGCAGCTCTCCTCCCCACCACAGATCGCCAGTATGCACAACGACAGAGTAATCGCCGGGGACGACTTCGATAATCTGCTTATCGCCCGGGTTCACAAAAACCAGAGCCACGCAGGTATCGCCATTGTAGATTTCGAAGGCTCGGGCATATGTGCTGTTTGTGCAATCGAATTCAATGCCGCAGTGGCCGCCTGTATAGGCAGCATCATCCCAGATAATCCCGGTCATTGGAAACGGCAGTTGGCAGGCTTCGGCGCGCTCGGTGGCATCCTCATAGCTGCCCAACGCATTGAAGGCCTGCCAGGCGGCGTAATTCTCCCCGTTGGTCAGCAACTCCTCGGCCAGGGCGTAGTCGCATTTGTCAATCCAAGAATCGGCCTGGCTGAAGCCGTCGTCGCTGAGGCTGATAAAACCGCTGCGGGCGCCTTTGATGTCACCGTCTTCGAACAGCTGCTGCGCCGCCCGGAAGTCCAGGTTCTGCTGGCAGCTGTAGGCCAGCTCGTCGGAGTCCTTGAAGCCGGCCAGGGCTTTGAAGGCCTTCCGGGCTTTTTCGTATTCGCCTTTGTCGTAAAGGGCATAAGCGGCCTCGTAGTCGATGTTCTGCTGGCAGAGGCTGGCCAGGGTGGCCGAATCCTCATAATCACCAAGCTCCTCGAAGGCAGCCAGGGCGCCGGCCCAATCCGCATCATCCATGGCTGCCTGCGCCGCCGCGTAGGCCGTCTTGCGCTGATTCTCCTGGTAGACGTTAAAGCCGACGATGCCACCGACAATCAGCAGCACGGCCAACAGCACCAACCCGATAACCAGTGGCAGCTTGGATTTCTTCTTCGGCTGGACGGGCACTGCAGCCGGCGACTGACCAACGGTGACAAAACCCGGTTGACTGGCGGAGATTTGCGTCAACTCCGGCACCGGGGTGGTGGTGGAAACCGGATATGGCGGCATCGTCTGCGCTGGCGCTACAGTTGGAGGGCTGCCAGCGCCGAAATTCGGTGTGGTTTGCGCAGCCAGATCGGCCACCATGTCCCCCAATGGTGCCGGAGCCGGCACCTGTACCGGCGCCTGTACCGGCGCCTGGCCGACCTGACTGGCCTTTGCAGGTGGTGGCGGGGGCGCAGGCTGCATCTCCCCCGCTGAAAACGACAGCGGCGGAGGCGGTGCAGGCTGCGCAGACACTGACGGCACAGCGGTTGCCAGATCAGGTTCTGCGTCTACCACGGCTGGTTGTATAATCGAAAGCGGCACGCCTGTTGCTTCAGACGGCGGCTCGCAAAGCGCTTCAACCTTAGTTCCACATTCCGGGCAAAAACCCGCGCTCTCCGGCAACTCCAGCCCACATTTCAGGCACTCCATCATTCCTCCCTGACACCGTCCCGCAACCCAGCAAACCCTGCCCCAGGTTTTGCGCCATGCTTACAGTATAGTGAATCCCTCAGTTTCTGCTTGAGTCAACTCGCTACGCTTGACGACAACAAGTTCTCATCGGCTGGCCACTCTGAACTCAATCATTGACCAGACTTTGCTCTACGATACACTCTATGACGTTTTTCACCTATTGACTCAGTTAAGCCAGCTTCAATAAGCAGTAAGAGAAACGCTGATTTAATGCTAACCAAAGGCAACGGATAGGGTTGATGCTCAAGGACTGCGGAGGACTGTAGAGCAGTGGCATAGCTTGAAAGCCGGGTCAAACATGAATTTTGGCGATTTTTAGCACAAATTTGCGTTAGTTAGTGAAATTCGGCCTATTAATGCGGCAATTCGGGCTCGGTGACACAGCAGTTTCCGTGCTTGTTTCAGCAACAAGTTTAGCTGCAAGCTATTTACCAGCGCTTTTAACACCGCGTCGCTTTTTGTAATTGAACGCATGGCTTAAAACCCTACTAACTAACGCAAATTTTTGCCAAAAAATGACTTTTTTCGTGTTTGACCTTTGCTGCTTTGGGAAATCCTAACCACTGCAGAGATTCCCTTGCCACTGCAGAGACCTCCAATCACTGTGCAATACTCAATGCATTGACAGACAGGAGGGTTCTCCCCGCCACGCACTGGAAAACCCCAAACATCCGGCAGCCTGCAAATCGTATCGCACATCGCGGCAATCAATATAGAGAAGACAAGGCCGTTCACGGACTGGAACTACATCATCAATCCGCGCCTAATGGTCAAGTTACACAGTCGTAGCAATTTGCGCTACCCGGCGTTGAGTTCGGCTTCGATGCGTTGGGTTAGTTCGAACCATTCGGCTTCCAGTTTGGGGATGCGGGCTTTGAGGGTGTTGTATTCGCTTAAGGTCTGGGCGAAGGCTTCCTTGTCGTTGTAGAGTTCGGCGGAGGCCATGGCGGTGACCAGTTCGTCGTGGCGGGCGTTGTCGGTGTCCAGCTGGGTTTCGACCTCGGCCAGGCGCTTGCGGTCGTCTTTGAGTACGCGATAGGCGCGGTTGCGGGCCTCGGCTTCGGCGCGGCGCTGCTCTTTGGTCTTGACGCCGGTGGTGGTTGTGGCGGCGGTTGCGACGGTGGTTGCGGCGGTACCGGCGCCCGCGTTGATGCTATTGCCTGCGCTACCCGTATTGGTGCTGGCGGTTGTGCCGGTACCGGCGGCCTGGCCAGGCCCAGGTTGTGACTGGGGTTTGCCAGCCGACGCTAAGAAGGCTGAATTGGTTGCGCCGCGGCTTTTCTCCGTCTCCGTACCTTCGGTCTTGCTCAGATAGTAGTCGTAATCGCCGGCGTAGCTGGTAGCTTTGCCGTCCTGGACCTCGATGATGCGGTTGGCCACCGCGCGGATCAGGTGGCGGTCGTGGGTGATGAAGACCAGTGTGCCGTTGAAGGCCTTGAGGGCTTCCTCCAGCACGTCGGAGGAGGTGATGTCGAGGTGGTTGGTCGGCTCGTCCAGGCAGAGCAGCGGCGTGGGTTGGACCAACATCTTGGCCAGGGCCAGGCGGCTCTTCTCGCCACCGGAGAGCACGCTGACCTTCTTGTCCACATCATCGCCGGTAAACAGAAAGGTACCCAGCAAGGTGCGCACCTCGGCCTGCGTCCAGCCCGGTGCCACGGCGTCCAGCTCCTGGTAGACGGTGTTGCGGACATTGAGCTCCTCCAGCTGGTGCTGGGCGTAATAGCTGACGGAGACATGCACGCCCAGCTCGCGACGGCCAGCATCCGGTTCCAGGGCGCCGGCCAGGAGCTTCAGCAGGGTGGACTTGCCGGCGCCGTTGGGCCCCACCAGCGCCACCTTGTCGCCGCGATACAGGGTGACGTCGATGCCCGGGCGTCTGTGGCCTGCCGCGTCCGTGCCGCCATAGACCGCGTTGTCGCCGTAGGCCTTCTCCACACCGCTGAGCTCTATCACCTTGTCACCCGTGCGCGGCGGTTGTTTGAAGCGGAAGGAGACCTTCTTGCGGGCCTCCGGCAGCTCCAGGCGCTCCAGCTTCTCCAGTTTCCTGACTCTGTCCTGCACCTGTTTAGCTTTGCTCGCTTTATATCTAAAGCGCTCTATGAAGGCCTCGGTGCGGGCGATTTCCTCCTGCTGGGCGGTATATGCGGCACGCAGGCGCTCCAGGTTGGCCTGGCGCTGGCGCTCAAAATCGCTGTAGCCGCCGCGATACAGCACCAGCCGGCCGTTGTCGATCTCGATGATGTGGTCGACCATGCCGTCCATGAAGGCCCGGTCGTGGCTGACCACCACCACTGCCCCGGCGTAGCTGCGTAAAAAGCCCTCCAGCCAGCGCACGCTCTCCAGATCCAGGTGGTTGGTGGGCTCGTCCAGGAGCAGCAGGTCGGGTGTGCGCAGCAGCAGCTTGGCCAGGGCGATGCGCATCTGCCAGCCGCCGGAGAACTCGGCGGTGGGGCGGGTGAGGTCTTGCTCCTTGAAGCCCAGGCCAAACAGTACGCTGCGGGCCAGCGGCTCGAGCGTGTAGCCGCCGCCGTGGGCGAACTGGTCGCTGAGGCGGCCATACTCGGCCAGCAGCTTCTCCTGGGTGGCGGTGGCGGCAACGCCAGCGCCAGCGGCAGCGGTGGTGGCATTGGCTTCCGCAGCGGCAGCGCCGGCAGCGTCCGGCTGTTGGCTGGCGGCGATGAGCTCCTCCAGATGGGTCAGGCGGCGCTGGATGCTGAGCAGGTCGGCGGCGGCCGAGAGCACGGCGGCCAGCACGGTCTGCTCCCCGCCCTCTTCGATGGCGTTTTGCTCCAGATAGCCGACTTCGGCGCCTTTGACCAGCGTGACGTTGCCGCTGTCGGCGCCATCATGGCGCGCGATGATGTTCAGCAACGTGGTCTTACCGGCGCCGTTGGGCCCCACCAAGGCATAGCGGTCGCGTTCGTTGATAGTGAAGCTGGCCTCGGAGAACAGAACCCGCGAGCCGATGCTCTTTGTCAGCTTATCGACATTGAGGATCATCCGGGAG